>DASPOK010000100.1:0-17803 GCA_035626075.1 Nitrososphaerales archaeon
TCTATTCTGGAGGAATCTCTTTGAAGACTAGGCTGAGCGGGAGCCCCCTTCTCTTGTTCCAGAAGTAGCTCACCACGTAGATTATGACACCGAGGCCGTATACCGTCCCGAACACCCCTAGGGCGTAGTTGTCCAGAGGCAGGCTCCCGGACGCGTGGGCGAGATAGGTCGAGTAGATCAGGTAGACTGCCGTCCCCAGGCCGAGCCAGCTCAAGAGCGGGAGACCGAATTTCTTGGTGCTGAAGTTGGCCTCAAACATGTCCTTCCTCACATACGGGAAGACGATGGCGGCGAGGGCCGGGATTATGAAGCCGAACGAGAATATGGAGAACGTAACCACTGCGAACTCCGCCGGGTTGGGGAGCACTGCCATGAGACCTGACCCGATGATCCCCCCGATCAGCACCAGTACCGTCGCGAAGATTGGAGTGTGGAACCTATCGCTCACCGAGGCGAACCTGTCGGGGAGTATTCTGTCGAAAGCCCAGGCGAAGAGATACCTGGTCTGAGAGATTATCACCGCGGGGAACTCGAACACCGTCGGGATCCACAGGGCCAGAAACGCGGCGACATAGAGCCAGGGCGCCTTGTCGGCTACAAAGATGAAGAACGGAACGAAGTTCCCGACGCCCGCAACTGGCGTCGTCCCACTATAAGCCAGCGAACTCCAGTTGTTCAGGAAAGACTGGCCGAAGGCATTGACAACAAGCACACTGAAGAGGATGTAGTAGATTGCGATCGCGACCAGGGCCACAATGATAGTTATTGGAAGAGACCTCTTCACGTTCTTCATCTCCCCGGTCCATCCCAGCGAGAGGTTGTACCACGTATAGGCAAACCAGGCGAACGGAAGGGCAGCTGCTGTGGCTGCAAAAGACGGAGGCGGCATGCTGATACCGCCCTGCTGGATTACAGACGAATATGCGGTCGAGTTCCCCATGAACGAGTTGAACGCCGCCTGGAAGGAGTCGGATGTAATTCCGGCCATCGCGACGAACATCAGTACAGTCGTCACAAGCGCGATGACCCCGACCCAGAATATCATCCTCCAGACGTTCTTCGGACGCGCAACAGATATCGCTCCGAAGATTAGAATGATCAGAATGGCAATAACGAATGTCGGAACAGGTCCGACTAGGTAGGCCCCCTGGTTTGCGATGCTTGCGTTGTTGTAGTAGGCGCCCCACCCTGAAAGGAAGTAGCCGAGGTACGACGAGCCGTAGTAGGCGAAGATTCCAATGTTCAGGATGAAAGCGATGTTCAGCCCCCAGTAATTGACGAATCCGATTATCGACTTCGTCGCTCTTGTGGTAAAAACGTAATCGGCGCCCGCCCGAGGGAGGGAAGAGCCAATCATGGTGAACATCCCTCCGGCAAGGAGCGACGGTAGGAAAGCGACGAAGAGGGCCACGGGCCAGTTTGCCCCGGGCGCAGTGTACATGGTGCCGAGCTCTAGTACTACGACACCACCCGTCACCAAGAAGAACACTGCCATGAACGAAGACCAGGCGCCTACCTCGCGCACCAGCCCCGTTGCCTCTCTCACGAAGACCGTCGGCTTTCCCGACGCCAAAGATAAGGCCTTGAGAAAACCTCGCCGGAACTTCGTTATTTATAGTTAAGCGACGCCTCAGGGTGTGAAATCATGCGACCAAGAGTCGAGTGCTTCTCGGTTCACAATCGACCGACGAGCCTTCGGACGAACGCCCATGAGCAAGGGTGACGTATATACAACATCTCGAGGCCCGCGTTGGTGGTGAAACCGTGGAGAAGATAGGGGAGAAAGAGGCAAATGTGCTGAAGAAGAGAACGAAGAGGTCCGAGAAGATTTTCGAAGAAGCCAAGAAGTGGATGCCATTCGGCGTAAACAGCAATTACAGGTACCTCGATCCCTATCCGCTCTACTTCAGCAAGGGGCGAGGGTCCAGACTATGGGACGCCGACGGGAACGAGTACCTTGACTTCAACATGGCCTTCGGCTCCCTGGGAATCGGTCACTCCCACCCCGTCCTCGTCAAAGCGATGCGCCGCAGAATCGAAAACGGGACCATCTTCGGGTTCGAGGGAGAGGACATCGCCGTTCTCGCAAAGACGATCTGCCAGAGGTTCAAGGTGGACATGGTCAAGCTGTCGTCAACGGGCTTGGAATCAACCATGCATGCCGTGAGGCTGGCCCGAGCATACACACAGCGGAAGAAGATCCTGAAGTTCGAGGGATGTTACCACGGGTCCCACGACACGCTGATGGTCAACGTGAAGCCATCTCTTGCAAAAACCGGGAAGTCAACCGTCCCGAACATCGTCCCTTCCTCCCAGGGAATGCTCGACGAGATACTTCAGAACACCATCGTGGCCCAGTTCAACAACATCGACTCGGTAGAAGAGGCTGTGAAGAAGGATCGGGACGACCTCGCAGGGATCATCCTAGAGCCCATCCCCATGAACATGGGGTTCGTTCCTCCGAAGCCGGGGTTCCTTGAGGCCTTGCGTCGCCTCTGTGACGAAACGGGGGCACTCCTGATCTTCGACGAAGTGAAGACCTGCGGCAAGTTCTACCACGGGGCCGAAGGAGAGTTCGGCGTCACGCCAGATCTCAAGACGATGGGGAAGGCGATAGGCGGAGGGTACCCGCTTTCTGTGCTGGGAGGGAAGAAGAAAGTCATGGATGCCATCGTCCCGGGAGTTGTGGCACACGCGGGCACCTTCAACTCGAATCCCGTCGCAGTCACCGCCGGTCTTGTGACCCTCACCAAGATTCTGACAAAGGAGAAGCTGGCTTACGCCGCAAAGCTCGGAGGGGAGTTGGCCGACGGGTACACGGACATAATCAACGACGCGAAACTCAAGGCGAAGGTCCAGTCAATAGGCGTGAGTGGCACGATGCACTTCACAGACCATGAAGTGACAGATTGGAGGAGCTTCCTCGACGTGAACGTCGGGACATGGTGGACCTACTACACCGCGATGCTGAACCGGGGTGTAATTCCTATGGCCACAGGTCCCGATGAGCAGTGGACCGTGTCGGTTCAGCATACGAAGGAGGACATCACGACCCATCTCGAAGCCTTCAAGACCGTGGTCAGGGAGCTCCTCAGGTCCGAAGTCTCTATGGAGATGGTAGAGGCCATCTAGAGCGCGGAGCGATTCTAACCGAGTCTTCAGCTGTTCGCCATTTCGAGAAGGACGTCGGCGTGACAGTAAACCTTCTCCCATTTGGGGTTGGTCAGTGGGCACCAGCAGGCTAGGTTCTTTCCCCTAAGCGGCTCAAGGAAGTCGGGGTCCTGCCCGACAAGATGCTGAATGTGGAGTCTATACACGTCCATGACGCCTTGCAGAACCTTCGGGGAGTGGATTCGAGTTCGGTCAGCCAGGAACGGATTGGCCCAAACACTGGGCCTGCCCACGTAGACCGTGTTCTCCGGCATCTTCCAGCCTCTTGTCCTCTTGCGCTGGACTCTGTGGGGCTTCTCTTCGGCAACCAAACCCTGGACGGCTTCCATAACGCTAGATCCGAATCGTAATGATTCGCAGCTTTGTATTAACCATTCGTCTCCAGTCCATTCGACTCGAGGTGAACGATTCAGGGCACGGCAAGGAACTCGGCGAAGCTCTTGGCTATCAGCGTGGGGTTCAGCTTCTTCTCCTCCGACAGCTTCCTGAAGGGAACCTCGCCGTAATCATGGCCCGGATACACCGTGGTCTTCGGAGGAAGCTTGAGAATGATTGAATGCAGACTCTTGAACATCTTCCTTGGAGAGCCTCCCACGAGATCGGTTCTTCCGCAGTTCCCGACGAAGAGCGTGTCGCCCGTGAAGAGATTCTTTCCGTCGAAGACGCATATGCTGTCCTCCGTGTGCCCCGGCGTATGAAGCACCCTCACTTCCCTTTCGCCCAGCCGGAGCACGTCTCCGTCATCCACATCCAAGTCGTGAGCGACGGGCGAACTCCGGTGAGCTACTACCTTGGAGTCGAGCGTCCGGGCCAGCTGCCACAGAGTTGCGACATGGTCCGAATGATGGTGCGTAGCGACTGCAAACTTCACTTCGAGTTTTTCAGTCCTTGCTGCAGACACGATAGGGTCTATCTCCCACCCCGAATCTATCGCCATCGCCTCCCTGCTCGGCTCGTCGACAAGCAGATAGACGAAGTTCTGCATATCCCCGACCTTCATCTGTCGGACCAACATGGCAGCCCCTTTGGATCGGGCTCTCTATCTCCTTTTGCCACCAGCGAGGCAGGAAACTACCAAGTTGAAGCACCCACTTCTCCCAGGATGGTCGCTAGCCTTCAGAGAGATGGCCGGACCGACACAGCAATCCGAAGAGAATCTTCTGGAAGACTTTCCGGCTAGTAGAACTTCTTTGTCTCCGTGAAGTGCTCTTCCACCCTGATCTTCCGCTTGCCCATCTCGACGAAGAACGGCTCAGGGTCGACGGTCGCTTCAGGCGGGAAGACTCCTGGCTCTTTGATCTTCCCACTTCCTTGCCAGTATGAAACTACCGCCGGCGGCACAGATGTGTCTCTGGCCGAAGGTATTCCTCTCTGGGGGTCGTTCCAAGTCATTATGTAGTAAGTGACCGTTGCCGGAGTTCCTTTCAGGGCTCCGAACACGTCGATTCTGAATGCGTCGTACTCGTATTCCTCGCTCGGTGGAGTGTCGTGCCTGGACTTGGAGATGCCCCTCTGGTACATCGCCGTCAGGTAGTCGAGAGGTGAGATCTTCAGGTCGCCGAACGGGATTCCTTCAGTCTCGGCGAAGCCCAGGCTCCTCAGCGTTCTAAACGTGGCGAAGTCGGTGCTTGGGAACCCAATGCGGAAAGTCACATTGCGACACCCCTTGCCGACGTATCTTCCGAGGGTCGCTGGCTCGGAGTGTTTCACGTAGTACGCCGTGACTTTCCCTATCGGTTCTTGCATCGTCACCGTGGTCTCGCCAGAGAGCACCGGTTGCTTTACGTGCTTACCGTCGAGCCACATGACAGGCTCCTGCGTGAACTCGTCCATAACTGTCCGTATGGAGTAGCCTGGCCAGCCTGGCTCCTTCACGGGCAGAGTGTTGCCCCAAGAGCAGTAGATGTTGATGGTGTCGACCTTGTCCAGCTTCGCGGCGCCGGCCGCCCCTGCGACGTTGGTCAAGCCCGGCGTGCTCCCCAACCCGATTGTTGCGTTGATCCCTGCCCTCTTCCACTCCTTGTCGAATTCTAGCTGCTTGAGGCAGGTGTCGAAGAACCCGCCCAGGTCCGTGTAATGGGCGCCGGCCCGAAGGCAGGCATTCATGACCGCTATGTTGGTCTGATACCAAGCGCAGTTGACTACGGTGTCGACCTTTTCCGATTTCGCGACTTTCGCAACGGCTTCCGTGTCGCTAGCGTCAAGTTCCATGACATGGACACGGTCCCCTAGGTGCAGGTCGTCCATTGCTTTCTTGACGTTCCCGAGTTTTCGACTTGATGCTATCACATCGGCCTTGGAGAACTCCACCAAGTCTTGGGCGGTGTACGCCCCGATTTGGCCCGACGCTCCTAAGACAAGTGTCTTCATGTCGCTCGTCGGGGCCTCCCTTTGTCGTTGTTATACGCTTTCGCAGAACAAACACCATTTCGCGCAAATCCCCAGTTCTTCCAACATTCCGACGTGAGCCTGTCTCTTGCCTGGGCTGAAATCTTCTCAACTGCCCCACAAGGCTGCGGAACCTGTGGTCAGAGATTCGTTGCCTCTACCCGAACCCGCGGGGCGCTTGGCACGTTAGTAAGAGCTAAAGCGTCTCTATTGCTCGTGTTATGGGATGGCACAAGCAAGTACTCTGATGGCGCCGAAGATCGTAGTAAGGCCTCCTGGTCCCCGGTCGAAGGAGCTTCTCAGGAAGCAGGAGGAGCTCGAAACGAGGGCCGTCGTCTACAGCAAGGCGTTCCCTTTCGCCATCGACTCAGCTGATAACGCGACGGTTCGGGACGTCGATGGAAACCTCTACATCGACTGGGTGAGCGGAATCAGCGTCCTCAACCTGGGGCATCGCAACCCTGCGATTGCCAAAGCGGTGACTGCCCAACTCGGGAAGATATGGCATGCCCTTGAGATCCCCACGGAGACGAGGATTGGATTCCTCGAGAGGATGCACTCCGTCCTCCCTGCGGGCCTCAGAGGTCGTGCGAAGATAATGACGACAGTCACAGGAGCTGATGCCTGCGAGACGGCCGTCGCCATCGCGAGGAGGGTCACGGGCAAGAGGACGATTGTGGCGTTCGAAGGTTCCTACCACGGTGTTCACCAGGGTGCGGTGAGCCTCACCTCTTCGAGGCACTACCTCGAGTACGCCGGAGTCCCCAGGCAGGGCGTCTTCAGGCTCCCCTATCCATACTCCTACCGCTTCCCTCTCCCTGTGGAGAAGAAGGGGGACGAAGGCAAGGTCGTTCTGCGCTACCTCGAGCACCTAATCGAGGACGAGCACTCGGGCCTGGACGACCTGGCTGGCATAATCGTCGAGCCGGTAGAAGGAGAAGGGGGCTACATCCCTCCTCCCGAGGACTTCCTCCCTGGCCTAAGAGAAATAACAGACATGGCCCAGATTCCGTTGATTATCGACGAGGTCCAGACGGGTTTCGGGAGGACGGGGAAGTTCTGGGGGTGCGAGGTCACAGGCACTGCCCCGGACATCATATGCGTCTCGAAATCGGTCGGAGCTGGCATACCCCTATCTCTTGTCGCCTACAAGTCAGAGTACGACAAGGCTCTGAACGAGGGCTTCCACCTTGGCACCTACAGGGGAAACGCACTTGCGATGGCGGCTGGCTCTGCGTCGATAGACTACATCGAGAAGAACAAGCTCTTGGAGCGGGTAACAAGGCTCGGGAAGAAGACGAAAGCCGAGTTCGAGGGGATTGCTTCCAGGTCGAAGAACATAGGGGATGTTCGAGGCGTTGGGTTCATGATCGGAAACGAGGTCGTGGAGTCGAAACAAACCAAGAAGCCTTCCCGGGCCCTGGCCGTGGAAATGAGAAGGAGGCTGTTCGAAAGCGGACTCCTGATGCACACCTGTGGCCACTACGGGAACGTCCTGAGGTTCATGGCGCCCCTGACCATCGAGGAGCCGCTCTTGGATAAGGGGCTCCAGGTCTTCGAGAAGGGCATTCTAGGCCACGCGTCGTAGCGCTTGTCTAGGGCCGGACAATCACCGTATTAAGACCGATTAGGGACGAAGGCCTCATGACAGTAGGCCTGGTAATAGGCGGAAAGCTGATCGAGAAGCAGGAGACTGTCCCCCTCATCAGCCCCGGATCCGGGAAGGTCGTGGACAGGGTCAGCAAGGGGACCAGCGAGGATGTGAAGGAAGCTGTCGAGGCGGCGACGAAATCCTTCGAGGCATGGTCAGGGGCCCCGCTGAGCAAACGATGCGCCGTCTTGGCGAAGTCAGCGGAACTGCTCAGAGAAAGGCTTGACGATTTTGCCCTTGCTCTTGCCACAGAGGCAGGGAAGCCCATCCGGGACAGCAGGGTCGAGGTGATCAGGGCCGCTGGCGTGTTCACGTCAGCGTCCCAGGAAGCCACCGGGATGTTGGAGGGAAGGGTCCACAGAGTGGACGCCTACGAGTACCCGGCCGGAAACCAAGACAGGATGGTCTTCACCACGCGCGAGCCCGTGGGGGTGGTTGCCGCCATCCTCCCGTTCAACTTCCCCGTGAACTCCTTCGCCCACAAGGTGGCCCCGGCGCTGGCAGTGGGAAACACCGTGGTCGTGAAGCCTAGCATCCAGACTCCGCTGTCAGCTGCGAAGATGACCGCCCTTCTTTCCGACGCCGGGCTCCCGCCTGGGTGCGTCAACCTCGTAACAGGCCAGAGCTCAGAAATTGGCGACACCATCGTAGACCACCCCGACGTCAGACTCGTCACATTCACCGGCTCCACTGAGGTTGGTCTAAGAGTCGCATCCAGGGCGGCCATGCAGGCAAAGAGATCAATCATGGAGCTGGGGGGTTCGGACCCGGTGATCATCTTCGACGACGCAGATTTGGACAAGGCGACAAAAGTGGCAGTCAAGGGGAGGTTCGACTACGCAGGCCAGAACTGCAATTCTAGCAAACGGTTCTTCGTCCAGCGCGGGGCGGCGTCAAAGTTCATCCGGGGGTTCGTGGACCTCACATCAAAGCTCAAGGTGGACGACCCGCTGCTCGAGACGACTGAGGTCGGCCCCGTGATAAGCCAGAGCGCGGTCGACGACATGGCCAGACTCGTTGACGAGACCCTAGCCGGAGGCGGCAAGCTTCTCTTCGGAGGGAAGAAGATCGACCGGCCCGGGAGCTACTTCGAGCCCACAGTTGTAAGTGACCTACCGGACGGCGCCGCTGTTTTGAAAGAGGAGGTGTTCGGACCAATAGCTCCAATCTCGACCTTCGACACGGCCGAAGAGGCCCTTCAGAAGGCCAACGCTTCCGAGTACGGCCTGCAGGCTGCCATACACACAAGCGACTACAGAATGGCCCTGAATCTCGCCAAGAGAATCCACGCCGGCTCAGTGATCATCAACGACTCAACCAGGCTGAGGTGGGATGCGCTCCCCTTCGGCGGGCGCAAGAAGACAGGGTTCGGGAGAGAGGGCGTCAGAGACACCATGCTCGAGATGACCGAGCAGAAGCTCGTGAGCCTGTACCTAGGAAGTTGAAACTCGCAGCGCCGTGGACATCTGGGGTGGAGGATTCTGTGCCCCCTGCAGCCCCGGCGATGGGTCCAAGACTGCCTAAGGCGCCGAAGCCTTCTTCAGCGAATCGACGAGTTCCGAGGTAGCCCTTTCGGCCTCTTCCCTGGGGATGATCAGAGGAGGCTGTAGCCTGATCACATTCTTGAAAATTCCTCCTACCCCCACGATGTACCCTCTCCTCAGCATTTCCTTCTTGACGTCTTGAGCCAGTTCGGGAGCAGGCACCTTGGTGCTGCGGTTCTTGACGAGCTCAATCCCAATCATGAGGCCCCTCCCCCTCACCTCCCCCACCCCAGTGACCTCCTCCTGAGCTTCGCCTAGCCGTTTCAGCATCGTCGTTCCGATTCTGGATGCCCGGTCAGCGAGCCTCTCCCTCTGCATAACAGAGATTACCGCAAGCGCTGCCGCGCAGCACACCGGATTCCCGAAGAACGTATTGAAGTGGTCTCCCGGATGGATCGCCTTGGAAATCTTCTCAGAGAGCATTATCGCCCCCAGCGGCAGGCCTCCCCCAAGAGCCTTCGCCAGGGCCATCACATCGGGCTCTACGGACCAGTGCTGGCAGGCAAAGTTCTTCCCCGTCCTCCCGAAACCCGTCTGGACCTCGTCCACCACCAGGGGGACCTCTTCGTCTCTGCAGATTGTCGCGACCCTGGGCAGGAAAGTGTCGGGAGGTACTATTATTCCGCCCTCGCCCATTATGGGCTCCACTACGACAGCTGCGACGTCTCCAGCCGCATAGTTCTCGATTACATCCTTTATTTCGTCAGCGCAGCGCCTTCCGAACTCGTCCTCTGAAAGGCCCTGCCCATACCTGTAGTAGTAGGGTGACAGCGTGTGAACGATACCAGGATAGTTCGCGTAGTTCCCCAGATTGGCCTTGAACTTCCTCTGCCCCGTCAGGGATAGAGTCAGGGAGAGCCTGCCATGAAACGAACCCTTCAGTGCAATGACCGTGGCCCCGCTCTTCCCTCTTGAGCTAGCGTACAGCTTGCAGAATTTGACTGACCCATCAACCGCCTCTGTCCCGCTGTTGCAGAAGAATGTCTTCAGGAGGCCTCTTGGAGCAATGGCCGAGAGTCGCTGGGCGAGGTCTGCCTCCAATTCGTGGTAGTAATACGCCGACACATGCATGAATCTCTTCGCCTGGGTTGCAATCGCTTTGACAACCTCAGGATGGCAGTGGCCAAGGTTGTTCGTGCTTATGCCCGAGAAGAGGTCGGTGTAGACCTTACCACTCGCATCTTCAATCTTCATGCCTCTCGCGCGGACCACAACTATGTTCTCGCGCGGAGGTAGGCAGTCAAGGACGTAACGGTGGTCAAGAGAATAGAAAGATTCACTCACGGCGGCAGCTTCGGGCAGGCTGGGCTTATACCACTTTATTCCTGCCTGCAATCACGAAAGGGTCAGAGGCTCCATTGAAGGTAATATCGCCCCTGGGCGCCAACGCTCTTATCACCCAACCAGAGGGCCTGAGGCTAGACGTACCAATGCCTAACAAGTTGAGCTCGAAAAGAAATCCCGAGAGCCTTCCGCTGTTGATTTCCGGAAAATGGGGAGAATCCAAATCGCAGGACTTGCACGAAGTCTTCAATCCCGCAGAGGGGCGCGTCATTGGTTCGGTACCCTTCTCGACCAGAGAGGAAGTGACTCAGGCCGTTGGGGCTGCCAACGACGCGTTCGCTTCTTGGAGTTCTCTGCCGATGACCGACAGGATTCAATTCCTTTTCAGAATGAAGGAGGTGCTTGAGCTGCACGCCAAGGAAATCGCAATCCTCAACACGGAGAATCACGGCAAGACGCTGGAGGAGAGTCGAGGTGACGTTCGAAGGACCATCGAGAACGTCGAGTCTGCGATTTCGATTGCATACACGCTTGCCAAAGGATCCAATCTAGACCAGATTTCGCCAGGGATAGATGAGGCCATGGTCAAGGAGCCGCTTGGTGTCTTCGCGATAGTCTGCCCGTTCAACTTTCCCGTCATGATTCCCTTCTGGTTCCTGCCCTACGCATTGGTGCTTGGTGACACTGTCGTGGTGAAGCCGAGCGAAATCACGCCAGTACCCATGCAGAAGGTAGCCGCGCTAATTCAGGAGGAGGTAGGGCTCCCCGCCGGGGTACTCAACCTGGTACACGGCGGTCCCGACGTTGTCGAGACCCTGATCAGCCGCCCGGAGACGAAGGGCGTGACTTTTGTTGGCTCAACGGCCGTGGCGCGTCGCGTTTACAGGATCGCTGGGGAAAACGGAAAAAGAGCGATTGTCAACGGAGGAGCCAAGAACAGCATCGTCGTAATGCCAGATGCAGACGTGAACCAATCGATCCCCTCCATCGTTTCCTCCTTCTTTGGCAACACAGGTCAGAGATGTCTCGCTGGGGCGAATCTCGTAGTTGTCGCTCGCGGCGAAGGTCGACTGCTTGACAAGTTCTCGAAGGCCGCGTCAGCCCTGAGAATCGGAAACGGTCTCTCGCCTGGGACCGAAATGGGTCCCTTGGTGACGAGGTCGGCAAAAGAGCGCGTCCGGGAGTACGTGCAGAAAGGAATCGACGAGGGCGGGAAGCTGGTGCTCGACGGTCGAAATGCCAAAGTCGAGGAGTTCCCAAGCGGGTTCTATCTGGGGAGCACCATACTTGATGATGTTTCTCCGACAATGAGCGTGGCACAGCACGAGGTATTCGGCCCCCTGGCCAGCGTCATACATGTCGAAACCCTCGACGAAGCTCTGGACATTGTGAACAACAGTACCAATTATGGAAACATGGCCAGCATATTCACGTCCTCGGGCAGGATGGCACGCGAGTTCAGACGACGGGCAAATGCGGGCAACATAGGAATCAACATTGGTGTGGCGGCACCGTCAGCTTTCTTCCCATTCGGAGGAATGAGAGACTCCTTCTTCGGCGTTGCGCACCCGCAGGCAGACACCGTGGACTTCTTCACAGACAGAAAAGTCATACTTTCGCGCTGGTAAAAGAAAAATCGTCGGTCATGCGGGAAATATTTAAAAGCCGACCACAGAACTGACCTCTCAACATATTGGTATTCCAAGGCGGTAGAAAGTACCGCTTGAAGCAGTTGGAGCCAGAGGACCAAAACCCGCTTCCAAATCAACAGCCCGAGAGGCCCTTCGCTGCTCCTTTCGGCCTAATGCCACTAGCAGTACCGTACGAAGACTCTCCCCCAGAGGTGAGGGTCCTCAACGCGGTCGCTGCAGGGCTGGTGTTCGAAGGGAGAAACGATGTTGCCCCAGGACTTGGAGTGTCGAAGATGGATTTCAACCGAGCACTGCGTTCGCTTAGGAACGATGGCGCAATCTACGTTGGCTCTGGTGGGAAGTACAGGCTCAGCTTCCACACATCCAACTTCCCCAACATCGTCGCGAAATAGAAGCATTCTACAGGGGAATCAATTCACGGGAACGGCCCGTTCCGGCCTCATGGGTTACTTAGTGAGCAGGCTATCATTCCAAAGCCAGCCTAGGGTTATTGCCTTGAAGCGATAGCGTAGACTCTATCTCTTGCTGAACGCTCCTTTCTACCCAAGGTCCGCATGTCCTGCTGCCTTGAGAAAAGAGTTAATACGACAATAGGAGGGAAAACAGCAAAGTCTTCTTGGTTGGCCCTCGATGATCTTGGTGCAGGGGAAAGTCGTCAGGCTTTGGCGCCAGTAGAAAGAGGTCAGGCGAACGGTGTGCCCCCACCTGCAGAACGAGACGGGGGAGACTACCTGCTTGTCATCAATGACCTGACAATCGACTTCGTATCTGTCGACGGCAGAGTGAGAATCCTCAAAGGCGTTTCGCTGAACGCGAAGAAGGGCGAAGTCGTCGGCATTGTGGGCGAGAGCGGCTCAGGTAAGACTACACTAGGCTTGGCCATCCTCGGGCTTCTGGATTCCCCCCCTGCAAAATTCGTCAGTGGAAGAATAGTCTTCGAAGGCAAAGACGTCCTGAAACTGAAGGAAGATGAAATGGAGAAAATTCACGGCACTGGAATCAACATGGTTTTCCAAGAGCCGCTTGACTCTCTTAATCCGGTGTATACAGTCGAGTCACAGATTGGTGAGGCTTTGAAGGTTGAAAGAAAGAGGGGCGGCGGAACGATTGTTCAGGAATCAGAAGCGGAATCCAGAAGGGTGATTACCGACCTGCTAAGGAATCTGTGCATAGATAAGCCGGAGGAGGTTATGGAACGGTATCCACACGAGCTTTCCGGCGGCATGAGGCAGAGGGTAGCCATCTCGATTTCTACCATCGAAAAACCGAGGTTGATGATCTCCGACGAGCCTACCACCGGTCTCGACGCCTATGTCCAGAACAGAATCCTCGGGATGTTCAGCGCGCAGATAAAGTCCGGTGGGACCGTGTTGTACATAACCCACGACCTGACCATCGCCTCCCAGATTTGCGATAGAATATACATCATGTACGCTGGAAGAGTGATGGAAGCCGGGAAAACACGTGATGTCCTCCAGAATCCCTTGCATCCCTACACAAACACGTTAGTTGCCTCGGTGCCCCAAGGGTTCGAGGACGCCCCGCCTTTGGCGGTTCAGCTGGGCGAACCACCGGATCTGAGGCATCTCCCTGACGGTTGCAAGTTCAACCCCAGATGTCCGTACCTGAAGGACATTTGCAAGAAAGAGGAACCGAGATTGGAGGAGGTCTCGGCAGGACGGTACACTGCATGTTGGAGAGTCGATAAGGCGAATGGGAAATTTAGTTGAGATAGACCACCTGACAGTCAGTTTCAGGTCGAAAAGAAGGGCTAGCCTTTTCCGCAGCGGACCTTCGTTGAAGGCTCTCGACGATGTCACCCTCACCATAGGGGAGAAGGAGACCTTCGGGCTGACCGGCGAAACTGGCTCGGGAAAATCTACCTTGGCCAAAGTCTTGGTGGGCCTGTACAAACCCACATCCGGGACCGTCAGGTTGCTGGGGCGAAAAATCGATTACAAGAAAAGAAAAGACATCGCCTTCCTGAGACAGAACGTCGGCATAGTCTTCCAAGACCCTGTTCGATCTCTGAATCCGTCGCTAACGGTGAAGGAAGTCATAACGGAGGCGCTCATAGCGTCCAAGTCGATACCCAAGAAAGACTACGACGAAAGAATAGATTTCATAAACAAACTTGTCGGAGTGACGAAGGATCTGTTGCCTCGTCGTCCAAGGGAACTGAGCGGGGGGCAGAGGCAGAGGATCAGTTTGGCTAGGGCTCTTGTGGTGCCCAAGAAGCTACTTGTGCTCGACGAACCGACTAGCGCCCTAGATGTTTCGATTCAGGCGCAGGTCTTGAACACCCTCAAGAAGCTGAAGTCCGAGCTCGACATGTCATACCTTTTCATAACCCACGACATCAACGTAATCAAGTACGTCAGCCATAGGCTCGGCGTCCTGTTCTACGGAAGGCTCGTGGAGATAGGAGACACTCGAACCGTCGACACGGAACCGAAACACCCCTACACTCAAAGCCTGATTTCGCACGTCCTGACGCTCAAGAAAGCCCAGCTGCAGGAGACCGTCGTTTCCGAGCACAGACCGGCGCCCTCCGGCTGTCGGTACCGTATTGTCTGTCCAGCTGCCTTCGATAGGTGCGCGGCGGTGCCTCTCTGGGTGAATCTCGGAAGCGGCCATCTCGTCTCCTGCTTCCTTTATGACCACTTGTCAAGTAAAGAGAACCAGGCGCTCCTTCCAACAGCTGCGGCCACAGGTGGCGATTTGCGGGTCCCACCTCACGAACCCTCGTGAGAGAACATTCTCTAATCCACTGACGGCACAACACATGTTTCCTATTGGATTCTTGTTTCGATTTCTTTCGCAGGTTTGCTCCTAACTAGGATATGAGGCCTGAGCTTAACGTCCAGTGCCTCCCTGATTCCTTCCCCGAGGAAGCTGAATCCTGCCACGATCACAGCCACAACCACAGCCGGTATGATAATCTGGTAGGGGAACAAGAAGAGGTTGGTTCCTACGTTGGATACCATCATCCCAAGCTCCGGCGCAGACGGGGGTATTCCCACATTCAGGAAGCCGAGAGTCGACAGAGTCAGGAGTGCAGACCCAACGTCGAAGGTGGCATAGACGAGGATAGTCGGCAGAACGTTAGGAATGGCATCTTTTCTTACAATGTAGAAGAAGGACGAGTTCAGCGCTTTCGATATCGACACGAAATCCTCAGCAGCGATTGCGAGGACGCCTCCCCTCACCAATCTGACGTATGGTGGCCACCAAACGATGATCATAGATAAAGTGACATTCACAAGGCTGGGGCCCAGAGTTGCAGCGATGGCCATGGCCATGATCATCGTGGGGAAGGCCATGAACAGATCAGTCAGCCTCATCAGGACCTCATCCAACCATCCTCTGAAGAAAGCTGCAAGGGTACCAAGGACGATTCCTATGGCTGCCGAGAGAGCTACGGTTATGAGCGGGATGCCTACGTCGATTGGCAGGGCCGTTATTACCCTGGAGAACATGTCCCTACCCAGTAGGTCTGTTCCGAACGGATGTGAAAGAGACGGAGGAAGAT
The DNA here is from genome assembly GCA_035626075.1 of Nitrososphaerales archaeon. Lineage (GTDB taxonomy): Archaea > Thermoproteota > Nitrososphaeria > Nitrososphaerales > Gagatemarchaeaceae > UBA183. The sequence continues at coordinate 15,223 of DASPOK010000100.1, forward strand.
TCGCCGAAACAAAACTGGGCTGGTACGCACTGTAAGGAAGGATTGCCCCAGAGCTTACGATCTGGACCACAGTAACTATCAAGAAAAGAGAAACTGTCAGAAGCCCGAACATGGAGAGCGCGTTGGACGTGATGAGCCTCCTCATACTCGCGGCTCCTGTGCTCAACCCTCGCCTCCTCCCTCTCCTAGGGCGATCCGAGGATCAAGCAATGAGTAGAAGACATCGGCTATGAAGTTCGCTACGATTACGCCCAAGGTGAAGAGCAAAACGCATGGAACCAGGACAGGGTAGTTTATGGAAACTATCGCGTTGTAGGTGAAGTAACCAATTCCCGGCCACGCGAAAATCTCCTCGATGACGATGGTCCCGGAGAGCAAGAACCCAAATGTCACCGCTATGATGGTGTTTGTGTCTATCAGAGCATTCCTCAGTATGTGGTTCCTTCTTACCTCTCCCTCTGCTAATCCTTTGGCACGGGCGGCCTTCACATGCGTCGACCATCTCGAGTTCAGTATCGATGACCGCATTATCCTCGCGACCAGCCCGAAGTCAAGCAGTGCTAGGACGGCGGCTGGCATGATGACATGGTCGATGCCGGATAGAAACGCCGGGCCATTCAGCTGAATCAGAGCGTCCAGGATGTAGATCCCTGTGATGTGATTGATGGGTGCCAATGTCTGTGAATACATGCCGCTAGACGGGAAGAGTGGAAGGTAGCTCGAGAAGACTAGTATCGCGAGAAAACCTCCCAGATAGTAGGGGGAAGACCATGTGGCAAGGTAGAAGATTCTTATCAGGTGGTCCACTTTAGTGCCGAACCGCATTCCCGCAACGTAGCCGGACGCCACGCCTAGGGCCACGATCATAATCATAGAGACAAGGACGAGCTCCAGTGTATTCGGGAAGTAGAAAGCCATCTCTGAAATGATGGACTTCCCGGTCTGCGGGTCGGTGCCGAAATTGCCGGTCGCGTACGATTGGAGGTAGTAGTAAAGCTGATCCCACCAAGGCTGGTTCAGGTGATACCTTGCCACTACGGCGGCTATGGTTGACTTGCTGGCCCTTGCTCCTGCCCACAGGTGTGCAGGATCAGGATTGAGGATATAGGAGATGAAGAAGACCAGAAGCAGGGCGCCGATTAGGACAAGAATCGCACCCAGAACTCGTTTTCCCAGGTACGGAAGGAAATCTCTTAGGGGGATCATATTCGCCCCCTCGCTAGCTTGAATAACTGATCGTATTGTAATACAGGAAGTAACCCATGCCAGATCCGGCAGGACTGGGGATTATGCCCGTAATGCCATTAGCCCTCACGGCCATCATCTCAGGAACATAGAGCCAGATGTCCGTATAGTTCTGGTACATCCTCTGCGTGATGTTACGAAACGCTCCAATTATCGTTGAACTATTTACTGCGGTTGCAGCCTGAGTTGTCCAATTGAGGACCTGAGAGTCCACGAAGGCGCTCGACCCGATTTGGTTCGTGGTCGTGAAATAGGAAACGTAGTCTATGCTTGCAGTGTAGTCCTCGCTATAGTAACCGAATCCCATAGCGAAGGTCGTATTCTCACTGCTCGGGGAATCAATCAGGGTTGCGTACTCTCTGAAGGGCAGGGACTTCAGAGTGATTGGTATGCCAATCGACCCCAAGTTGCTACTTATGATTTCAGCAGCCCCCTGGTCTGTGGGATCCTCGGAATCGTAAAGGAACGAAACAGTCGGGAATTGCCTACCGCTTGGATTGAGCGTAGTTCCATTGGGCAGGTGCGATACGAACCCTGCTTGTGCGAGCGAGACTGCCGCCTGTGTTGGGTTGTATGGATATGGGCTCAGCCCCTCCGTCGATTCGTTATAGTATTGGAATCCTGGTGGAACCGGCCCGATCCATTGCTGGGCGTGGCCGTTGAATACTAGCCGAATGATATCCTGGTAGTCTATTGCATTTGCAACCGCCTTCCTAACATTGATGTTGTTGAAGATCGGGAACGCCTGGGTATCCATGTACAGGTAATGCACGTCTTCCGATGAGCCATAGACGATCGGGAGAATTGACGTGGTGACTCCAGACATAGGGGAGGTGACATTGTAGTAGGTAACCGGAACGCTGATCATCTGAACAATCCCTGCGCTGAGGTCGGCTATGCTCGTAGCCGAATCTTTGTAGTAGATGACTATGTTCTTGAGAATTGCCGGAGCGATGGCATTGTTAAGCTGCGACGCCGGAAGGTTATCTGCCCAGTAACTGGGGTTCCTGATCAGACTCACGCTCTGTCCCAATACCCAAGACTGCAGTTCATAGAAACCTGTGCCGAGTGCTTCTGTCGTCATGAAGCCGTTCGCAGCTCCTGCAGTCACTCCTCCATGGGCTCCCACATAAGCCGGGTCGACAGCCGCCGCCATCGGAGTAACGAGCGTCGCAAGGAATGCCGAATACGGCGCCATTCCATTGTAGCCGTAACCTAGATTGAACTGAATTGCGGAAGCATTCAGAACCACGACCGACTGGTCGGGTCGGGTCATGACGGTCAAGTTGGCGGAAGACGGATTGAAGTAATTGATTGAATTCAACATCGAGTCTGT
>DASPOK010000101.1:0-2303 GCA_035626075.1 Nitrososphaerales archaeon
GCCAGGAACACGTACATCTATCCTCCAGGGCCTTCGCTTTCGCTCTCCATCGACCTGGTGGAGTACTCTGTGAAGAACTATCCGAAGTGGCATCCGATTAGTATCAGCGGTTACCACATCAGGGAGGCCGGCTCCACTGCCGTCCAGGAGCTGGCTTACACCTTCTCAGACGCCATAGCCTACACCAACGCCGCTCTTCAGAGAGGGTTGTCCCTCGAGCAGTTCGCCCCCCATTTCTCCTTCTTCTTCGCCTCCAACAACGACTTCATGGAGGAGGTAGCCAAGTTCAGGGCTGCCCGGAGGATCTGGGCGCGCATTATGAAGGAGAGGTTCGGGGCCAGGGACGATGAATCCACGAAACTGAAGTTCCACACCCAGACGGCGGGAGAGACCCTGACGGCCCAGGACCCAGAGAACAATACGGTCAGAGTGACAATTCAGGCCCTTGCTGCGGTCCTAGGAGGCACTCAATCACTACACACGAACTCCATGGATGAGGCGCTCTCCCTCCCGTCAGAGGAGTCGGCGAAGCTCGCGTTAAGGACCCAGCAGGTGATAGCCAACGAATCGGGGGTCACACTGACGGCCGACCCTCTCGGAGGTTCCTACTACCTCGAGCACCTGACTGACAAGCTTGAGCGGCTCGCGTTCGAAGAGATTGACAGGGTGGACAAGATTGGGGGAATGCTGAAGGCCATAGAGAGCGGATACGTGAAGAAGGAGATTCTGAACTCGGCCTACCAGAAGCAGCTGGAGATTGAGACAAAGAAGAGGATAATCGTCGGGGTGAACGCCTACCAGCCATCTGCTCCGTCTACGAGAAAGGTGCAGATCCTACCCGAGCGGATTCAGAAGGAGAGGGTCGGAGCGTTGAAGGCTTTGAAGAGGAAGAGGGACATCGGAACCGTGCGGGAGAGACTAGAACGCCTGACGAGCGCAGCCCAGCGCGGCGAGAACATGCTCCCCTCGATTTCAGACGCGGTGAATGCCAAATGCACGGTTGGGGAAATCAGCGATGCCCTGAGGGAGATATACGGGGTTTACAAGGCGAATCAGGTGTTCTGACTGATGATGAAATTCGATCACGTAGGTGTGGCCGTAAAAAGCGTGGACCAGATGCTCGCCATCTACGGCAAGATTGGCGAGTTCCAGGTAAAGCAGACAGAGGTAGCAGGGCAGAAGGCAAGAGTGGCCCTGTTGAAGGCAGGGGAGACAAGCGTCGAGTTCCTGGAGCCGACGAGCGAAGACAGCACCCTTGCCAAGTTCATCAGAGAAAGGGGGGAGGGCCTGCATCACATCGCTTTCGAAGTGGACGACATCGAGAAAACCACCGAGGAGCTGAAGGCGAAGGGGTTCCGGTTCATCTACGACAAGCCGGCCGACGGCAAGTTCGGGAGCAGGGTGAACTTCATGCACCCGAAGTCCACAGGCGGAATCCTCGTGGAGCTCACTCAGAGTGCGAAGGGTTGAGAATCGCTACAGCGCGCCAGCGCCCTGGAACGCCTCTATGAGCTTCGCCCTCGTCTGATCTGGCTCGATTATCCCGTCCAGGTAACCCTCTCTCACCCCTATAGATGGGTCCATCTGTTTCATGAAAGAGGCCGACGCTTTTTCGAGCTCGGTCTTCCGTTCCTCTTCCTTCAAGCCTTCGAGTTTCCTCTTCAGGAAGATTTCCGAATAGGCGGGGAGGCTTAGGACAGATATCCTCGCGGTGGGGTAGGCGTATACTTTCTTAGAACCGAGTGCCTTGCTGGCGAAGCCAACGAATGCCCCCCCGTAGGCTTCACCTGTGATGACCGTGACCTTGGGGCAGCCCGAGGACGCGTACTCTTTTATTGCCTCGCCGCTCGCTCCGATCAGTCCGGCCCTTTCTTGCTCGGCGCCTGGGTAGACCCCCGGGCAGTCGAGGAACGTCACCATGGGTATGTTGAGCGTGTTGCACATCGAGGCGAACCGCGCGATTTTCCTACAGGCGTCGACGTCGAGGAACCCCCTCATTACCTCCTTGTTGGAGGCAATCACCCCACACGTCTTCCCTTCGAGCAGCGCTAGGCCCGTGACTGCGCTTTGAGCGTAGCCGTTCCTGAACTCGAAGAACGTCCCGGAATCGAAGGCTAGCTCTACGGGTTTCTGAGAGGGGGAAAGCCCGAGTCTAGGAGTCCCAAGATTCGCCTTCTCGCCACGCCCCCTGAAGTAGGCGAGTAGCTTCCTCACGATGACAAAGCACTGCGCCTCGTCCTCCACGACGTGGGATGCTATCCCGTTTGAGCTGTGGACCATCCACCCGCCTAGCTCCTCCGTCC
>DASPOK010000102.1:0-15172 GCA_035626075.1 Nitrososphaerales archaeon
TTGACTACTTTGAAGCATAGCCAGGTAAGCGGGCGAAACTTGACAAGTGACACAAAAAAGACGATTAGCCTTGCCGAAGAGATGGGGTCGGCCGGATTTGAACCAGCGATCTCAAGCGTTCCCGAGACAGATTGCAGATAATCTGTCCCTTCCCGAGGCGTCCTCCAAGTTTGTTTGAAGCCTAGACCAGACTAGCCTCGTTTGAAGGGCGTTTGCCCCGCTCACGATCTAGCCGACGACCCCTGAGGCCGGCTCCTTCCGACGGGCCTTATATCCTATCTCCGGCGCCAGGAAGCAGAATCTCGGCTACCACCAAGAGTAGTCTCCAGGATTCTCTGGTGGTTGGCTAACCACGGCGCCATTGAGAAGGTCAGCGGCAAGTATAGGCTGGCCAGTCAACAACTACCCTCGATTGTACTACTCTGCCAGAGACGAATCGCTTGGCGTGCAGTAGTTGCTGCTACCTTGGTTGCTTTGGTGACGAGAGAGGGGCGGATTCCAAAGGGGAGCGTTTATAGCCTGAACGAGGAGCACTTCCTCTCATGTCTGAAGAGAGAAGGACCGTCATCGTCGGACAAAGCAAGCCCCTTCTGAACTATGTAACTGCCTGCATCACGATGTTCAACGGTGGTGCAAAGCAGGTCGTCCTCAGGGCGAGGGGAGAAGCAATCAACATGTCAGTTGAAGTGGCCCAAGTGCTGAAGAAGCGCTTCATGAGCAACGTCCAGATATCCAACATTACCATCGACGGTGAGAACGTAACTTCGAGGGATGGGAGGCAACTCAATCTGCCCGTCCTTGAGATAGAACTCTCGATTCCCGTTTAGCGTCAGTTTCAGACCTGAAAACAGCCGGTTTCGTTACTGGTTCGGGCAAAGGATTTTAGACTCACACTTTGGGCGAGGCTTGACGTTCTATGAAGGCCAAGAGATTTGCAAAAGTCAATGGGAAGCTTCCTGGCGTGAAGGGCGCCGCCGTGGTGAAGAGAACTGCGAGGTACGTGTCACCCTCTATCGCACGTTTCTACCCTCTGGTCGTGGACTCAGCCCATGGGTCGCTGGTGAAGGATGTCGACGGGAACCAGTTCATCGACTTCGCCGCCGGAATAGCCGTTCTGAGTACTGGTTCGACTCACCCCAGGGTGGTCCAGGCCATCAAGAACCAGGCGGAGAAGTTCATTCACTTCTCCTATACCGACTTTTACTATGACAACCTCGTAGAGCTGTCTGAGAAGCTCCTCCCGCTGATACCGGGAGATTTCGCCAAGATGGTCTACTACGGTAACAGCGGAGCCGAGGCCGTAGAGGCTGCAATGAAGCTCACTAGGAACTACACCAGACGCCCCATATTCCTGGCCCATTCCGGAGCCTTCCATGGAAGGACCATGGGAGCCCTGAGCTTGACAGCCAGCAAACCCATGCAGAGGAGAGGTTCCCTCCCCCTAGTCCCGGATACAGTCCATTTCCCTTACCCCTACTGCTACCGTTGCCCCTGGAAGCAGACGTTCCCCGAATGCGATTACTACTGCGTGGATTACTTCAAGGAGCAGTACCTCGAGAAATTCGTTCCCGTGGACGACGTGGCGGCATACTTCTTCGAGCCGATTCAGGGAGAAGGTGGTTACGTGCCCGCCCCGCCTGACTACTTCAAGAAGATGGAGTTCCTCAGGAAAGACGGTGTCCTTCTCGTCTCTGACGAGATTCAGACCGGGGTAGGGAGAACCGGGAAGTTTCTTGGAATTGAACATTATGGAATAGTTCCCGACATCGTGACCATAGCAAAGGGGATCGCCTCGGGGCTGCCTCTGAGCGCGACGGTAGCCAAGGCAGAGGTCATGGAGAGCTGGAAGCCGGGACAGCACGCGTCCACATTTGGTGCCAACCCTGTAGCAGTGGAAGCAGCCCTAGCCACGTTGGATGTTATCAAGACAGAGCACCTTATGGAGAATGCGAAGAGACTTGGGGAGAGGGCCAAGAAGAGGCTACTAGAGATGAAAGAGAAATACGAGATTGTTGGCGACGTCAGAGGCAGGGGGCTTTTCGTCGGCGTGGAGATCGTCAAAGACAAACGCACCAAGGCCAGAGGGGAGGCTGAAGCCAAAGAGATAATGGACTACGGCTTCCATCATGGCCTACTGGTGATAATGGCAGGTAGGAATACGCTCCGGGTCATACCCCCGCTGAACATCTCAGAGGAGGAAATGGACGAAGGGCTAGACATACTGGAGGAGGGCATCTCCATGGTGAATTCGGCAGCTACGAAAGCCTAGGCTATGTACGACTTCGAAACACTCGTTGGGGAACTGCTTCAGAGCAAGCCCGAACTGAGCCGGGATGAGGTACTGCGCCGGGTAGAAGACAAGAAGCGGACCGTGGGCGCGGGCTACTTGACAGATCAGGGGGCGTTGTTCTTGGTCGCAGGGGAGTTGGGGGTTTCGCTCCGCAAGGACGACGCCTCCTCTGATCTGTCAATCAAGGATCTGTACATAGGGGCGAACGACGTGACGGTAGTAGCCAGGGTCCTGGCGGTCTATCCCGTCGCTACGTTCGACAAGAAGGACGGGGGGAAAGGAAAGTACCAGAGACTCGTGCTGTTCGACGGCAGGAACTCGGTGAGGCTCATGGTCTGGGAGGAAGGACTCGAGCAGGTGGAGAAGCTCGGTCTCGAGGTCGATAAGGCAGTCAGGGTGGCCAACGCGTACGTGAAACAGGGGCTGGATGGAAAGCCGAACCTTAACCTTGGGAGGAGGGGGAAGCTGGAGCTGCTAAGCGACCAGAAGGTGCTGGCGAAGCTACCACCCATTTCGGCGATGATTCAGAAGCTTCCAAACCTCACCAAAGAGGAGCAATTCGTTGCCCTGGAGGGCGCGGTCACCACCGAACCGAGGTATAGCGAGTTCGTGAGGTCAGATGGGTCGGGGGGCTCCCTTTTTCAGTTCGGAGTGGCTCGGGACGGCGGAAAGGATACTCGGGTAGTCATATGGAACCCCATTGCCAGGCCAGAGCTCAAGACTGGTCAGAGGGTACGAATAACCAACGTCAGGGCTAGACGTTCGAACAACGGAAGCTTCGAAATTCATGGCGATGTGGGGAGCACCATACTCCCCGTCGTCCCTGCAGAGAGGTCAGAACTCAGGGTGGCCGCGACGAGCTCAAGCCAGTCGGCCAAGGTGGTCTTGGGCATCGGCAAGGACAAGAAGGTCAAGTTCATCGAGATCGGCAAAGGAGTGGAGGAGCCTACCCAGAACGACGTGGTAGTTGCAGTCCCCGACGAGGTCAGGGATGACAGGTTCTATTGCAAGAGTGAGGGTTCGCTGAGGATGGTTGAGGGAGTGTCGTTCCCAGGCCTGGGGGAACTCGCGACGAAACTCCAAGAGGTCAAAGAAGAGGACTCTCAGATCATGGTAGAGGTCATCGCCCTTTCTCATGGGAGCGTCGACGACGTCCGACTGAGGGATGGGACCACCGTGAAGAAGGGAGAGCTTGTAGTCGGCGACGACACGGGCGAAATCAAGCTCGTTGCTTGGAGAGACCTTGCAGGGCGCGTGTCAGGGATACAGCCTGGCGAAAGGCTCCGGCTGGTAGGCGTCGCCCCGAAATCAACCAAGATGGGTGGATGGGTGTTGCAGATTTCGAACTTTACCGTGGTGGAGAGACTCAGAGGCCCGAGCTAAGTCTTAGAGCGCCTGAGGGCCTCGTACTCGTAGACGAAGACTATCACTAGGCCTATGATGAAGAGGACAATCATGGTCGTGCTGATGAAGTTGTAGTAGCTGTTGATGTCCAGAAGGGGGAGGTGCAATTCAGGCCGCGGCCCCTGCGTCTCATAATAAGCGTTGCTGGAGCGCGAGGATGTTCGTCCGGGGTTTCATGGTGAGTCTTTTATTCTCAGGTTTAGACCGTAACGCTAGTGCCGAGGTGGCCTAGCCTAGTTATGGCACCAGGCTACACCCGACAGGGTGAAACTCATAATCCCGGGCTGGGAGAAGAAATCTGGGGATCGCGGGCGCGAATCCCGTCCTCGGCACCATAAACACCAGTAATGCGAATCAATCGACATCCAGAAACGAGAGCCGCGATTGGGATTCGATCCCAAGACCCCCGCCTCTAGGGAGCTCTCGCTTTACCAAGGCGGTGCTCTAACCAGGCTGAGCTATCGCGGCACTCGGGTCCGCACCGACTGAGCTTGATTTTTAATCGTTCTTAGTGCCAGAACAGCCGTTCTGCGCTCTAGACTTTACTCTTCTCCTATCTCATGCTCCGGACCATGAGCGTGGTTCCTGAGAAGGAGACGGGGCGCCGTGAAGCGGTTGTGTTTGTCTCGGCCGTGTTAGTGGTGGCGGCCTTGGTTGTAGCCTTCGCATTTGCTTCACAGGAGACGACCCAGTCCACAGGCTCGACTTCCAAGGCCATTCCCCAAGGGCTGAGTTCCTTTGAAAGCTACTCTCAACTGCGGCAGTACATCACCGCCAACGCGGAGAGTGCTCAGCAGTACAGCAGATGGGGGATTGGGCTCGGAGGCGGGCTGCCACTCGGGGTAGGCCTCCCAATCCAGTTCGGCGTGGCTGTTCCTGCCCTGGCGACCGTGTCATCGGCGACATCGAGTTCGACTTCGTTCACGGGGACCAACGTCCAAGTCCAGGGTGTTGACGAACCCGACAGGGTGAAGACAGATGGGACCCACCTTTTCGTTTCGACCCAAGACTCGGTTTCAATCATCAACGCCTATCCGCCCAACTCCTCGGCTATCCTCTCGACCCTGTCGTTCCCGAACGCTGACGTGCTCGGACTTGAAATTGCGCATGACCGTCTGATGGTGATTAATCAGCAGCCCGGCAACACTCCAAAGGTCGAGCTGCTTCTCTACGACACCACAGACTTCACTTCGCCAAGGATGATTCAGAATGTGTCTGTTGCAGGGTTCTACGTCGCTGCACGGCTGGCTGACGGATTCGTATATGCCATCATCCAGCAGCCGTCATACGTCTTCAACGGCCAGGGGAACGCCACCGCTGCCATGCCAACTGAATCCGAGGGTGGGGTAGAGACGGAGCTGGCTCCCTCGTCGGTATACTACACTCCCAACGCAGCGCAGGTCAGCTACTACACCATGATTCCGAGCATCAACATGACCGATGGGAAGGAGAGCGTCGTCTCCGCGCTGACAGGTCCTTCCGCGACTGTCTATGTCTCCACGTCGAACATCTACGTGGTCTACACCAACTACCTAGACGTATACGATGTAGATGGAGTGCCGGGGAACGTCTGGACTGGCGGCGTGATCACATCTCAGCTGGTAGAGCAGGCCCAGAACAGCACGGTCCTTCGTGCCTCCTACTCGGACGGGATTGTAACCGTGGCGAAGGCAGGGGTAGTGCCAGGGACAGTCTTGAACCAGTTCTCTATGGACGAGTACAACGGCTACTTCAGAATCGCGACGAGCCGCTTCGCGATGGTCAACGGCGCAGCCACCACAAGTGATGACGTCTACGTCCTCGACGCCGGCATGGCCCAAGTTTCGGCTCTGAAGAACATCGCGCCGGGGGAGAACATCTACGCCGTGCGTTTCGTAGGCGACGTGGGATACGTGGTCACCTATCAGCAGATTGATCCCCTTTTCGTGATATCATTCAAAGACCTGTCTCACCCTGTCATCCTGAGCGCCCTGAAGGTCACAGGATACTCTGACTATCTTCACCCGCTCCCCGGCGGATATCTGATCGGTGTCGGGAAGGACTCGGTCCCCTCGTCGACGGGCAACTTCAGCTATTACCTGGGGCTGAAACTCTCTCTCTTCAGGGTCTTCGACAATGGAACTTCGATGCAGGTGTCGAAGATGCTGATTGGGGACAGAGGGACGGACTCGCCCGTGCTCAGCGACCACCTTGCGTTCACCTTCGATTCGACGAGGAACATCACGGTGATCCCGCTGACACTCTATGTCGTGAGCGGCAACCAGACCGTCGGCCAGGGGATTCCGGCCTACGGCGACCCAGTCTGGCAGGGTGTGTACGTCATCAAGGTAACCTCTTCTGGGTTCATCCTGCTCGGGAAGGTGTCCCAATACCTTGCGGGCCAGAATTTCGGAGACTCCGACAACGGCAGCCTCCAGATAGACCGGAGCGTCATAATCGGGGACTACCTGTATACCGTCTCCCAGGGGGAAGTGATGGCAAGCAGCCTGGCTTCGTTCTCCACAGTCGCAACTGTCCAGCTCCCCAGCTAGAACTCATTCGTGGCCCAGAACCGGATGGGGCCTGTAGGGTTCTTCCAGCCGTTTTGTCTCGTCTGACTTCAGGTGCAGGTCCACCGCAGCAACGAGTTCCTCGAGCTGTTCGACCCTGGTGGGGCCTATAATCGGCGAGGCCACGTCCTTCTTGCTGATCAGCCAGGCGAGGGCGACTTGGGCGGGCCTGACCCCTTTAGCCGTGGCCACCTCTTCCAGGCGCTCGACCACGTCAAAGTCCTCCGGCCTGAAGTACCTCTTGCTCAGGTAGATGTCCGTCTTGTACCTGATGGTCGCAGGCTTAGCCCTCCTTCTGTACTTGCCCGTCAGGAATCCTCTCCCCAGGGGACTCCAGGGCAGCAATGGAATTCCCTCCTCTCTGCACAGGGGTATCATCTCCCTCTCCTCCTCCCTGTAGGCCAGGTTGTAGTGATTCTGCATCGTCTTGAAACGCTCGAGGCCGAGTCTGTCGCTCGCATAGAGCGCCTTCGCGAACTGCCGGGCCCACATGCTCGACCCGCCAAGGTTGTCGACGACCCCCTCTTTCCTCACGGCGTCGGTCAGCGTCCTGAGTACCCGCTCGATGGGCGTGTTGTAGTCCCAGCGATGAATCTGGTAGAGGTCTATCCTGTCCGTCTGAAGATTGGCCAAGGACCTCCTCAGGTTTCTCCTGACGTGTTTCCTCCCGAGGCCGCGGTCGTCGGGACCGTCCCCGGTCGGGAGCCCGACCTTGGTGGCAATGACCACCTGGTTCCTCCTCCCCTTCAGCGCCTTGCCGACTATCTGCTCCGACCTGCCGTTTGAATATACGTCGGCTGTGTCGAAAAAGTTGATTCCGAGGTCGACGGCTCGGTCAATCATCCGCTTCGAGTCGTCATAGCCGAGGCTCCACTCATAACCATCTGCGTCGGACCCTCCGAAGCTCATGCAACCAATGCAGAGCCTCGATACCTTCAGACCTGTGCTCCCGAGAGTGATATAGCGCATCGGAGGCTGGCCATGGAGGGCTGTCGTTAAAGGATTAGCCAGCAATCTTATCCCGAGGCTCGGTGGGTCGCTGCCACATGGGAGTTCTGACACCAGAGCAGCTGAGCTTCCTGCAGAGCCACGAGTTATGCAGGCTGGCCACTGCTTCCAGGGACGCCAAGCCCCACGTGGTGCCTGTGATTTACGCCCTCGACGGAGAGAACCTGGTGATAGCGGTGGACTATGGGACGAAGAAGTTGGGGAACCTTAGACAGAATAGGCGCGTGGCCCTGGTCGTCGATGAATACGAACCGAACAAGGGCGTCATGGTTGAGGGGGAATGCGACATCATAGAACGCGGAAAGGAATACCTCCGACTGTTGCGTGTCCTGTTCGACAGATTCGAGTTTTACAGGGTGAACCCTTGGGGCGAAGGGGAGTCGCCCATACTGAAGGTCAAGCCAACTAAAGCAGTGATGTGGTAGAACCCCAATCAGCCGAGCGACCGGCTCCTGCGGGCCTCGTAGGACGACACCAGTCCTCTGGCGGTGCAACCGGGGTCGAAGGGCTCCAGGACAGACGAGCAGGTCTCTGCTAATAGTGCGATATAGCGCTCGGAGTCGTACTTCGTCTCGTCTCTGACCATATCGAGGGGGGTGGCCCTTTTCGAACCCTTCCCCCTGTAGTCGGTGATGATGTATCGAATCCCTTCGCCGGCGTGTAGGGCCGCGCCCTCGCCGACCAGCTGTTTCATGGCCGCGTGCTGCACGGTCATTGTGGTGTACTCCTCGGGGGCCTTGGACAGGTTCGTTCTGAAGGCCAGCTCGGTGGTGGGAATCGAGTGGCTGGAGAGTGTTTCTGCATGCCTGAGGAAGATTTCGACACATGCAGGAATCATGGTTTTGGCCTCGGTTACCGAGTTCGCTTTGGCGAGCGTCCTCAGAATCTCCATCTGGCACTTGGCGAAGGCCAGCGGCGTGTCGTGGCGCCGGGCCTCTATCCCCCTTACCTTTAGATCGCCACTGCGATAGACCCCGAAGTACCTGTTAAGCACGGGCATGGTTGCGTCAACCTTCGAAGGAAGAAAGGCAATCCACTTGTAGACGCCCTCGAATGATATGGCAAAACCTGTCTCGGACTCGATTTCGGCCTTGAGCCCGAGGTAGTCGCTCTGGTCGGCCCCTTCCTTCTTGACCCAGAGAGAGTCAACGATGCCGTGCATGACCTCGAAGCCCCTCCTCTCTGCTATCCTCGCCGTGTCGAGGAGAATCTTCCTGTCCCAGGCGCATACTGCGATGTGGGCGTCGATGCGCCCGAACTTCGCGTTGTTGAAGCCGAGGTAGCCGAAGGTCGTGACACCCAGCCACTTGAGCGCCGCCTGCCTGGCGTTGTATTTGTCGTAGTCCGCCCCCTTCGCCGTCTTCTTGAGTTCCTTGTAGTGGAGCCTCTTCTCCACTATGATCTTGATGGCGAGGGGGACAATGCCGTCTCGTTTCTTGCATACGTTCCACCCGAGCTCAGGCACTCTGTTGTCGGAGTCGGGGCAACAGGCGCACCTGACCGTCTCGGCCGAGATGTTCTTCCTGTACATTATGTTCGGATAAAGGGCGGAGAAGTCCAATTCCCCGACGCTCTCGTGCACCCCCACCTTCGGCTCGAAGATGAAGCCCCCCCTGTCTGCCATCAGCAGCTCGTTCCTATCCTTGAAATGCTCCACCAGGGTCGGCTTCCAGGGGACGAGTAACCCTATCTTCGATGCGTAGTAGAACTGGAGACTTGAGAGTGCCTTGCCTATGCTCGCCCTGCTGGAGGTGTGGATGGGCATACGACATATCCTGCTCAGCTCGAAGAGCCCTTCGAAGCCTGCCTCGGAGTAGGCGAAGGATGTGTTGACGTCGATGTGGACCCTCCCGCCGAGCCTGATAGCAGAGGGTTTGTAGTGGATTCGGCCGTAGCTGAAGTAGGAAGTGCCTCCCTTCGATGGTAGCTTCATCGGCGCGCCTTCCCTGTCGAGGGTCAGCATCCCAGCTACGCCGTTGGCCTCGGCGCGTTTGACCAAGTAGGGGAAGAGGAATGTGTCGCCGTCGCTGGTGAGGATGAAATCGGGGTCTGCCTCTCGGACGGCCTGCACCAATCCGAGTAGCTTGTCAGTCTCGCTGCGTCCCCCTATTGTGATGTTTCCGCTGTCGCTCTTGAGCGCGATTGATTCGATTCTGTCGGTGAAGCGCGCCAGTTTCCCCTGCTTCGCCACCTGCACATCCACTTCGACCTTCCTAAGGCTGGGCAGAGTGTAGTCGTAGGCCCAGACGTCGTCCCTGAGTTCCCAGTGCAGCCTATCGCTGTTCCGTTCCACTTCGCAGAAGGCGAGGGGGAAGAGGTCGCGCTCGTAGAGGTAACTCTGGCCAGGGGGGACGTCGGCGTTGTACAGCCTGAAGGTCCCGAAGGGGCCCAGGCGCTCTATCCTCCCAGCCACCTGCTGGGCCTTCTTCGCGTCCTTGAGCTTAGCCTCGACCACTTCTGATGTCTCCGGGTCTGTCACCCTTTCGCGCATCTGGACGAACCTCGTCCACGCGAAGTCGTCATGGAGCGTCTGCAGTGGCACGTCGAAATCAGATTTGTTATCGGTACCAATGAATATGGATGGGGACCAGTGGTCTACGAGCCGCACCGCTTCTCCGCTTTCGAGTTTGAACCAGACGACCATCTCCCCAGGTCTGCCCGGATAGAGGTCAAGTAACCAGCCGTGCATCTTTCTCCGCCTTCAGCCTCTCGACCTCGCCCGCCAGCCAGACGATGGTCTTGTGTTGCACGAGCAGGAGGCTCATGAAGAGAGCCTCGGTCGGGAAGGGAGAGTCCCTGGCCTGGATTGCGGGGAAGTATTCGTAGCAGAGCCGCAGCATCTCGCTGAAGAGCTCCTTGTCTTCTGCCCTGAGGGCGTCAGCGAAGCGCCGCCAGCTGTCGAGCTCTTCGATGATTTCCCCGTCGGAGAGGGTCATCCACTTCCCTCCCTAGCGCCGAGCTCCGAGACCACGCCCATGGACCGGGCGAGTATCCTGTAGTGGTGGAAGATTATGGCCATCGTCATTCCTTCGAACTTTGATGTTCTGATGGCGGCGGAAGAGGCTGACGTGTAGAGCCTGGCAGAGTTGAGCATCTCATCGAAGACTGTCCTGTCCCTCCGAGGGAGCGCCTTCCTGAACGACCTCCATTCGGCTGCCTCCTGAGCTTCGGCTATCCTGAACGAGGGGATGGTGCGGCCCGTCAGCGGCCCACCTCCGTCTTGGTGGCCCTGAGGAGCTGGCTCAGTTTGAAAGTGGTTTCCCTTGGGAGCCTGTTCCTGTGTTTGAGGAGTTCGGCCCTGATCCAGTCCCCCTTTGAGGACAGGTGGACCATGGCGTCGGCCCAGGAGGCAACCATGTAGTCGTATTTGTTGGGCGAGGCCAAGGTGGCGATGACGAGTGCGAGTTTCTTTGTCTTCCCGATCCCTTCCTCGACGGCGCCTAGGACACGTCTCACTTCCCTCTCCTCCAGCTCGGGCTCGTTGAATGTGCCAAGGATGTCAGAGATGACGACGAGCCTGGTCCCGTAGTCTTCGACTGCGCGGACGAGGTGCTCTGAGACCAAGGCTGTGAGCTGGTAGAAGGTGAAGACACGACAGGAAGCGACCCGTCTCATCGCTATGGCGGGTCTGAAGCCTCTCTGCTTCGCGAAAGACGAGAAGAGATATGGGTCGGAGCTGTTCCCGCCGTCGATGTAGAGGACGGCGGAGTCGAGACCGCCAGCTTCGATTGGAAGCTGGGCCCTGAACGCAGCCAGCTCGGCCACCGCAGATGACGGCCCCCCGCCGATTATGATCATGCGCCCTTCGGAGAAAGGTCTGAGAAGCGAGTCGAGATGTGGGAAGCCGAGGGAGAAGTGTGGGATCGAAGAGGCCTGCCGGAACAGTGGCTCTGTCCTTTGAACTCTTGGGGTAGTGTTCAGAAAGACATCGGACCAATCATCAGGCACGGGAGCGAACCTGCACTCGACGCTCCCTTCGAGGGGGCGGCCGCAGCCCTCGCAGAACCCACTGGGCGAACCGACAGTCTCGCTGGCAGGACCAAAGTCTCGTCTGATGTGGAGGACGCAGTTGCAGCTGGAGCAGTAGTATACGAAACGCTCTTTGCCACGTTCCACCTGCTCGTACAGATAGTGCAGTCTTGCCATCGTGTGAAGCCATGAAATTCCGTGAGGATTTAACGCGGGGCGTGCGAGCGACTGTTTTGGGCGGGAGGGAGGCGGGCGAAAGTGATTAGAGACAATTCAATGTTATAAAGTGAAGGTTAGGCTCGCCGGGACGACGCGGGGGTCGCCCAGCCTGGTCAACGGCGTGAGGCTCAGGACCTCATCCCTTAGGGGTTCGAGGGTTCGAATCCCTCCCCCCGCACCAATGTAGAGGCTCGCAGTTTTGAGAACGGCATAGCCAAGAGCGATCGTTTGGTTGGTGGGGAGCCATAGTGTCGTCGTCTTCGGGCTTCGAGGTCGAACCCGGGTCCAAGCTCAGGCGGCCTTCGGAAAGGCCTGCTGAGGCGCGAGCGTGGCCGGCACAGGGGGGCTTCTGCGGAAGGGGCCGCCCCGTGATCTTGGAGAGGGCGGCTCGGCCCAGTTCGCTCATCTGATATCCTGCTGGATTGCCGAAGAGATTGGCCCTGAAATCAATGAAGTTGAGGGCTGCGAGTTGTCTTATCACCCAAAGTGTGGTCCATTCGGAGCTGTCGTTTATGGCGTCGTCGAGCTCCGCGTTGCCCACTTCTTGCTTTTGCTTATGACGGCCATGGCCGACGTCGAATGAGGTGATGCGGCGACCTTCTTGAGCACCTTTCTCTGGCCTCTGGGGTCGGAGGGCCATACCCAGAGACCTTTGTTCATGAATCGAGTCGACTGGGGGTCGGTTCACAAATTCTGCGTCTGCGATTTAATCGCGTTTACGAGGTTATCAATTGTTTTTAGTTTTGTCAAACAAGTAAACCCCCGCGCCCTGTGACGCCGGCAACCATGGAAGTAGTAACCGAATACGCTGACCAGAGGACAGAGCTCGAGGAGAAGATCAGGTCGCTCGAGGCCGAGAAGGCCTCTCTCCTTGCCGACATCGCCTCCCTGAAGGAGAAGATAGCCACCTTCGAATTGGAGAAGTCTGCCAACACTCTCGAAAGTGAGGTGCAGGCGCTCCGGACGGAGAAGGCTGTGCTGGAAGAGAAAGCTGCGTCATACGAAGCCGAAGCAGGATATGCTCTTCCGCCCGTCGTGACCGAAGGAGTCTAGGCTCAGCGGAGCCTAGAAGCCTTCTGCTCGAGTTCGCCCTTTTCTTTTCTGAGGTAGCCGACGAACTCTTCAAGCTCCGCCAGCTTGTCCTGCAGGCGCTTCAGGTCGTGCTCTTTGGCCGCCCTTTCCATCGAGCTCTCCATTTCCCTCTGTTGCTCGACCATACCCTGGACCTTGGTGTTGAGGTCTTCGTTGCTCTTCTTTACTGAACTGAGCTCGTCCTGAATAGACTTCAGCTGCTCCTCTGCGACGATCAGGTACCTCTGTTTACTTATCACAGTGGGGAACTTGGTCCCACACTTCGCGCAGGTGTACATCCCGACCCTCCTTTCCGTCATCCCACGTTCCCCCTTGACCGGCTCGACAATCACGTTGAAAGTCCTCGTCGGCAGGGCTTCTCTATTCCCGCATTTCGGGCAGTTTGGCAATCGCATCTGCGGCACGTGAGAACGTGTTAAAGCTTTGCCCGAACTCTTGTGGAATTGCGGCCTGAAACGTCACTGTTCTCTGATTGATTCCAGCTCCGAGACGGCCGACCAGAGCGTCACCCTCGCGAACGAGGGCATGTTAGGGTCCTGAGCCACCTCGTCGAGGAGGCTGATGGCGTTCGCTGCCCTCACTGCCACGCTCTGCTTGGTGTCCTGTAGCATGAGCACCGAGTCTTTGACGGTCTTCCTTATGTTCCGAGGAGTGATATTTGAGTCAGAGATCTGCTGAAGGCTCGCTACGGCCTTCGCTAGCTTCGCGTCGTTCTCCTGTTGTTTCTTGAGTTTGGCGCTCATGAAAAAGAGATTCCCAGTTTCGGAGGGGTGCTCTGCAATAGCGGGATTAAGTGCTTTTCGTCGCGGGCCGTCTTTAATACGAGTGAGATGGGGAGAGGTGCAGTGAACGGCGCCCCTAGGGAGAGGACGAGACTGGCGGCTGAGCTCGTGAGCAGAGGCGCCACCATGCTGGCAGACCCGTGCCCGCAGTGCGGAGGAATACAGGTGAGGTACCGCGGAAAGGTCTACTGCACCAGCCATGACGATCTCTCCTCCATAACGACCATCGCGGCCGTGTCATACGACTCGGTGGTGGCACAGATGCGGGAGGTCCTCCTTACTAGGCTGAACGAAACGACGGCGGCCTTAGGAACGGAGAAGGACCCGACCAAGCAGGATCAGCTCGTTTCGTTGGCCGCTAAGTACTTCGAGCTGCTCCAGAAGCTCCCGCAAAAGTAGGGCTTAAATCGGAACCCCCGCCGTTTCAGGGACGTGGTGCTAAGGCTAGGACAGAAGGTGCCCGAGTTTTCCCTTCCAGATGCTGACAAGAAGATGCGATCCCTGAGCGAGTTCACCAAGCAGGGGACGGTTATCCTGGCGTTCTTCCCTTTCGCCTTCTCAGGGATCTGCGACAAGGAGATGTGTACCTTTAGAGATGGTTTTGGGGCACTTCAGGCAGCCAGGGCACAGCTCGTGGGGGTCAGCGTGGACAGCTCGTTTTCGTTGAAAGCCTTCGCCCAGACATACAACCTTCAGTTCCCCCTTCTGAGCGACTTCAACAGGAAAGTGACCAAGCTCTACGGAGTCTTGCAGGATCCGTGGGTGGGCTTGGGCTACAAGGGAGTGGCGAAGCGGTCGGTGATGGTGGTGGACAAGAGGGGGATGCTGAGGTACAGGTGGGTCACGGACGTCCCCTCGGATGAGCCTCCTTACGCCGAGGTTGTAAAGGCGGCGCAGAAACAGGCCGCCTGAGAGCCTGGTTTTTATACGGGTGAAGAGGTCGTTCTACAGAAATTGGCCCAGGGCATAGAGGTCAAACCGATAGTCCAGCTCACGGAGAAGGCATCTGAAGAGTTGAGGCTGTACCTTCAGAGGCAGGGAAAGCCTAGTGCGGCACTGAGGATTTTCGTGACTGCCGGCGGATGCTCGGGGCTCTCCTACGGCATGGTGGTCGACGAGAAGTTCTCGGATGATGATTACGTGATCGATGTCGACGGAGCGAAGGTGGTCGTGGACAGGTCCAGCGCACCCTTCATCGTGGGTTCGACTGTAGATTACAGGTCGGAAAAGCTCATGGGTGGAGGATTCGTGGTCAGCAACCCCAACGCCGTCTCCACCTGCGGCTGCGGGGAATCTTTCAAGACCACCTAAGGCGACAGGGAAGGGATTCTCTGGCGCCGGGGGTAGGATTCGAACCCACGCGACCCGAAGGTCACGGGCTGACTGGTCTTTGATCTCGAGTTGCGGACCCGCTTCGAAGTCTGGCGGGTTGCCCGCGCATTAACCACTCTGCCACCCCGGCCCAACGGGTGCCCGGCCTCCGCAGGTATTATTCCTTTGAGGAGCCTTTTTCGAGTGCCCAACGACGTGACCCCGCGTCGCGAATCAGTCAGTCGGATTAGTGCCCTCCGAGGGTCCCTTCAAGGAACCGTGCTTCGGAAATGTTACGACGCGCCCGATGGTTCCTTTCGGCCCCAGTAAGAGTTCTGTTTTGGGTTGTTTAGCCAATCGCGTCTCCCCCAGAAACGGTTGCGGTTGATTGTTGTTTAAACACAGAATGCGCCTGCTTGTCCATGAATGGGTTCCATCATCGGCGGATTGGGACTTGTGATGCTTGTGGTAGAGGTTTCCTCACTTCCAGCCCTCACCGACGATTCTGCTCGCGGCATCGCTTCCACAAGGACCAATGGGCGAGACAC
>DASPOK010000103.1:0-14192 GCA_035626075.1 Nitrososphaerales archaeon
CGCCATCCAGATAACGGCCGACAGCCCCCAGTGGGGGGGCCTCTCCGGGTGCACCCTCGAAGAGGCCATCAGCTGGGGCAAGATATCATCCCAAGCGAGGAAGGCGACGTTGTACGCTGACATCACCCTGGCCCTCCCCCTCGTCGCGCACGCCCTGAACGAGAAAGCAGACGGTAGGAAGCATCCCCCGGACCTTTCGTGGGTATTCAAGAACTAGCCAAACCTTAACTCAAATTCCACCCTGCGGGCGACTACTTGTCCCCTGCGCGTCTCGCCTAAGTCCAGACCAGGACGCCCGCTGGCCCCGACAGGGACATCTGCAGGCCTTGCAAAGGCAAGGATACGAGGGCGACGGAAACCACTAATCCCGTTGTTGTGTCCGCGGTGGCGCCCACAGTTAGAATCCTGAGCTTGAAACAAGCTCGGGCCGCGGTTCTCGAGGGAATCACAATCGATCGGAAGCGCAATCGGTTGAGAATCCTGCTCGACCTCAAAGGCCGGGAGCGACAAGCCCGCGACGCCGGCATGGGGACATGATGAGACGCCGGGAGAGGGACTTTCGCCCTCTCTTGTCGAGAGGGATTTGAACCCTCAACCCGCTTTCGCGAGACAGGCTCTCGGGCTTCTAATATTCCAGGCCTGCGCCCTACCAGATTAGGCGATCCCGGCGACGCGTGCCGAAACTCCGGTGCTTAAAACCTCAACCCGATCTTCAGGGCCTGAGGCACTTTCCTTACTCATGAGAACACAGATGCTCGGAGGCTAAGTCGTCTTCTTCCGGCCCGAGTGACTCTTCCAGAGCCTGGGATATGTCCCTGCCTTCATTACCACACGTTCCGTCGTCGAAGCGAGCCCTCTCCGGAGTGATCGCATCTCATCCGTCGAGAGGAGCGCTTTTCCTATCGCAACCAACTCGTGCTTGGCGCTCATGAGGGCGACCGTGTCGTCTCTCTTCACCCCCTCAGAGAGGGAGAGGACTCCTGGGAGGCCCAGGCGGGCCCCGTGGCATATGGCGTCTACGGCTGAGTCCCTGACCACAATCCTGGGTATCCCGCCCAGCGACTCTTCGATTGGGAGAACCGTGCTCCTGAGCGGCGACTCATCCCCCTCCTTCAGCCGATACTCGGCATCGTTGAGCTGATGGAGAGTCACTAGTCCCCGTGCCTCGCTAAGGGGGCCGACGACAGTCCTGCGAAGCTCCACCATGGTCGCCCCGACGCCCAGGACTTCGCCTACGTCGTAGACCAGTTTCCGGATGTAAGTCCCTGACTGGCAGAGGACCCTGAACATGTACAGGTTGCCCGCCGATTCAGTCAGCTCGAACTCGTAAACTGTCCGACTCCTCGTCTGCCTGCTGACGGAGGAGCGCTGAGGAGGCCGCTGGAAGATTTCGCCGGTGAACTCGGCCAGGGCCTCCTCCAGTCGCCTTCTCGGAACAGAGGAATGGACCCTCATGACCCCCTTGTACTCCTTCGGGAACAGCAGGAGGAGGCTCAAAGCCCTTGTGGCCTGGCCGAGGCCGATGGGAAGCAGCCCCGACACCGGGGGATCGAGGGTGCCGCTGTGCCCTGCCTTGTCGATACCCAACAGCTTCTTTGTCCATGCCACGACTTCGTGGCTGGTGGGCCCCCTCGGCTTGTCAAGCGCGATGAGGCCATATTCGAGCATTTCCTTGACCGGTCGGGAAGACGGGACCCAACCGTGGCCGAGGTCGGTCGGCTCCTCGTCCAACACGACCATCCTTGGCTGCATTTCAATCCCTTCGATTCTTCACGTATTGAATGATTATCTCTGCGACCCTTCCCTCATCGATTGAGTCGGTTTCGACAACGAGGTCGAAGGGCCTCAGGTCTTTGCCGAACTCTATGCCGTATATCTTCTTGTAAAGCTCGTAGTTCTCGGTGTCCCGGACAGAAAGCACTTCCTTGCACCTCGAGACCGGAAGGCCATCCCTCTTGGCCATCCTCGAAGCCCTACTCCTCACGCTCCCAGAGAGCCACACCTTGAGCCCGTGATTTGTGAGCCAGGGAACCGGGTAGCTTGTTATGATGACGTCCCCCCGCTTCGCTTTCTGGATTAGCCTGGCGTCAACCTCTCTGTCGAAACCAGATGAGCGCTTCCTATGTTGAAGGAACTTCATCCCCTCTCCCTTGTCCCACCAGTCTGGACCGCCGGGAGTGTACCCCTCCTCCACAGCCATTTCCTTCAGGACGTCCCCGCCCCCCACCATCGGGGCACCGAGAGCCTCAGCCACCTTACTGGAGACGGACGTCTTCCCGACCGCTGGCATCCCGGAAATTATGATTGCCTTCACTTAGGATGCCTCGCTATGGCGTGGTGTGAAGTGCCTTGCTCAGCAGGGTCGAGAACGTGAATGAGCTCAGGAAGTACCACCAGAACAGGCTCATGAACCCGTAGGCCACGCCTTGCAGCGAGCCGACGACGTAAGGTATCAGGATTGGGGAGTACGCAACGACCACGCTGAAGCCTCCAAGGAAGTCGGCCATCAAGTAGTAGACCACAAGGAGCGGGATGAATGTGATGGCGGTCACTTTGAATCTAGCCGTGGAGACCTTCGCCTGCTCCTGCCTCATCTGAAGCTCCCGCTTCTTGAGTTTCTCAAGCTTCGCCTTGTCCCCGGCCACCGTGGCTTCCCGCTTCTGCTTGTTGAAGGAGTTGACTTCCGCCCTCATCCTGCGCTCGGCGCCGAGGTCGACGACCCTCCTGGTTACAAGCTGAGTAACCAGGCCAAGACCGACGGAGGTCATGGTCACCAGGACGGTCGAAACGGGCGGGGCGAACTGGGGGATGGTGAATTTCGCGGTGACCGTTGTCGCCCCGGCGATCACGGCGACTGTGTAGGAGCCGGGCCCGAGCTTCGGGACGGCGAAGCTGCAACCTGCAAGGCTTCCAGACGACGTCGTCTGGCAGGTTCCCACGGTGTTCACCACCTCCGTGCCGAACTTCACAGTGATGTTCTGGTCTGCCGGCAGACTCTTACCGGAAATCGTCACCGAGGAGCCTCCGATGTCCGTGGAGGTGCTCATGGAGACGGCGGCGGCTGCGGTGTTGATGGAGATGGTCGAGCCGGTGGAGGTGGTAAGGCTACCCGAAGTGGTAGAGGAAGGGGGGGTGAAGAGGGGAACGATCACGTAGTATGCAAAAAGGACAGCAACCATGGCTATCAGTATGTACGTGAGGACCGGAGACCCGCCCTTGGGAGCCCCCTTCTGATTCCCCTGCTTCATCTTTTCGCGGCCTTCTCCAACATCTCAAGGAGGCTCTGGGCAACCTCTTCCTGTTTTCCTTCGTCGTTGCTGATGACTGTCATCGGGGCCCCGGTCAGGGTTGAGGACACTGCGAGGAAACTCCTGGCGAGTTCGAGTTCCTCAGTAAGACTCTCTGACGTTAAGGAGTCACGCACCCTGGTCGCGTCTGCCGACCTTCGCTTCGCAATCTCCTCAGGCTTCGCGATGATGAGGACAAGGTGCGTGGGCTTCATCGCCCTCACAACGTCGAATGGGAGGCCCGGCCAGAACCCTTCTTCAGTGCGGATGAAGAGGTGAGTGTCCACGATGACTGCCTTCTCCCTCATGCGGGCAATCTTCGTGGCGGCGACCTTCTGGAGCCGCTTCTGCTTCTCGACGGGCATCTTCCTCATCTCGTCCCGAATCTTGACCCACTTTCTGGCGAGGGCCTCCTCGAACATGACAGTGCCGAAGTTGACCAGTTTTGCCCCCGGGAATCCGGCCACGACCTTGTCGACCACAGTTGACTTCCCCACGCCGGGGATGCCTACCACAACCGCCCTGAGGTTCACCGCTTAGCCAGCTCCTATCAGGCCGGCAAGGGCGGGGGATACCTCCTCCACCTGCTCCTTTAGTAGCATCTGGTAGTATTGGAGGATAATATCGACCATTAGAAGGATTCCTATGCCAGTGCCGAACACCCCGAACAGGTCAGAGACCCCGGCAATCAGGCCGATGAGGATGCCTCCAATTATTGTGAGAGTGGGGATGTACCTGTTGAGCATCTGCTCTATCGAAAGGCCGGTCCGTCTGAACCCGGGCACCTGGACCTGGGCGTCCATGAGATTCTTCGCCACTGCCCTTGGGTTGAGGCCGCCTATCTCCACCCACAGCCTGGCGAAGAGAACAGCCATTCCGACGAGATAAAGGAGGTAGATGACGGAGTGAACCGGGTCGGCGACGGTCTGGTTGACCCCCTGGGGGGCCGTCATGTAATAGACGATGCCGCCAATCGGGTACGAGCTCGTCGTGGTCGAATTTGTTTGGGCAGGGAAGACCGCCAGGTAGTGGAACCACCACGGGGGGTTACTTCCAACGTAGTTGTACATCAACCTAGAGAAGAATGTGACGTTAGCCCCAAGGGCCGACACGAGTATGACAGGGATGTTCGATACGTAGAGGAGTTTGATTGGATATACCCCTTGGAAGCCCCTGTACTTTATCGAGGTGATAGGTAGCTCGACCCTTATGCCCTCGATGTAGACAAGCACAAGTATCATTACGATGGTGAGGGCGAATGTCAGGAGGCTCGGGTACTTGAACTCCCGCACCACAATGCTCGGGAGCGTGTTGGTGAACGTGGAACTGATGAGCGCAGGGATGAATCCGAAGAGCGCGGTCTGGGTGGAGCTTATGGCGAAGGGGATGGGCGAGAAGGTGTACCACATCACGGTCTGGCAGACGCCAGCCAAGATGAACAGGCTTACTCCGCTCCCTATTCCCCAGCCCTTCTGAATCATCTCGTCAAGCAGAAGGACAATTAGGCTGGCCACGAACAGCTGGACGAAAATCACCAAGTCCTGATTTGGGGTGAGACAGCTGGTGGTCACGGCTGAAGAGCAGGCGGGGCCCAGAGCACCCCCTAGGATGTAGGCCAGGGATTCCCCTACAATCACAATGAGTGTCAGGAACTTGGTTGCGGAGCCGAAGATGGCTCTGTCCGCTGAGTCGCTCATGTCCAGCTTGATGATGTCGCTGCCCACTAGGAGCTGCAGAATGAGGCCCGACGTCACTATGGGACCGATTCCTAGCTCCATAAGGGTCCCCTGGGTCGAGGCGAACACGACGCGGAGAAAAGCGAGCTGGTCGGTCTGGTGTCCTGGCCCCCCGAAGCCGTAGAGAGGGGTCGTGGCCATCACGAGGTATAGTACGAGCGCGACGCCGGTCCACACGAAGCGCTCATTTAGCGACGGCTTTCTCTCGGGCTTAGGGATTTCTGGGAGAACTGTGCCTACGCTCTTGACGAAGTCTCGCATCGAAGCCATTGGCTCTGGCTTACTCCTGGACCAGTATCTTTCCGCCCGCGGCCTCTATTTTAGCCTGAGCTTTCTTCGTGAAGGAACTAACCTTCACTTCGTAGGCGCTGCCCACTTCCCCTGAACCGAGCAGCTTGTCAAAGCCCATTGAGGAGAGGTCCAACGCCTTTGTGCCTTTCGCAAGCCCGTCAAGCTGCCCGACGTTGACCCATCTGGCAGGGCGGATATGGCCAGGAGGCCTGAACGGGTCTCTTCCAAAGTGGTCGGGGTCGTTTAGTATCATCCAGCTCCACTTGTGCTTGTGAAGCCCAGCATTGCCATGGCCCCCCTGTTTCCCTGAATGCCTGTGTTGTCCTATCTGGCCATAGCCATGGGTCCTCATTCCCCTGTACCTTCTTGCCTTGCGGGCCCTGGTCGGCAACTTCAGACCATCCTCCTCACTATCTCTTCCAGCTCGGGATTCTCCCCCAGAAGCCCCTTTTCCGTGTATTGCCTTCGGAGAGACCGCTTGAATCCTCCTTTGGGCGGGGCCAGCCTGAAGTATGGGAGTAGCCCTCGGACCGACGACAGCCTAATCTGGTCCTTTACCATCGTCGCGGCGAGCTCCTCGTGGTTCTTGTAGCCTAGCTGCTTCAGCGAAGCCTGGTCCATCATCCTTGAGGCCGATAACATTCCCCTCTTCTTGAGAAGTTCGGTGAGCAGGCCTTCGTTCACGTGGCACCAAGCGACATAGTCCTTGCAAAGTCGTAGCATCCCCACTGTGGCGGGGTCGTCTTTGGCTGTGGACGCGGAGAACTTCTTGGCAACTCGGAGCTCGTTGAGCGCCTTCCGAACAGGAGCTGAGCTGTTGATGCTGCCATGCAGATTAACCACAAGGAGGAGGCCCATAATCAGTTCACCTACACGTTCAACCCGTGGGACATCCTGAACGCGTCATAGACAGCGTTCGCGAGCGAAGACATAGTGTTTGTGGAGCCGAAAGTCCTGACCCAGGCATCCTTCACCCCCGCCAGTTGCAAGAGGCTCTTTAACGCAGGGCCGGCGACAAGCCCCAGAGCACGCGGAGCAGGGATTATTTCGACAGTCACGCTCCCGGCCTTGCCCCTGATTTTGTAGGGGACAGAGTGAGGCCTTCCGTCTCTGCACTCCCAGGAACCGCAACCGAGTTTCACTGGGATGATGTTCAGAAGGGCGGCGGTGGTGGCCTTCTCGATGGCCTCCCTAGTCTGCATCGCCTTGCCTTTGCCAACTCCGAACCAACCGGCCCCGTTCCCCACCGCAACGACTGCAAGGAATCTAGTGAGCTCGCCTGCGTCGGTCTGCTTCTGAACAACGCTTACCCCCACTATCTCGTTCCGCAGATCGGGGAGCAGTTTCTTGACAATCTCGGCCTCGCGGACCCGCTGGCCGCTCCTGAATATCTCGTCTAGGGAAGTGATCTTACCTTCGTTTACCAGGGTTCCAAGCTTGGTCCTCGGAACCCAGACCTGCTCCTCCTCTTGGCGGTCCCGCCTGCCGTAGGACGACATCACTTAGCCGCCCCCGCGATTGCTGCCTTTACCTTCTCGAATTCTGCAGGATAGTCTTCAGGCTTGAACCCTCTCTTTATCAGTGCGGAGAAGCTTCGCGAGTATGCGTCCTTGTCCTCCGCTGCAAGCTTGGTCGCATAGTCTCCGATTGACTTCCCACTTAGCCTGTCCTCATTCGGGAATGCTTCCTCTCCAACAGGGACAGCTACCCCCGCGTCGACAACCCCTTTCAGAAGGGCCGCTATCCGGGACCCTCTGATGAAGGGCACCACGCCGTTGTAGGCTACCGCTTCCTTAACCCCCGCTGCCAGGGCCTTCTTCCCAGCGAGCAGACCCAGCAGATAGCAGGCAGGGGTGGACTTCAGTGACCCATTCCACCCCTGCTTAGCCAGCTCTCTCGAGTGAGCGGACGAGAGCACCACGTCCCCCTTGGCCGTCGGCCTGACGAATTGAGAAGAAACATTCTTGTTCGAGATTCGGACCACAAGCAGTGGCCTCTGAGAGGTAATCGCCCTCTTTCTCGCCCGGTAGTCGGTCACACCCTCCCGCCTCCTCCTCAGGAGCGGCACATGGGTTGACATCACTTCTTCGTCTCCTTCATCAGTTCCATCAGATGCTTCACCCCTCTGACCTGGCCGCCTTTGACCTGCTTGTAAAGCCGGTTGTAGGCTTCGTGGCTTATCTCCTTCCTGTCCTTGGCCACCTTGAGCCTCCACCTCAGAGCCCTGACCTTCGAGACCCACGCGTCCTTCCTCGGGTTGCGCGCGAGAGCGGTTCCCTCTGTGGAACCAGCGCCCCTGCCCCGCTTGAGCTTCCTCGACTCCGACCTGAACCTCCCCCTCGAGATACCCTTCTCGGGTGCCGCCCTGATGGCACCGAAGCCTACGAGCCCTCTGATGGTGCTCCTAGTTATGGCGTCTTGGATGAGATCTGAGTAATCGTCATCGAAAATGATCCTGTCAGCACCCACTCCCAGAACCGACGCCGCCAGCCTTCGTTTACTCTTTAGATTCAATTATTCTCAACCCTGTCGGATTTACGACTCTTATCCCAAGCTCTGTGGCCCTCTCCAGAATCGATTGTCGTTTCTTTGCCCCCACGCCCCCTCCGATTCTGGCCACGTCCCTCCCGGGGACCAGGCTATCGAGGTCTACTGCCCTGTAAACGAGAACTTCGTAGTGGCCGCTGGGGTGCAGCCCCCTGGACTCGGCGGGTCCCCTGTACCCAACCCTCACCAGGGCGGGCCATCCCTTGTCCTGGCGCCTCATCTTGCTGTCGACCCCTTTCGGCTTCCTCCATTCTGGGTGTATTCTCACGTACCGCCAGCTCTCCTGCCTGACGAAGGCGGGCCTTTTGTCGGAGAACTCCTTCCTCTTGGCCACCAGGGCCTTCAGCCTGTTCTCTTCTGACGGCTTGGGCTTGGCCATGATTTTACGAGCCCTCCTCCTTATGGTATATGTACACCCCGTCAAGGAATATCCTCTGGTCCTTCCGCTTAATCTTGGTCGCCAGCTCGACGTTCGCGGCGGTCTGGCCCACATCCTCCAGGGAAACCCCCTTGACGAGTATGTCATCCCCTTCGACCGAGACCTTGCAGTCCCCTACTATGCGCGAGACCCTGGGAGATCTCTCTCCCACGAAATTCTCTACCAGAACTTGGTCTCCCTTTGTTTTGACCGTAATCGGGAAGTGGGCGTACACGACCTTCAGTTTGTAGACGTATCCCTTGGTCACCCCGGTGACCATGTTGTTGACGATGCTGGTCACAGTGTTGATTATGACGTTGTCCTTCTTCTTGACGGAAAATGGGGAGATCACGACCTTGTTCCCCTCGACAGATATGTTCACGTTGATCTTGTCGAAGTGCTTCTTCGCTTCCCCCAATTTCCCTTTGATGGAGAGAGTCCTCCCCTGGAGGGCTGCCGATACCCCTTGCGGCATCTCTATAGCCGTCTGCTGGACTGAATCAGTAGACGTACCCGATCAGCCTCCCACCAATCCTCTTTTCCTGCGCTTCGACGTGTGACATGACCCCCTGCGGGGTAGAGACTATCAGAGTCCCGACCCCGACTGCGGGGAGGTATCTGTGTTCCCAGTCGACGAGCTTCAACGACCTGACGGGAAATCTGGGCGAGATGACCCCACACTTGTTTATCCTCCCAAGCAGCTGCACTCTGAGCTTGCCACCGACACCGTCGTCAATGAATTCGAACTCGCCTATGTACCTCCGCTTCTGGAGGACCCTCAGCACCTCGCTCGCTAGATTGGAGGCGGGGATGACCACGCATTCCTTCTTGTTCCTCATCTCTGCGTTCTGCAGGCTCGCGAATAAGTTGGCTAGTATGTTTGTCGCTGGCATTCGCTACCCCTCTAGTCGTACTTCCTGAAGCCTAGCTTCTCGGCGACCTCCCTGAAGCACTGCCTGCACAAGACGAGGTCATATGACCGGATGACAGCACCATACTGGCCGCACCTCTTGCAGTAGTGCGTGGACTTGCCGTACTTCCTCTCCTTCGGATGTCTTTCTTTCACTGAATCGTCACCCCGAAGTTGTCTCTGAAGTACTGAACTGCCTCATCCCTGTTGACGAGGTGGGATTTGCCAACGCGGGACGCTCTTCTGTTGCGCCTTGTCACGCCGAAACCCGGTCTTTCGAGCAGTATGGAGACGTTCATCCCCAGGATTCCGACAGCCGGGTCGTATCTTATCCCCGGGATCTCGATGTGCTCTCGTATTCCGAAGGAGACGGAACCCCTGGAATCAAAACAGGATTCCGGGAGCTTCTTCTCCCTTGCAGCGAGGAGCTTCTCGATGAGGGCAGATGTCTTGTCCCCCCTGACCGTGACGACCACCCCTATGGGTTCTCCCTTGTGTATACCAAAGTCCCTCACCGAGCGCTTTGCCCGAGTCTGAGCTGGTGTCTGGCCGGTCACCTGCTCTAGCACCTTCTTCCCCCTTTCTATCGCCTCGCCAGACTTGCCAAGACCTATGTTCACTACGACTTTGCCCACGCGTATCCTGCGCATAGGGTTCTCCTGCAGAGCGGACTGGCTCATTGGCCGCTCACTCCAACCGTAATCATCGGACGATCATCTCCAACCGGAAAGACGATACGGGAAGGGATCTCCGCCTCGCCGCTAGGAAGCGAAATCTTCACCATCTTCTCGCGCGAAATCGTCCCCTCCTTGACCTCGGCTATCTTCCCGAGCTGGCCTGCCCTGTCCCCGGTCAAGACAAGACCCAGAGACCCCTTGGCAAGCTTCGCCTTGCCGATGACCTTCTGGGACGGGACCTCTATGAGGACTGCGTCCCCTGGGGAGAGGTTGAGTCCGTCGTCCAGCACTGACCGCCCGTCGTGGAGCCCATATTGGATGTGCCCTCCTTTCACCTTGGTTTTTGTGTGGACGCTGCAGAGCTTCATGCGTGCTTCGTCCGGGCCTACCTTCGCCAGTACGAGCCCCTTGGTGGACGGGACGAGCCTGTAGTCGACACCCTCGAGTGGGACGCTGACCACGTTGAAGAGGCCCACAGGGAAGCGTGGCGTCCGCCTGTCCTTTCCGTCAACCCTCACCTTCCCAGACTTCATCATGGACTTCAACTCCTTTGAGAGGTCGGCCATCGAAGCCATGTCCCTCACAACGACACCAAGCGGGTAGGCGGCGGCTATGGGGTGGGGACCGGGAAGAGGCTTGAAGACAAACCTGTTGGACTTCCTTGGGATGTCCCAGCTGCGCGGAGCTGCCAGCCGCTTCAGCTTGTTTCTCCCTCCCTTCTTGCCCATCTACGCTGGAACCTCCAGCTTCTTCTTTCTCTCCTTGTCTTCGAGGGCCAGGGCGGTCATGACCAAATTCGAGGTGTGGATGGGGATCGGGGATGTACCGCCCTTCTGCTTCTCGTGGGTTACTCCCTCCACATTCACAACCCCCGCCTTGGGGTCCACCTTCGTAATCTTGCCCTCGATGCCCTTGAACTCACCTTTGATGATTTTTACGGTGTCGCCTACGCGGGGCCTCACGCTCCGCCTGCCATGCTTTTCCCTTAGTTCAGACGACAACTGAGAGCCGAATTTCATCTTCGATCCCTATATTATGATGGATGCCAGGTTGGCTATCCTGGGCCACTTTTCTGCGGCCTCGCTTGCTACAGGGCCTTTGATGTCAGTCCCTTTCAGGTCCCCCTCGGGGGTTATGATGACCGCCGCGTTGTCCTCGAACACGACCCTCTGGCCGCTCACTCTCCGGACGGGGTACTTCTGCCTCACTATTACGGCGCCGAAGACCGACTTCTTCAGTTCCGGAGGTCCCTTCTTGACGACACATACTATCGAGTCCCCCACCGAGGCGGCCGGAACCCTGCTGAGCCTACCCTTCGCTTTCGTGACCTGCACGACCCTGAGGGTCTTGGCTCCCGTGTTGTCCGCACATGTAATCACAGCGTAGAGCGGGATGGCCCTCGTGATGTAATTCTTGAATTCCTCGACACCCTTGGCCGAGACCGCACGTGACTTGGTCGACATTACGTCCCCCTCCTGGATTCAACCACAACAAAGGAAATCGTCTTGGAGAGCGGCCTGCACTCCCCCAGAGTCACGGCGTCTCCATCGCGGACATCGATGCAGGGAGGGATGTGGGCGCTGACCCTGCTCCTCCTTCTTTCTCCTCGGTTGAACTTCGGAACCATGTGCAGGTATTCCATCTCTACAACGACGAAGCCCTTCCCCGCCGTCGAGACCGCTTTTCCGGAAAGTAGCCTCCCTCTTACCTTGATGTTTCCATGGAACGGGCATCGTTCGTCCTGGCACTTCTTCCTCGGAGCTGCAATTTCAAGCCCGGCGGCGGTCATACTCCACCTCTCCCTAACCTGTCCTGCAGCCGCCCTGAGACATCGGAACCGGTGACAACTCTGCCCGAGTCGAGAAGCATGAAGGCTGCACCCGACTTCTCGACACGCAGCGTCCGCCCTCCAGTGTCCAGCAACAGCGTCTTTGCTGTCTCGAGAACGACCCGGCCACTCCTTCCTTCCTTTGTCGGGTCAGGAGATTTGAGCACAGTCATCCTCTTGCCAATCAAGTTCATTCTACAACCCCCTTCTCGTGCATCACGGTGATCACCCTTGCGATGTCCTTCCGTATCCTCCTGATGTCACCAACGTCCTTCTTCACAATCCCGCGCTGCGCGCCACCGCTGAGCTTGGAGAGCTCCGACCTGAGGTCGAAGAGCGTCTGCCTAAGTTTGTCAGCGTCTTGCTTCCTCAGTTCCTTCGGTTTGAGCTGTGGCATCCCCTTTCTTTTCCTCTTCCTTGACGTCCTCCTTCAACCTGAAATCAGGTGGAAGCGCGTCCTTCAGCGCGATCTTGACCTTTATTCCGTAGAGACCCAGCTTCAGCAAGACGTCGGTGGTCGCCTCGCTTACGGACCTATCGGCCGTGTCCCCGCTCTTCGGAACTATTCCCGCCCTGTATTTCTCGCCGTGGGACCTGTCGCTCCTCAGCTTCCCCGCAACCGAGATCTCCACACCGGCCGCACCCGCGTTCATTATGTTGTTTACTGACCACTGGGCAGCCCTTCGGAAGGCCGTGCCCCTCGAGACGATTTGGGCAATCCTGGCCGCCATGATTCTTGAGTTGAGCTCGGGGTTCTCCACTTCCGTGACCGCAATCTGGGCATTGGGAAGCCCGAACTTTGCGGTTACCTTGTCGGTGAGATCCTTGATCCCTGTCCCGCGCCTTCCGATGGCGAGGCCTGGTCTTGCCACGTAGACCTTCAGGGTCGTTCCAACCGGGGATTTCTGTACCTCTAATCCGCCGTAGCCTGCGTCCCTTAGCTCCTTTTCGAAGAATTCGTCTAAGTCAGAGTACGACCTGCTGGTTATCAGAATTGACTTGACTGTGGTTCGCTGCTGCACTGACATCGGTTATACTTCCTTGCCCACGACTTCGATGTGAACCATCTGATGAAAATTCGGGGAGCTCCTCCCGAACGCACGGGGGACGTAGTCTTTCTGAGTCCGTCCAGCGTATCCAGCGGCGTGGATGATCTTGACCCTGTCTGGGTCAAGCCCTTTGAACTCTGAATTTCCCTCCAGGTTGTGCAGAACGTCCAGGTACGCCTTGGCTGTCTTCACAGGGTATGAGCCTGTTGGAAAACCCTGAAGCTCGCTACGGTGACCCACCTTGAGCTTGTGGCGTCTGAATGCGACCGACATCTTCTTGTTCTCAACAAGCTCGAGGAAATCGATTGCCTTCGACAGCGTCATCCCTTTGATCGTTAGCGCTATCTCTCGTGCAGCCTTTGGTGAGACGTTGACCTCTCTTCCGCTAGCCCTGACATGTACCGCTGGGTCGAAACCCTCGAAACTGTAACCGTAGTGAGGCACTTTATCCCTCTCGTAGCCCCCGCCGATTGTTGATGCGGTTATAAACGTGTCCATCATGAAACAGTAGAGTCCAGCCGAAAACTGCGGTTTGCCTCGCGTCCCCAGTGGTTTTCAGAGACGGTGACGCCTGGGAGGCACAGGGATTGCCCAGTCCTTTGGCAACTGGGAGGAGCTCCAGGACGAAAGGCTAACCGAACGGCAAAACGTCCGCTAACCCGAGTTTCAGTGAGGACTTCTGGCCCACGAGACTAATCAGTCGCCGCTTCAGCCAACCGCGTAGAGAGTGTAGGACCCTACCGCCAGGAAGAACGCCATCAGAATGACTACCAAGAGATTCAGCACCCACGCCCTCTTTGGGTGGAGCCACTCGAGCACGATCACTCTTGCTCCGTTGAAACCGTGAAGGACAGCTGCGAAAAGAAGTAGGCCAAAGACTATTTTGTAATATGCCAAGTTACCGGTGGCATAGCCGAAGGTGAGAGTGTCCTCAAGCGACTTGCCCGTAAGAGGACTTTCAAGAAGGAGGTGGAAGGTCAGAACGAACACCAGGACGAGAGCGGTAGCGTAGGTCAACAGCATATTCCAAGACTCCCTCATCAGGCTACCTCCGTGCTCAGCCGATGGTTCATCCATGCTCACACGACCCCCAGCCCTGCGAGCAGGTAGAACCCAGCCCAGACCCATAGAATGAGAACCACTGCGGTTATTGTCCAGACGGCTATCCTCTGGTTCCGTCCAAGCGACGTCGGGGAATAGGGGTAGACCGGTAGGATTGGCTTGCCCATGAGCTTCCCAAACATCTCGTTGAGGATCAGTCTGATGCCGTTCGCCCCGTGGTAAAGTGCCGATCCAGCCACGATCCATAGCCCCACCATTTCGAGCGGGCCAAGGGAATGGAGCGCAGCCATCGTGTTGGCCCAGGCGGCGGGGCCAGAGCTGAGCTGGAGTGTCTCGAAGATGTGGGCCATTAGGTAACCCACGATAATGACTCCAGTCGCCCTGTGG
>DASPOK010000104.1:0-8936 GCA_035626075.1 Nitrososphaerales archaeon
ACTGCCCCCTCAAAGGAATATGTGGTTGTCAGCGCCTATCATTGGTTAAACCTTAACGAAACGGGCACTCCAACTTACGATTCGGTATTGAATCATACCGTATCCTTTCTGAAGGCACACATGAACTACGCATGGCCTACGGCAACGACTTCAACAGTGGGCGATGCTGCAATCCTCTTACCTGCTTACGGCGGCACGCCTTCTGTCGCGACCGCTCTTGGTGCAACTGTCCTAATAACGAAAGTATCCCATTTCGTTCCGAAGAGTAGACGCTAAACGAAAGGAGTAGGGTTGGAAGACCCCACTCTCCTCCTTTGTCAGTCCTCTAGGGGCTACTTTCCGCACCTGCCTAACCGTGCACAACTAGGCACAACAACGCGCCGCACGGTAGTAATCTACTACCTAGTAATCTTCTCCTACGCACGCGCGCACGCGGGGGGCGCAATATAGCAGCCTTAGAAAATTAAGCGAATCCCGTTCTTGGAATCCTACTTTGACAGTGCGCCTAGCGCACACTCGCGAAGTGGCCGTACCTCTTTTCCAGAATGAAAAGCAGTTGCCCGAAAAGAAGCGCTTGAATCAGTATCTCCACGACGCTGGCTGCCACGAATCCCAAAGGCAATGGTTTGTAATAGAGCGATTGCTCGATGACATCACTGAGTTCGCCCAACGCGAAAATGAGGAAAGCAGTTGCAAGTCCGCCGTACAGTCTTCCGAGCTCTTGGATTCTCTTGCGAAACGGAAAGAGGACGAGCGCTATCAGGAAACCATGCAGAGCTTCAGCTGGCAGGATTACTGACTGTGAAGGAATGGGTCCCAGAAATGGTAGCGCGTTTGCAGAAGGAGGATAGTACTGGCCTTCGTTGAACACCGCGTATCCAAAGATCCCGGCGATGAGAGCCGATGCGACGTACAACAGCGCAGCGCCGACAAAGAAAATCAGAACCGACCTTGAATTGGTCAAACGACGCCACCAACCAGTCAATCGCTGAAATGATATAATCAATACCGACGATTCTCAATACCGAGAAATGCCCTCACATGGTGGGATTCAGATAAGAACCGTCTTCAGTTCGAGCCCACTTGGATTCGCTTAGAAACCTCACCTTAACTGAACGTAGATTGTCTATTCTCTGGTGGGATTCGCTTGATTTCTTAATCGAATCCTAAGACGGGCCCGGAGGGGTCCGGACCCATTATGGGTTCGAATCTTATCCCAGGTCAGACCATGAGAGCCGTCTGGTAAAAGCGGACAAAGTGCAAAGCTGTCTTGTGCGTTCTCGACATTAGCAGTAAATAGAGGAACAGATTGAAGAAAGAGCTCCTCGTCCTAGTGTTTGCCCTCCTGATCTTGGGAGGTCTGGGAACAGGTTATCTCGTTGGCACGTCGAACCAGAGAACAGCCACGAGCTTTTCAACAACGACGAAGACTTCAGTTACCACTGCGACACTGTACTCCTCGACGACGCATATCGTCTTCCCCCTCGAACACCTCCGCTCTATCTCCCTTAATCAAATCAGTGGGACTGCCTGGCATCTACGGATACCATGGCTTAGCTCTCTGCCACAGGTGTTCGTACAGGTCTTCGGCCCAACTAATGAAGGAGGGGTCCTCTCCAACCAACGCAACGAAGCTGAGCTCACCGCTTCGTCGCCTCAGTGTTAGGACTGCAGCTTTGTCCGTCGCTGCAACGTGTCCAATCACCCGCGGTGTGACTCTTATCTCGGGGCGTCGCTGCTCTGACCGGAGCAACTGCCTAGCTTTCTCGGTGTGACTCTCGTCAATGAGCCATCTAGTCGGCACACCTTCACGTATACGCCGAATTATGATTTTCTCCTGAATCTCAAACCCGACCACGGTAGCATCGATCCTCTTCTGAGCGCTTTCGAAGAACCAAGTCACCCAATTCAGAGTTTCTAGCGTTTCCTTGATCAACCTGCAGTTAGACAACTCGCCCAACCTGGCGCGGAACGCCTTGGGGAGTAGAGAGGCGTCGTGCTCCATTAAGTACTCTCTGTGCTTCGAGATGAACTCCAAGGTCGAAGAATTCTCGAGGACCAAGCTGCCATAAGGCGTGAGCTGATATTTTCCATCAGGCATCTTCTGAAGCAAGCCTGTCTCAGTCATTCTCCGGAATTGTCTGAGAGTCTCGGTGGCCGTCATTTCAAGTCGCTTAGCTGCCTCGTTTACGTGAAGCTCTTCCTTCTGTAGCTCAGAGAGGATTCGCATTCTATCCACACTCGCCAATACAAAATGAAGCTCGGCGGCCTGAAGTTCAGGAGAGGGTGGCTTCTCCACGAGAGACACCACACAGCCATGTGGTCCAGAACACAGCCATGGGTCGTAGAACACATCTTCGTAAGTTAAGTGTTATCTCCATGCCCAGATTTTACCAATTGCACAGTCGGAGAATAAAGTTGAGCCACAACAAACCCATGGCAGGTAAAAGGACATTCTCGGTTGATTTGAAGTCGAGATCTTCCCTTAGGACTGCCCTACTTGGCAATGGGCACGGCGATGGAGTCACCATCGAAGGAACCATCGGGGCATTCAAACATGTACAATTTGTTGAGGACACGATCCTAGAGTTGGTTGGGACTGAAGGCACCTTGAGGGTTGACTTGTCGAGGGAAGACTTGTCGAAAGATTCCCAGAAATCCAAGGAGGACGATGTGGAGTGAGCCTGCAACCACCTGCCCATCCCCTTCTGGAGCAACCCAAGCCAGCGGCAACTGGCCTTGGCGAGAAATCCTCTGGGAGCTCCAATACCCACATCATCATTCTGGTAGTCATCATAGTAGCGGTCGTCGTCGCGGCAGGGGCCGTCGCGGGGTTCTACTTCCTGCCCTCAGCAGGTGCCTCAGAGACACAAACGATGAACTTCTCAGGCTTCACCGCGGTGAACGTCGGCTCAGCCTTTAGGGTCACCATCACACATTCGAACTCCTTCACCGTCAGGATCACAGCTAACGAGAAGGAGTTCGACCAGATAGAGGTCAACCAGACCGGGGACATATTGAAGATAGACATCCGGCCCGGCAACTTCACTGGTATCACCAATACAGCAGCTCAGATAACGATGCCTGAGCTCGACAGCGTTACGCTCTCGGGAGCGACGCAGGGATCAGCGGCGGGTTTCAGGAGCACCATGCCGTTCGTTGCCCAACTGTCAGGAGCCAGCTCGCTAACACTGACCGACTTCCAGG
This sequence comes from Nitrososphaerales archaeon, assembly GCA_035626075.1. Taxonomy (GTDB): domain Archaea; phylum Thermoproteota; class Nitrososphaeria; order Nitrososphaerales; family Gagatemarchaeaceae; genus UBA183. The sequence continues at coordinate 3,208 of DASPOK010000104.1, forward strand.
CCGGGAACGTCACCGCAGACCTGTCCGGGGCCTCCACGCTGAGCGCGGCCGGCTCTGCGGACGACCTTGTTTCGGTGGTCTCGGGCGCGAGCAGCCTGAACCTCACGAACCTCGCGGTCAACAACGCCAGTATGAATCTCAGTGAAGCAAGTCACGCGCAGATAGACGTCAGCGGAAGGCTGGACGCGGAACTGAGCGGGGCCTCATCTCTTCAGTACATCGGACAACCAACGCTCGGCAACATCAGCACTTCGGGTGAGTCCACAGTGAGCAAGAGCTGATCGACTGTGAAAGCGATAGACAGGAAGACTACGATAGGTCGCATTCCCTTCGCAGGGATGCTCATCTTTATCGCAGGGGCTTGGAACCTACTCTCAACCTTGGCTGCGGAGAGCCTCCAGCCTGGCTACAACACTTCCTCGGGATCCGGGAGCGGCCTTGGGGTGCCTTACTTCTCAAGCTCGCCCCCGGCGTGCAACACCCTCCCCAACTGCGCTATCCCCGTCCAGCCTTCGTCGGCAGTATTCGTCTTCTCGGTATTTCTCTACGGGGTCTTTTTTCTCTGGGCTGGCGTCCTTCTTCTAAGGGCGAGTCACAGACTGTTCGGTCCGGGACTTTCGGTTTCTGGAGGCCTCCTACTTCTCATAGGTTTGTCGTATGCTCCGTTCTACTTGGGGACGCCTGATGCGGGGCTAGTCGGGGAAGCGGCCGATCTGCACATCACTTCGACACTCCTGTTATTCGTCTTGCTCCTCATACTGATGATTTCTTCTTACAGGCTCGGCCGAGGGCCGTTCAGATTCCTTTCGCTAACCCTAGGAGTGGTGGCATTGGCCACCCTCCTACTCGCTCTTTCAGGCAACTATCTAGGTTTGGGGCCTGGAGGCATAGAGAGATTCATGATCTGTTCTATAAATATCTGGACAGTTAGTTTCGGTGTTCACCTGCTATCAGCACCTGAATGACCGTCAAGAATTATTAGAAGCAGCAGCTCTATCGCCTTCTCGCATAACCACTTCCCACAGGGCCGCCCCACTCTGTCTCCTTGACCAGGAACCCGCTGCTGCTGATGCTTGACACTCTCATGACCGCGCAAGTCGGTGGGGAATAAGCGAGAGTCGAGCCCCTCTCTCCAAACGGAGTTCATTCTGAGCTATTCCGAGGCGGGCCCGGAGGGAGCCGCACTCTGATTAGTCAGGGGAGGTGTAAAGGTAGAGCTTCCCGGCAATCCTCTCCCCTGCCTTCTCGACGTGTTTGGAGGAGGCAACGTTAGACTCGGCGATTTCATTGACTAACGTGCGGACGCCTCTCGACTTCAAGTAGATGATTCTCGCCTCCAAGTTGTCCCTCATTATCCCCATCCTTCTAAACTGCGGCTCGACGTATATGCTGTGGGACCTGGCGATGTTTCCGACAATGCTTACCCAGGCCATCCCCACGATCCTGTTGTCAAGCCGGTTCACGAAGCACTTGTCCCCATGCCTTAGAGCGACAGAGATCCATCGAGGATTGGTGCCGGGCTGGGTCGCAAGCATGAAGTGTTCTATCTCTTTCGCATCGGCGTCCATGCTGACATGGTGCTTGAACCTGTAGCTTCGGGGGGCCCCGTCCAGGTCCAGCTGCCAGATGTTCCAGACCTCCTTGGGAAGCTCAGGGACGTGCAGCTCCGAGAAGATGTAGCTGGAGGGTTTTAGAGTGAAGAAGTGGTCAAAGACTTCCCTCGATCTTGTGAATATGGTTCCTGTGGCCTCCCAGCTGTCGTAGATGAACAGGCCGTCGGGTACTCCTTTCGGGCTCTCGGAAACATACGCTTCTCCACCGGCCTCTATGGTCTCCTTCGTCTCGTGGCGGAGCATCTGGTCGAAGAAGGATAGGCCCTTCGGGAGGCCGCTCAACTGCTCGTCGACTGATTTCAAGGGTGAGATCTGAGGGTCAGTCAAGAACTACTCACCGATCCAGTATAGTGAAGTTCTTGGTCAGGCTTTCCTCTCCCAGCGTGTTGCCTATGACGAGCTCAAGGCTATCACTGGTGCTGTGGAGGTCGACGACTTCGTCGTCCTTCAGTGCGTCTCGCAGCAAGTACTCGAATTGGACCTTGCGGTCAGTGATGTGTCCGAAGCGCTTGACCCGCTCCCGCTCGATCTGCTCATAGGCGTACATGAACTCGTAGAGGGAACGGTAGATCTGGTGCTCCATGTTCTCCTCAATGTTGAACTCGACCTCTCTCCCATCCTTCCCTCCGATGGTAATAGCCTGGAGCCCTTCTAGGTCGGCCCAGAAGATGGTCCCGTCTGGAGCGAGCACGGCGTCCTTGTCGAGCCAGACGTCATAGAAGTCCAGCCCGCTGTAGGTGCCATTCCCGTTGTCCGCCATGGACCTGACAAAGAGGGTGAGAATAGCGATGCCGCTCCTAACGAAGTTCTTCAGGAACTCCATCGCCTTTTCGTTGCTGTCTATGCGAAAGAAGTCGAAGAGCTCGCCGGTGTCGTCTCCTATGGTCCAGTCGGAATGGAAGTAAATTCTGACATTGGATGGAAGAAGTCTCGTCTCCTGGACCATCTGCTGCTTGAACCTCCTATACCAGTAGACCTGTGAAACCTCTTTCTGAAGCGCCTCGGGGAGTTTGACAATCTTCACCAGCGGTGCTATCCTGAAGCCGTGTATCGAAGTAGTGCTGGAGTCCGACATCTGGGCCGCCTTCAATGCGATGGACGCGAACTCCAATCCCTGTGACCCGTACGGACACCCTCTGGACCATAACTCTCCCGTGAGGTACCTGGGGAACTTCATCTCCTTCGCCTTGGCTAGAAGTATCCTCTCCTTCGTGCTACCGTTCTTCAGGAGGCCGCAGATTTCCGCCCTGGTGAGGAGCTGGCGGCTGAACGGGCTGGTGGTGGAACCGATTCCCTTTACTGAGAAGTAGAAGTCGGTCCCGTCAACTTCGAGGCACGGCGCCTTTGCGATGGCGCTCCGGTTGTCGTCTATCAGAAGGTCGCGGGTTCCAATCGGCTCCGCGTTGGCGAAGGGCGTCACGCTTTCTGGGAGGTAGATCTTCTCAAACTCGGGCATGTTGAAGTTCGCGAAATACCTGTTGGTGATGGCCCCGGCCCCCTCGTACATGTCCAGGTGGATGGGGACCCCTCTCAGGAGGATAGGGGTTCGTCGGGCGAGAGTCTGGGTCAAGGGTTCCTACTCCCTTGGTCCTCCGCAGTAGGGGCACCTGTCGACTGTGGTCGGGATCAACGTACCGCAATACTTGCAGTTCACCTTGGCCACCTCACGAATCACGACCTGTTCTGCCGGCTTCGAGCCGAGGTCCACGTTGGACTCCCAAGGCCTTGGGGGTGGCGGGGGAGCCGAGGGTGGAGGCGGCGGAGGGGGCGGAGAGGTCGGGTGTTCTGGGAGGCGACTCCTTCTCCTTCCTCTGATGGCCAATGTCGCGACCCCGACCACGAGCACCACGACAGCTACCGGTATCAGGACCTCCAGGTAGGGGTTGAATGAAAACGCACCAGATTCAGTAGTGGCGGTACTCGTCGATGCGCTGACCGCAGTCAATGAATAGCTGGTTGACGTCACATACAGGATATCCGTGTAGGTGAAGCCCCCTGCCTGTCCCTGGTAAGAGCCGGTGTCCTGCTCCGTGTAGTTGTAACCGATTATGTACCCTGTTGCCGGGTCGAAGTACTCGTTCCAAGTGTACGTCGCAGTGAATACCCCGTAGGCGTCGTTCCGCTGGTACTGGCCGTTGCCCCTTACTTCAATCGTCTGGACGTACGTGCCTTCTGTTGGCAGGTGCAGGGTGTAATTCCTCGACACGATTGTGAGATGGGTGTTCAAAGCCCAGAAGGTCCCTCCGACGGGCTGGGCAGGATCCATCGCGAACCAGACGTAGATCGGCGTGGAGTAACCCACCTGGTTGTCCGTCCCGTTGACGTAGGAGTAAGTATTCGTCGACCAGGTGAAGTTTCCGGACTTCGAGCCTGACGACGAGTTCCCCTGATTGCTGCTGAAGTTGTATGTATCGGAGTAGTGCGTTAGCATGTTGGTTCCGTTGACAGAAAGGATCTCCTCCATCCCTGTTGTCAGGGTCTGATCGCTGTAGCCGGCGTATGAGCCCTGGCCGTCGTTTACGGTGGTCGTCTCGGAGTACCTGAAGTCGTCCCCTTGCCGGGGAACATAAGCCAAGACGGGGTGGACGCTCGCGGCTATCGCTGAGAGGACTAGGAGGGATACCAGCAGCGGCCAAAGGCTTTTTCGATTGGCAGGCGCGTTCAACCCACGAATCCTCCAACGCCGTGGCTGTGGGCCGGGTGAAAGCCTCCCATTCCGCTGAAAGTCGCATGATACGAAGAGTGGGCAATAATCACAGGACGGAACCAAACGAACAGCCCAGGGTGTGGCGTGTAGGTGAACTGGATCGGCGTGGGGGTGATCGTCGCCGTCGGGTCGATGTTCTTCACCAGCTCGTTCCGGACGCCGTGAATCATCCTGACTGCAAGGGCGACTAGGACTGAGCGCTCAAGCCCAGAGATGTACCCCGAGAGCAGGGTTACTGCCTTCTCCATGAGGTCGAGCGCCTCGTGAACTTCGAAGACGGGGATTGAAGCCAGTATCGCGGCGGCAACTAGGGGGTACTCGAGGTAGTTCCTCAACTGAAGCAAGATATACTGCAGCTTTTCTTCAACCTCGCTAGCTTCCAGTTCCCCGATGGCCAGAAAGGCGGACGCAATCTCCGTGTCTTCAGAGGCCATGTATCCCCATGAGGTAAACGTCGTTCGAAAGGCCTGAAACTTGGCATTGAGCCCGTCGAAGGGGGCATTCATCACGGCCAGGATTGCGGCCGCCTCGCAGGACTTTGTCACTTCCATGAACTTCGCAAAGGAGTCGGTAGGGTACGTCCCGTCAAATCTCCTCCCCGCCATGATCGCAGCCGCGATCCCGGCGGAAAGCTCCTTTGGGACATGTTGCCGCCTCACTTCCTTCTCCAGGTCCATCAGGTCAGATGCAAGGGTCCTGATGTCCTGGCCGGTGAGCGCGGTCATGATCTCTGCAGCCATCAGCTTGTTCTGGATTGTCGAGTCCGTGTCTCGGTCCAGTCCGACGGCATCGGCCGCTTGGATGAACCTCTGACTGAGTTGGTCCTCGTCCCCCCTAAGTTTGGCCAGGCCTATCCCCGTGCCCCACGCCATCGAAGTGGCCTCGGCCGCATCTTGGGATAGCTCCCCGCCTTCGTTCTTCAGTTCAGCAACAGTCTTGACTTCAGGCACCCGGCCACTTATGTGAACCACGAACAGAGAGGCCCTTTCAGCGATTGTCCTGAGCTCGTCGTAGGTTGCCTTGATCTCTGTTGCAAAATCGGCGAACTCCTCGTCGGCCACCCGATAATTCCTCACGTTGAGGTCGTTCAGGGTGACCGTCCCCATGCCGGTCAGGGAGAGATACCCACCATTGTAAGCTACCATCCTATCGAGCATGGACTTCTCCTCGATGAGAGCGTTCACATTCGCCCCCGTCTGGGCAAGTTCCCGTTCTTCTTGGGATAGAGCGACGGTTTCGGTATCCACCTTCTTTTGGAGCGCTTCCTTCACTTCCTTCCCCTCGAAGTGGAACGTGAAGGAGTGTTCCTTCTGTTCGTCCTGCCTTAGGGCCCCCTCGGTCTGTTCTACCTTTGCGCGCTCCTCGCGCACCTGATCAACAAGCTGGGACAATCTGGCCAACTCTGCAAG
>DASPOK010000105.1:0-4351 GCA_035626075.1 Nitrososphaerales archaeon
GGAGGCAAGGTGCCGGACAACGAAGAAGACCTACTCAAACTGCGGGCCGTGGGACGCAAGACTGCCAACTGCGTTCTCGTCTACGCTTTCAACAAGCCCGCAATCCCTGTCGACACTCACGTACACAGGATTTCAAACAGACTGGGACTGGTGAGGACCAAGAAGCCGGAGGAGACTGAGACGGAGCTCGTGCGCACCGTCCCCAGGCGATACTGGCTTGAGCTGAACGACTTGTTCGTCAGGTTCGGCCAGACTACCTGCAAGCCTGTGGGTCCCCGCTGCTCGTCCTGTAGGCTCACCGGGAGCTGCAAGTATTACAATGCTGTCGTCGCCCCAAGGCGCAAAGCTTCTTAGCCTCAGGCCTGACGCCCCGTCTCGTGCCCACGCTTCAAGAAGCAAAGAAGAAGGTCGAGGAGCTCGTTTTGGCGAAAGGATTCGGAAACACACAAGATGAAATCGCGAACAAACTCCTCTTCGCGTTCATCGAACTCGGGGAGGCAGGGGACTCTTGGAAGAAGGGAAGGCCCTCAGACGAGACCATTGAAGAGCTGATTGACGTGATATTCTACGTCTTGGATGCGTCAAGACTCATCGCTCCGGACGCGAACCTCGACGAAGTATTCGAGAGGAAGTGGAAGAAGAACATGGGCAGAGCTTTTCAGTACGGCGAAGGGTTCAGGTCGAAGAGGCCGCCTGAGCCTAACCGATCTTCACCCAAGTGACGTTCCTGTCTTTGTGGCAGACGTATCCCTCGTAGCTCAGTCCCTTGCTGTCCGTAACTTTCTCGGTCCGCCTTAAGGGCAGGCCACACTCGGTGCACTTCTGTTTGGACTCCTCCTGCTGGATTTCATCCCACTTCACCATGTAATACGTCAGGAACATCGGGGAGACTTTCGATTTCAAGCCGATTTCAGTCTAGGACGTGAATTCTTTCCTTTCGAAGAGCCAGAGGCCGACGATTCCCATTACGACCAGGTAGATGATTAGTATCTCCAAGCCTTCCGGGACAGTAGCATAATAGGTGGTGAACGAGAAGCGCGCGTTCGTACTGTTGGCCCCTCCGAAGGCCGATGCCAGAGGCTGAGTGGTCACATGCGCAGGATAGGTCTGCATCAGGACGCTCGTAATTATTCCTGCAGCATAGGTGATGCTGAACCAAGGCTCGATTCCGACCACGGCTGACGAGACCGTGTCTATGACACTAAAGACGATGAGGAGGAGGATAACGCTCATGAGTATCGAAATCGCGCTGCTCTTGAACAGCGAGCTGAAAGCGAAGGTCAGGGACATCGCCGCCACCAGGTACACCCATGTGAAGAGAAGGGACTGCTCAAACTGCCACGGTATCGAACCAGGGAAGTAGTAAAGCCCATTCGCCACCATGATTAGGGCGAAAATGGCGAGGATTATGGTCGAGGCTACTAGGGCGGCAATCCACTTCCCTACATAAATTGCTGACCTTCTGATTGGGTTAGGCACCAGAAAGTAGCCCGTCTTGTTCTGGAACTCCCCCGAAATCGCGTCACCGCCGAAGAAAGCTGCCGACAGTACGACTACAAGACTCGCCAACCCTCCCCACCCCGCCCCGTAAAACCCGAGCGCCGCCAGGGAAGCGGGTTCTCCGGGGAGTCCCAGAAAAGTGATGGGGCGATAATAGCCGACCAAGACAGTGATAAGTCCTGAAATGACTAAAATGATGGCGAGCATGACGTAGAATCTCCGCGCCCGGAAATAATTGAGGAAATTGTACTTGGCTATGCTTCCGATGTGCGAAAGCGTGCTCACACGGCTGCCGCCTCCTTGGGCCGCGTCCATCGTCTACAACGTCTCCTTGATCAGGCTGAGGTAGGCGTCTTCCAGCCCTGATGCCGCTTCGAAACTCAACGCGCCAGCCTTCAGGCCCGCGATCTGCTCGAATAGCTTCTCCTGGGTCGTGGCGCCGCCGTTGAACTTCACGATAAGGTGCCTGTCGTTCGACCTTGTCACCGATTGCACCCCTTCGAATCTTCCTATCCTGCTACTCGTCTGCTCGTCGACGGTTCGGCCAAAACCAATTTCGACTGTGCCTCCCCCTCCTGCGAACCTTGACGTCACATTCTCGATCGTGTCGTACACAATCAACTTGCCGTGGTCTATCAGCGCCACCTCGTTGCACACCTCGGTGACCTCCGCAAGAAGGTGGGAGCTCATGAACACGAGCCTGTTTCCTAACGACATGACAATGTCTCTCACCTCGCTCATTCCCCTAGGGTCGAGGCCCGTCGTAGGTTCGTCGAGTATTATCACCTCGGGGTCGCTCAGCAGTGTGGAAGCTACATTGACCCTCTGCTTCATCCCTTTTGAGAAGCTCCCGACTTTCTTGTTCTCCCACTCCTGCATCTTGACCCTGGCCAGGGCCTCGTCGATCACCTTGCTCCTTTCAGCCTGCGGGACTCCTCTTATCTCGCAAAGCATCGACAACGCCTCCTTCGGCGTCAGGGACGGGTAGATCTCAGGGGTTTCGATAAGAGACGTGCAGGATGCAAGAGCCCCCTTCTTGTCCTTGGCTACGTCGACGCCATTTATTCTAGCCGTGCCGCCTGAGGCGGATATCAGGCCTGTGAAAATCTTCATGGTCGTGGTCTTGCCAGCGCCGTTCGGGCCAAGGAAGCCGACGCATTTCGGCCCCTGGAGCTTCAGGTCCAGTCCTGAGAGAGCAGTGAACTCTCCGAACCTCTTGGTGAGCCCTACGGCCTCAATCGAAGGCGCCATTTCCAAAACCCGCGCGCCTGGCGGGGATAATAAATCTCGCGTGTAGGGTGTGAATGCTTACGCTGGGAGATGGCCACGGCCCATTCAGGCCCCTTCGACCTCAGGTTTAATGCGTAAGGCGGGCCGGCCGGATGGGGGCTGAACCTTGAGAAGGACAAAGATAGTGGCAACGGTAGGACCTGCGAGCAGAGACGAAGGAACAATTCGCAAGCTGTCCTCATCCGTAGACGTGTTCAGGATCAACTTCTCTCACGGTGATCAGGCCAGCCATCTCGACGAAATTCGCACAATCCGGAAGGAAGCAAGACGAGCGGGCCGGACAGTTGCGATTCTACAGGACCTTCCGGGGCCCAAAGTGCGAGTGGGAAGGATAGCAAACGGCTCCGTGGACCTCCCCCGAGGTTCACAGCTAATCCTCACGTCGTCCAATATCGAAGGGGATGCCACCCACATTCCGGTCAACAACCCAGAGCTTCTGAAGTCAGTGAAAAAGGGGGATTTGCTGCACCTGGCCGATGGCATAATTCGGCTCAGGGTCGAGGAGTCGGTCGTTGAAGGGGTGCGCTGCGCGGTCGTCGACGGCGGCGTCCTGAGCTCTGGCAAGGGAGTCAACGCCCCTGGGGTGAGGCTCGAAATCCATTATCCCACGGAAAGGGATGTCTCCGACCTCAAGTTCGGCCTTCAGCAGGACGTCGACTTCGTGGCCCTGTCGTTCGTTGGGACGCCGGGCGACGTCCGTGCAGTGAGGAAGCTGCTCCCCCAGGACGGGCCTCTTCTGATAGCGAAGATAGAGAAGAGGGAAGCCGTCGCGGACTTCGAAGGAATCCTTTCTGAGGCGGACGGGGTGATGGTGGCCCGAGGCGACCTCGGCATCGAGGTGCCCATCGAAACAGTGCCTGCCATTCAGAAGTCCATCATTTCGAAGTGCAACGAGGCGGGGAAGCCTGTCATAGTCGCGACTCAGATGCTGGTGAGCATGGTCAACTTCCCTGTCCCGAGCCGCGCCGAAGTAACAGACGTGTCCACAGCTATTCTGGATGGCACGGACGCAGTCATGCTATCGGACGAGACCACCGTGGGCAAGTACCCCGTCGAGGCGGTCAGGATGTTGGACAAGATCGCTCGTTCGACGGAGAGGTCGTTGCTATCCTACGCCCGCCCTCTCGTCGTGGCCGAGTCCAAAGACACAGGCTCGGCCATCGCAAGGGCCGCCTGCAGGCTGGCGGATTACGTCGGTGCCAAGGCCATCGTAGCACCGACCCAAACCGGTTCCACCGCGCGTAGAGTCTCGATGTACCGCCCAAAGCAGCCGATAGTCGCCCTCTGTACTGATAACCGAGTGGCAAGGAGGTTGAAGCTTTACCGGGGAATCCTCCCCACTATGTCCAGGCAGGCCAAGACAGTCGATTGGCTGTTCTCGCGCGCTGATCAAGCGGTTGAGGCGCTCGGCCTAGCAAAGAGGGGGGATCGTATCATTGTCACGTCGGGAACGCCCGGCATGAGAGGAACAACAAACGTGATCAAGGTCTCGGTTGTGGGAAGCAGGGCCTAGGTCAATCAGTCCACAAAATCCATGAGGGTCGGGTTTTTCGCCCGCCTC
>DASPOK010000106.1:0-14360 GCA_035626075.1 Nitrososphaerales archaeon
ACAGCACCTACTTCGTCGGCCTACAGCTGGTCCAGTACCAGGGGGTGGTAAGCAAGAACCTCGGGGCACTCTACGTCGCCTACGGCGGGGACAGGCTGGGAGAGATCTACCTCTACCAGAACCCCTCTCAGACACTCATCATCGGCCCGTCGGCGGCCCAGAACGCCCTCACCACCAACCAGCAGGTGAGGACCCAGCTCACCCTCCTCCCCAACAACAGGTTCGGCTCGTACCTGCTCTACTCCGTGGGAGGAGTGCTCACCTACTTCGTCGCTGTCTACACTAACCCGGGGACTTCCGGGGTGGTCACTCAGCTCCCCTTCATGACTGCCGTGAGCCCGTCGACGGGGGCGGTGGGTGTCGGGAAGGACGCGACGGCCGCCTTCGCGAGCCTAGGGACTGTGACCTCCACCGGCGGCGTGACTCCGACCAAGCAGGCGGTGGTGCACCGAATCGACTCCTTGATTGGCACTGCTGGCTACCAATTGGTCAACGTCACCTCGGTCACCCCCACGATTTGGGACAATGTGGGGGCCGTGTCTATAGGGTCGGCCGGGGAGAACCAGACGGTCGCGCTGGTGGTGAGCCTGCTGAACGTTCATGGTCCGGGGAGCGTCGCCAATGCTGTCTATGCCTGGACCGACAGTTCGGGCAACCTCAACTTCGGCGTGCTCCAGATTCCAGCCTCTGGTGTCACGGAGCTCTACTACGTGACTATAGAGCCGTAGACATCGGCGCTAACGGAGGGCAAGGAAAAGGACGAAGATTATGATTACCGCTGCGAGCGCCAGCACAACCAGCCTGAGAACTCCGTTCCTCTCCGCAATCATGAGGCTCGCACTTATCTGGGCGAAGGGGCTACTGGAGTTCAGCAGCCTCACCAGCTCGAGCGCGTCTTCGTAGACGAACTTCCCCCCGTCAACTACGATCATGTTGTCTCCCCTGAGGACAAAGCTGTGTCCTTTGACAGCCAGGGGGAGGTTGGACCTTCTGCGGGCCCACTCTTCGAACTGCTCCTCGCTCAACTCGCGCGAAATCCCCTGGGCTGAAGGCTTTTCTCCTTTTGCGTAAGATTAGCTCAGTAACTGGCGTCCCCTAAGAGGTTCCGGGGTTATCCCGCTTCAATTTGAACGGAGTGTGTTGACGTAACCCGAATATGTTAGGCTCAAGGTGTATACACCACTTCTTCGAGTCGATTTCAGAAGTGAAAACGGATGATGACAGAGGTGCGCCTTCACGGGAGAGGCGGCCAGGGTGTGGTCTCTGCCGCTCAGCTGCTAGCGGACGCCGCAGTCCTTGAGGGGAAGTACGTCCAGGCCTTTCCAGAGTTCGGCGCAGAGAGGTCAGGTGCCCCCATAGCTGCCTACGCCAGACTAAGCGACGGCCCCATCGAGATTCACTCCTTCATCAGGAACCCTGACGTCGTGATGGTCTGCGACAGGTCCATGGCATACTTCAAGAGCACAACCCAAGGCCTGGCAAAGGGTGGCTACTTCATCTGCAACTTCGACGGCTCCCCTGAAGAGCTGCGTTCGAAGCTGGATCTCGACCCTTCAGTGAAGATAATCACCCTCGATGCTACTGGGATAGCCATGAAATCTCTCGGAAAGGACTATCCGAACACCCCGATGCTCGGAGCCCTTCTGAAGGCGACAGGCATGGTAGGCTTCGAGTCCCTCGAGAAGGCCCTCGGGGAGAGGTTCAAGGGCAAGGTGCTCGAGGGGAACGAGCAGGCACTGAAGCTCGGGTACCAGGGGGTGGCCTCTGCATGAGCTGGAAAGAGCTCGAGCAGGCGGCCGTGGTGAAGGGCGGCACGTCAGCATCCTACCAGGTCTCGGGCTGGAGAGTCAACAGGCCAGTCATCAACGAGGCGAAGTGCACCAACTGCCTCATCTGCTGGATATACTGCCCTGAGCCAGCCATCGTGAGGCACGAGGGTGGCAAGGTCACCATCGACTACGATCACTGCAAGGGGTGCGGGATTTGTGAGACCGAATGTCCGCCCAAGGCGATAACCATGGTGAGGGAACCATGACCCAGGCCCAGACCGTGAGGGTCTCCGCCCTTCAGGGGGACGAGGCGGTCGCCGAGGCGGTTAGGCAGTGCGACGTCGACGTGGTAGCTGCCTACCCCATTACACCACAGACGATCATAGTTGAGAAGCTGGCGGAATTCGTCGCAGACGGGAGGTTCAGGGGGGAGTTCGTTCCGGTGGAGTCGGAGCATAGCGCGCTCTCCGCCTGCGTCGGCGCCGCAGCGACCGGGGCCAGGGTCTTCACAGCCACATCGAGCCAGGGCCTGGCCTACATGCACGAGATGCTGTACAACGTCTCCGGGATGAGGCTCCCGATAGTAATGGCGGTGGCCAACAGGGCTCTGAGCGCGCCCTTGGTGCTCAACGCAGACCACGGCGACATGATGGGGTCAAGGGACTCCGGATGGATCCAGCTCTACGCAGAGAACGTGGAGGAGATTTACGACAGGACAATTCAGCTGTTCAGGTTGTCGGAGGACCCTAGGGTTATGCTCCCCTCCGCCATCAACTTCGAAGGGTTCATCCTGTCCCATGACAAGGAGAGGGTCCGTCTGCTGGACGAGGAACCAATCCACAGGTTCCTAGGAAGACCCAGGCCCAAGCACCGCCTCGACCCTGACGAGCCGCTCACCTTCGGTGCCATCGCCACGCCCGACACCTACTACGAGTTCAGGATGCAGCAGATAGAGGCGATGAATGTGGCACTCGGCGTCTTCGACGAAGTTGAAGAGGAGTTCGAGCGCTTCAGCGGGAGGAGATACGGAGCCGTTGATGCTTACAACACGGACAAGGCCGAACAGGTCATGGTGATCAACGGGAGCGCAGCAGGGACCATGAGGGCCGCTGCCAGGGCGATGAACGCGGCAGGCGAGAATGTGGGGGTCCTTGCGCTGAAGCTCTACAGGCCCTTCCCTGCGGAACAGGTGGCGTCTCACCTGGCCCACGCCAAGACAGTGATAACGATGGACAGGAGCCTCAGCCCCGGGGCACCATCAGGCCCAATCTCAGAGGACGTTAAGTCTGCGCTTCAGGGAGCAGGGATGAGCAGGCCGGTGATGAGCGTTGTGTACGGAATAGGGGGAAGAGACTTGCTGACCGACGACGGGAGGAAGATCTTTGCCATGGCAAAGGAAGGGAAGTCGTTCGGCCCTGGCAGCTTGATGTACGGGGTGAAGGGCTAGTTGTACGAACCGATTAAGGGTCTGAAGGAGCTCCCCACTGAGGAACCTCTTGCGCCGGGCCACCGCCTCTGCCCGGGTTGCGGCGCCTCCATAGTCGTGAGGGAGGTGATGCTCGCTGCCCCCAAGGACGCCATAGTGGCAGAGGCAACAGGCTGCCTTGAAGTCTCAACCGCCCTTTACCCATACTCCGCCTGGAATCGGCCCTGGATACACTCAGCGTTCGAAAACGCCGCCGCCGTCGCATCGGGCATCGATTCCGGCTTCAAGGCGCTCGCGAGGCGCGGCGAAGGCAAGGAGCACCCTATCATTGTCTTCGGAGGGGACGGCGGAACCTATGACATCGGCTTCCAGGCGCTTTCGGGCGCCATCGAGAGGGGGCACAGGTTCCTCTACGTCTGCTATGACAACGAGGCTTACATGAACACCGGAATCCAGAGGTCAGGCGGGACCCCCAGAGGGGCCTGGACGACAACCACCCAGGTGGGCTCAGCTCGCGCTGGCAAGCAGGAAGCGAAGAAGGACCTGGTCTCCATCGTCGTCGGCCACCACATCTCCTACGCCGCCACGGCGTCGATTTCCCACTGGCGCGACCTCATGACGAAGGTCAGGAAGGCGCTTTCGAAGGACGGGCCGTCCTTCCTCCATGTGTTGGCTCCTTGCACCAGGGGATGGCGCTTCGACTCCGCCAAGACAATCAGGATGGCAAGGCTGGCGGTCGAGACGAGGCTTTTCCCTCTCTACGAGGTCGAGGACGGGGTCTACAAAATCACCTTCCCCGTCGCGAGCCCCAAGCCCGTGGACGAGTATCTGAAGCTCCAAGGGCGCTACTCCCACTTGTTCCAGCCCCAAAACGCGGCCGAACTGGACACGGTGAAGAGGGAAGTGGACGAAAACTACAGGCGCCTTGAGAAGCTCTCGCAGCTGACGAGCCAGCTTTACGCGCCGGCCGTTCACTAGACGATCAGCTACATCTTGCCAAATGCTCGCAGTTGTACGGCTCCATTTAAGACCCTGAAGGCCGCCGCCCAAATTCATGTCGAAGCAAGAACTCGAGGAGCACAGGCCGACCGCCGAAGAGCTGCTTGCTAAGGCGAAGAAGCCCTCGCTCCTGGCACCGCCCCTCCACAAGTTCTACGGGGGTAAGCTCCAGGTCATGCCCAAGTGCGCGATCCAGAGCTATCAGGACTTTGCGATCTGGTACACGCCAGGCGTCGCCGCCGCCTGCAAGGAGATACAGGCCAACCCCGACATGGCGTATGAGCTCACGAACAAGTGGAACTTCGTGGCCATAGTCACAGACGGAACCAGGGTGCTGGGCCTGGGGAACATAGGCCCCGAGGCAGGGCTCCCTGTCATGGAAGGGAAGAGCATCCTGTTCAAGTATCTGGGGGGAGTTGACGCCTTCCCTATCTGCCTGAAGACCAGGGACCCTGAGGAAATCATTCGGGCCTGCGAAATGCTCCAGCCAACCTTCGGAGGGATCAATCTCGAGGACATCGAGAAGCCGAAGTGCTTCCAGGTCCTGGAGGAAGCCAGAAAGAGGCTCAAGATTCCTGTCTGGCACGACGACCAGCAAGGGACGGCCACCGTCATCTTGGCGGGGTTAGTCAATGCCTTCAAGATAGTCGGAAAGGACCCTAAGGACAGCCTGATCACTCTGGTCGGGGCAGGCGCATCGAACACCAGGACTGCTTACGTCCTGATGAAGTGGGGAATCAAGCCGGGCAACATCCTGATGGTGGACACCAAGGGCCTCATCTACCCGGGCAGGGGAGACATTCTCCAAGCGGAGGACCGCTGGAAGTACGAGCTGTCGCAGGTCACCAACGCTGAAGGGAGACACGGCGACATGGCGGAATCTTTCAAGGGGGTGGACGCAGTTGTGGCAGCGGCGAAACCCGGGCCTGGTGTCATCAAGAAGGAGTGGATACAGACCATGAACGACAAACCGATCGTCTTCGCCTGCGCGAACCCGGTCCCCGAGATATGGCCATGGGAGGCGGAGGAGGCCGGCGCCCGCATAGTGGCCACAGGGAGAAGCGACTTCCCCAACCAGGTCAACAACAGCCTTGGCTTCCCAGGGATATTCAGAGGTGTCCTGGACGTCAGGGCGACTACGGTGACCGACGACATGTGCGTCGCGGCAGCCAACGAGCTGGCCAGCTTCGCCGAGGCAAGAGGCATCGACGAAAAGGACATCACTCCTCACATGGACGAATGGGAGGTCTACCCACGCGTAGCGGTGGCCTGCGCCCAGAAGTCCATGGACCAGGGCGTGGCCAGGATAAAGCCCACCAGAGAAGAGCTCTACCAGAAGGCGACACAAATCATCAAGCACGCGCGCGAGGCCACCGAGCTCCTGATGAAGACCGGGGAAATCAAGCGCATGCCCGCGGAGCAAGAGCTCCTCAAGTGAGATAGGCAACCATCATTTCGAACAATGGGGTAGGGTGAGTGGTCCCCCAAGCCCCGCCCTCCCCTCATCACACATCCCGGCGCAGCAACCCTTATTCAGAATCGAAGAAGCCGGGCAATTATTGCCTAAGATAATCGACGCCCATATCCATCTTTCGGAGCGACGGGACGACTTGCTTGTCCGCTTCGCCAGGATGAACGGTCTGAAGTACACCCTAGAAGGGCTGCTGCTTGACATGGAGAGGAACGACGTTGAGCGGGGCCTTCTGCTCAGCCCGCCTCTTCAGGACGGCGCTCCTCTCCCCAACGAGGACATAGTCAGCCTGTGCGGGCAGAGCAGGGGGAGGCTGTCGCCCGTGTTCACGGTGGAACCCGCGCCGAAGGAGGTCAGGGCGGCATTGAAGCTCGCCGAGGAGAGCAGGAAAGAAGTGAAGGGATTCAAGGTCAGGTTGGGCTACATGAAGGCGTCAGCCGACAGCCCAGTGTTCGACGGTCTCTACGAATATGCAGAGTCCGAGGGACTCCCGGTGCTCTTCCACACGGGGGACACCGCGTCCGATACCGGAGACCTCGCCCGCTCGCACCCCCTCACCCTGGACAGGCTGGCGAATAAGAGACAGGAGCTCACAATCATCCTCTGCCACTTCGGCAACCCCTGGTTCGAGGACGTCGCCGAGCTCATCTACAAGCATCCGAAGGTCTACACCGACATGTCGGGTCTGACAACGGGTGGGGGCGCCTACGCTTCGAAGTTCGCCGATTGGCTCGCCAGGAGGATAAGCGAAGCAATTTACTTCGCCGGCGGCCCGGAGAAAGTCATCTTCGGAACCGACTACCCGATCACCAGCTATCCTGACGCCCTTGATCTCGTAGACAGACTTCAAGTGGACGAGGGGGACAAGGAGATGATACTTCGGCACAACGCGAAACGGGTGTTCGGGCTCTGACGGTTGTAGGGGGAACAACCGTCGTCGAAGTCCCCGTCGGAGAGAGGACGGCCCTGGAAAGGATACTCGACGAAAGCTTCGAAGGGTGGTACCTGAGGCACGCCAAGGGGACTCTTCGCGATGTCGAAATGGTGAGAGTCGCGATGCTCGCGGGAGAACCAGTCGCACTGGTCATGCTGAAGAAGCTAAAGGAAGGCGTCGGCTACGTGTATTACATCGCCGTTTCCAGAGACCACAGGAGGAAGGGCATCGCGAGGCTTCTGCTTGACAACGCGCTCCAGTACTTCGAAGATTCGGGGGTGAAGGAGGTCTTCGCAGGCGTGGAGGAAGACAACGCGCCGTCAGAGAAACTCTTCGAGTCGGAGGGGTTCAAACGCACGAATCTCGGCGAGGTATCGAGGCGGCACGGGACGCTACACGCACTGAACATGTACAGGATGATGGTGGTCGTCCCGGGGGAAATCCTATTGCACAGGGAACTCTCCTCGACCATCACACCTTGACGCCGAGGGTTCTGAGCATGCGAAGGAAATCCTCTTCGGGTACCCATTCCACCTTCAAGTATTCGACGAGTTCATCGTCTGTGAGCTTAATCCTCCTCCCCTCCTCAATGGCCACCCTGTAGGCCTCGATTTCCGTTGGCCTGTCAACGTAGGCGAACCTCTCGTCCCACAGCTCCTTCCCCTCCATGTGCTGCCTGATGTGGACAAGCTCGTGAATCACGTCGAGGTAGACGTGGGTCTCCTGGCCCTCCTTCAGGTACTTCGAGTTCACAACTATGGAGTCCTCTTCGTCGTTTATGCGCATGTACCCTCGCCCGTCGGCAACCTCGACCTTCAGCTCCGTCAGGATTTTCTTGGTGTTTGGCCCGAAGATGGCTTTGACCGCACCGACTTTCTCAAAACCCTTGAAAACCTGAGTGAAGGGGAACGTCCCAGGACCCGCGTCCCTCTCTATGCTGACGTTGTGGCCCAAACGGGCTAAGACACTTCACCGACGGTATTAGCCTTTCTTCTGCATGAGTGCCTTGCTGTAGAATGCGACGAAGCCCCGCTGCAGGTAGAATCCACCATTCCCGTCAGAGCCGAGGGATTGGAGTATGAGGGTTCGTCGTTCCGAGGACGCGATTTCTCTTGCACGGGCCAACAGCGCTCCGGCGACCCCTCTTCTCCGCAACCTGGGGACGGTCCCGACACAGTACGCCCCCACCAGCCGGCTTGTGCGGTGAAGGGCAAGCACCCCTGCCACTTCGCCTCCGAGCCTCGCTTCGAGCAGAGTCGACTCTGCCTTTCGAATGCGGCTGACCGCCCTTTCGACCGCCGGTAGGAGCCCCAAGCCACCATAGAAAGCCAAAAGGTAGGCCCTGGACCATCCTTCATGCGACCGGGCCTCGGCGACTTCGACCTCCGAGCCTCCACGCAGCTCACTGTGCTCAATCGCCGCCAATACTGTCATGGTGTCTATCCTCTGATATCCCCTTCGTTGAAGACTGCGCGTGGCGCCCGAACACGATTCATACACCATGATCGCAGGGGCGAAGCCAAGCGTCCTGAACCTGCTCTCCAGCCCATCCATCGATGAGGTGAACCCACCGCATGTCAGCAGCCCTCCTCTGTTGAAGAACACTTCAGGCATCTCGCCTGAGGTCAGAACGTAGGCGTCCTTCCCTATCCATTCCAGCTCAGCCCAGTTCCCCCACCACCCGAGCTCGTTGAGTTCGAGCTCGCGTCTACGCATTCTCAAGCAAGCCGACTCCCAGAATCTGCATGCTCGAAACCACGGCAGCAAGGACTGCCCTCTTCTTCTCGGGGTCTCTGTCCTTCGCTCCCCTCTCGAGAGCACTCTCCACGGCCGCTATGGCGCACGGAGTATCGAGGTCGTCGTTCATGGCAGCGGTGAACTCGGGAACCGCAGCGACAGGGGCAGGAACATCCCCTGCCATAGATTCGTCCAAGAGAGTGCTTGCCAGATGCCGCATCCTCCTCAGGCGTTTCGGAAAGTCGTCAATCCCAGTAAGGTCCATGTCTCTCCGATAGTGCGTGCCGAGGAGAAACAGACGAAGCTCGCTCGTAGAGTACCTAGCGAGCGCGTCCCTCACAGTCAACACATTACCAAGTGATTTCGACATCTTCCTCCCCTGCATGTTAAAGTGGTGCATGTGGACCCAGTACTTGACGAAAGGGTGGACGCCCGTCAGCGACTCCGCCTGGGCTATCTGCGCCTCATGATGGGGGTAGACCAGCTCCAACGCGCCGCCATGGATGTCGTACTGCACACCCAAGACGGGTATAGTCACGGCCGTGTCTTGGACATGCCATCCGGGGGTGCCTACTCCCCAGGGGCTCTGCCATCTGTCCTTCACCAGCACCTCCGGGCGCCAGAGGGCGAAGTCCGTCATGTGCTTCTTCTTGTCCGAAAGCTCGAGGGGACGGAGCGAGAGCTCCTTCTTGGACTGATGCGAAAGCCTCCCGAAGCGCCTGAACTTCGAGGTGTCGAAGTACACCCAACTCCCCGCTACGTATGCCGCCCCCTTGGCGACAAGGGCAGCCACCTGCTGGACCATGGCGTCGACATGGGCCGAGACGGGTTCGAAGCTCGAAACTGACGTGCATCTGAGGGAGGCCATGTCTTCGAGGAACTCACCTAGAAAGCGGTGAGCGAGGTCGAGCGGGGACTCACCCGACTCTTTCGCCGCCTCGGTGATTCGCTCGTCAAAGTCAGTCACATTCATCAGGTATTGCACTTCGTTTCCAAGATGCTTGAGGTATCTTGCCACAACATCATAGAAGACATAGGTCCTCGCGTGACCCATGTGGATTCTCGACTGGACGGTCGGGCCGCAGACGAACATGCTCACTCTGCCGGGCTTCAGAGGAACGAACCGCTCCTTCCTCCCACTCAGAGTATTGAAGAGCCGGAGAGAGTCGCCCATTGGACGTCTGCCGCCGCGACTCTGCGAATGTATTAGCCTTTTGAACCAGAACGACCAGGGCGGGAGAGACTTGTTCTACGAACGGAGAATCGACTCGTTCGAGGCCCTGATCAAGGAGGCCGCCTCAATGGATGCCGACGCGGGGTTGAGGATTCTCGGTCGGTACAACGGGAGGAACTGCTACGCTTTCGTGACAAGGTTCGGGACTCGCTACACGGTCATGGTCTACGGCCGGATGCCCGACGGCGGAGTCCTGCCTAGGGCCAGGCTCGTGGCCGTGGAGGTGGATGGAATCCGAGGGCTGAAGTCGGCGCTAGAGAAGGTCGTCGGTCACACGGTCAAGGCCTACGCCTACTGAGTTTTCGAGGTCGAAATCGCACGGTTGGTTAGCATGCGTCAGGTGCCGGTCATGAATCTCGTTGAAGCAACCACCTGAGCGAGTCCGATTCGCATCACAGAGTTTCTGAAAGTCCCTTCAGCATCCGCGGTCCATCCGCCGACTTGAGCGGCTCGCCGTGACCGCTCAGCAGGAAGTGGAAGTCCAGAGAGGACAGCCTTTCCACCGAGGCTTTGGCTCGCGCCCTGTCTTGCGTGAACCGGGGAGGTGAACCTTCGAGTTTGCCATTCCTGAACTGGACGGTGTCGCCCACGAACAGCACCTTGTTCTCCTCATCGTAGAGGGCAATGCTTCCAGGCGTGTGCCCCGGCGTGTGGATGACAGCGAACCTGCCTATTCTGTCACCTTCCTTCAGTCTCTGGTCAGGTTCCACGGGGGTTGTGCGGAAGAAGGGGGACATGGCGCCGAAGACGAATCCCATCGCCCCTCCCGGGGACGGGTACCTTGCCTTCCCTGAGACGAAGTCGGCGTCTCCTTCATGAACAACGACCCTGGCGCCGGTGGCAGCCTTGAGGGCTGCAGCCCCTCTTACATGATCGACGTGGCAGTGAGTTAGCACTATGGTCTTCACGTCAGAGGGGGTTCGCGACATCTTCATCGTGATGTAGCCCAGTATCTTCCTGCCGTTTGACTGCATCCCCGCGTCGATCAGCGTGAGAGTCCCATCAGATTGCTGGACGAGGTAGCTGTTCGCGTTAGACCCGTCAACATGATGCACTCCCTCGAGAATCTCCGCCATTCAATCCCGCCCTTCCGCCCCTACTTGAGGGCCCTCCTCCTCATGAATGCGGGGCCGTAATGCTCCGCGATCAGCCCCAGCAACTCGTCTGGATGCTCACGTGTCACATGGTCGAGAAACTCCCGTGCAGCCTTGGCGGCCCCACTAGGCCCGAGCTCGAACGCCTTATCTGCGAGCTCAATACACACAGGGCAGTCCAGAATCGTCTTCGTCTCGGAAAACCTTTGTAAGCTGGCAAGCTGCTTCTCAAAGAGACCACTTACCTTCCTCAGTCTCGCCTCGGGGTCGAGGGTCCTGAGCAAGTCAAGCCTCTCCTGCCGGGAGAAGAACGGTGAGTAAGCGCACAGGTCTGCGAGTTTGCCGGGTCTGTCGACTCCTTTCAAGAAGGTAGCAATCTCGGTGGGGACCCCTGGAATGACCCTGACAAACTCGTCTATCTGGTCGAAGACCGCCTTCATCAGACTTGACTCTCCGGACGAGACATCGTCACCGGCACTCGCCTTTGAGAACCGCACTCTGAGGTAGGGGTCGGATCCCACTACGCTGTCGACCTTCACCCGCCAAAGCCCCTTCCAAAGAGACTGAGCGCCGGACCCCTCGGCGGCGACGGCCCTTCGGAGAAGGACGAGAGTGCCTATCGACCCCACGGCTTCGTTTAGGCTGGGCGAGGGAATCAGGACGAGGAGGTTGTGTTCTCTGAACGCCTGCGCAGTAGCGGCCACACTCCTCGGGTCATGGACGGAGATGTTCACTTCCATCTCGGGGAAGAGTATCACATCTTCTGCCAGTATGGCTGGGGCCTCGTACGTCTCTTCTTCTGAGCGGCCTGCTTCAGGTGTCACCGACTAGTCACGCGACCTTGCCGTCTTTCCTAGGCGCCACTTCTATAAGAGTAACTCGGGCCAGTAGCAGGTTACAAGGTCAGACGTCCTTCATGCGAACCCTACCGCGGAACTCGTCCGAGGCTGCTCGCAACCATCTTCTCGCTGGCATCCCATAGCCTTTCAGCTAATGCCGGATCGTAGGAGACGTCGGAGCTTCTCTTCTCCCGCTCCTGTTCGAAGTACTTCCCGGTCACCCCCTCGACCTCGGGTGACGACGACAGGTACACCGACGTTCTCGCTCCCCGTTGTGGACTGATCAGGAAGAGCTTGGAGACATTTCCCAAGAAGGCGAAGGGCCCCAGATAGTTCCGCCATATGTTGGTGGCGACCGCCCCCGGGTGGAGGCAGTTCACGGTCACACCTGTCCCATCGAGCCTCCGCGAGAGCTCGTAGGTGAACAACACCTGCGCCAGCTTCGATTGTGAATAAGCCCTCATAACCCAGTAACCCTTCCTCATCTGGAGGTCGTCGAAGTTCATGCGGCCCCCGAAGTGTGAGACGGACGAGACATTCACTACGCGGGAGGGTGTGCTCTCCCTCAGTGTATCCAGGAGCAGGTTGGTGAGAAGGAAGTGGGACAAATAGTTGACTTGAAACGTGGACTCGAACCCGTCGACCGTCTCGGACCGCCTTACCCTGGCGATGCCCGCGTTGTTGACCAGAACATGCAAAGAGTCGTGCCTCCTCCCGAACTCCTTCGCGAGGCTCCGCACAGAAACGAGAGATGCAAGGTCGGCCAGGAGGAGCTCCACGGCGTCGTTCCGGCTCCTTGCCTTGATGTCTGCCGCTGCCTTCTCCCCTCTTTCGCGGTTCCTACACACCATGATCACAGTGGCCCCGAGCTCTGCGAGCTTCTCGGCCGTCTCCTTCCCGATTCCTGAGTTTGCCCCAGTGACCATGCAAACCCTTCGAGCCATGGGCCGCGAATCCAATTGTTGAAGCACAGCCAGGTTGCCAACCGCCCCTATTACGTCTCCTCGAATCAGCAGATCAGCTCACACGGAGAGGACTGGCGGGAGGCACTACGCCAGGGCGTTCGAATCTGCTTGGATCTTCTGTCCTTCCTGGGCCGCCAGTTGCTCTTCGAGTCTCCTGACCCTCTTGCCCAAGTCGTCCAGTGAGCGTCCGAGCTCCTCCACCATGGCGGTGATTCTTTCGTCCTGGAACCCCTTCGATGACTGGATCTTGAACGTCTTCGGCAGTCTTCCTTCCTTGATCAGTAGCAGGATCAGCTGAGAGAGCCTCTCCTCCACGTGAGGCCTGTCTTCCTCAGCTATGGGTACCGTGCCCGAATACATGTCCAAGAGACTGTCCAGGTCCGAGTAACGCTTGTCCTTGTAGACGACCCTGTACTGATACCCTGTGCCGACGGCGTTGGAGAACGACCAGATTTCGGACCTCTTCGTCCTCTCGAACTGAGGCCCGTCCATTAGGTACTCGATGTCCCGCCCGGTCATCGGGTTGTGCTCGGCTAGGTTTGGCCTTATGGCGCCGTTGTAGAACGAAATCGCAAATTCTTCGACCAGTTGGTGCCTTGCCCCGCCCCCGAAGCTCGTTTCTCCGCTCTCGCTCAATTCCTCTCTGCCCGCTCTTGGACGGCCGACGCAGATGTGGTCATATGGTCTGGTTCCAACGCGCTAGCTTTTGAGAAAACAAGCCAAGGTTTCTTAATCCCGAGGTCATCTTGGCTCGCTTGCATCGAACGAAAGGAGAACCGACACACTGTGATTCAGGCGGCTCCTGGAACTGATCGTCACAGTTGTCGTCCCAGCCGCGACGGCATAGTGCGTGTCGTTGCCCCTGCCAGGCGTAACTTGGCATCGGAGCCGATCCGCTCCCCGGGTCTCTTATCGACTCCCCGACCCATTCACCCAGGGTCCAGCCGGCTATGCTTGCTTGTAGGAGACTATCTTGCCGTCCTTGTCGTCAATGATGATCTCCTTCCTGTCGGAAGTGGGCTGCCCTATCTCCGCAACCACCTTCCAGTTCGCCTCTCCTTCGATGGCGACGGCAGACGAGACCCTGACGCTGGTGAAGCCGGCTTCTTCTGTGAGGAACTTCTTCGTGATTGCAATCACTTCAGAAACTGACAGTTTCAACCGATTCGCTCTCCCCCTCTCGCCCTGCGTTCCCCTGATTTGGAGTGTTCGGATTCCTCTCTGAGAATTCCCATCACCACCCCGTCCCGGTACCTCTCATTGAAATACATCGATTCCCTTGACCTTCCTTCGACCCTGAAGCCGTTCTTCTCCGCAGCTCGATTCGTTGCTTTGTTGTCCGCCCTCGCGAACAGCTCGATCTCCAGGCCTGAATCTTGCCCAAGACATCACCTCTTCATCGTCTGAATCCTGTGCATGAACTCGTAGTCTTCCTCTTCGAAAGCCCGGAGCCGGACCTTCTTGCCCCGAATCATGGGGCGGCTCGAGTTGACCTCGATGACTAAGGAATCACTCGGGGCCGCGCCCACTCTGTCCTCCTCTCTGTGTTGGCAACGACCCAGGTCGTTTTGAGGTCGGTCGACCTCGTGAATTTCCTTTTCTAGCCTGCTACTCACCTCGGCGCGATGAAACGGCGTGAATGAGAGGGAACTGCCAAGCCTCAGAGAGATTGAGCAGGCAGCAAAGAGGATATCAGGTGTCGCCAGCCGGACGCCCCTTGTCGAATCTCCGACTCTCTCCAAGAAGGCGGGGTGCGAGGTCTACCTCAAGCTGGAGTGCTTCCAGCCCATCAAGGTTTTCAAGATTCGAGGGGCCTACAACAAAATCTCCCGCCTCGGGGAGAGGAGTGTGGTCGCCGCTTCCTCGGGCAACCATGGCATAGCCGTGGCCTA
>DASPOK010000107.1:0-14717 GCA_035626075.1 Nitrososphaerales archaeon
AACCGAGAGTTTCTCGATGTCCTTCCTCTTAGCACTACTAATCGGGACTCCAAGGTGTTCGGTCAAACGTCTGATCGTGAACCCATACTTCGCAAGCCTCCCTGTGCTGACCCTCTTGGCCCTGAGGTGTTCTAAGAACTCCCGAATGATGTCCTTGTCCCCTTCTGAAAGTATCTTCGATTCGCCCAGTCTCTTCAGAGAATTCCTCAGTGCGTAGCTGTAGTCGTAGACATCGTCCGCCTCCTTGCGCTTCTCCATCAGCTCTGTATAACCAGGATTTGTCCCCATGGCCTAAGGTGCGGGGGGTGGGATTCGAACCCACGAACCCCTGAGGGATGGGATCTCTTGGGATTTGCCGCTTAAGTCCCACGCCGTTAGCCAAGCTTGGCTACCCCCGCGAGACCTGCGCCGTCAGATTCTGTTATTAATCTTGGAATTGGGCTACGAAACCGAATTCAGGAACGCTCTGAGGCTTTTGGTGTTTGCGATGTCCTTCGCGTTCAGCCATGCCCTTCTGGCGACCGTCACCCCATAGCTGATGTTGTCCAGCTCCCCCACGGAGTGCGCGTCCGAATCGATGACGATCGGCAAACCCTCCTCCTTGGCCTTCCTTGCCCAGGTCTCGTCCAGGTCCAACCTCTGAGGTTCGCCGTCGATTTCAAGCATCTTCCCGTTCTCCTTTGCCGTCTGTATCAACTTCGCTAGGTCAATGGGGTTCCCCTCCCTCCTCCCGATTAGCCTGTTGGTCGGGTGGCAAAGGAAGTCCACGGAGGGGTGCGTCAGTGCCTTCACGGCCCTGTCTGTCAGCTTTTCCGCGTCCTGTTTGAAGTTCTGGTGGAGCGACGCCCCGACGAGGTCGAACTCGTTGAGAAACTTGTCTTCGAAGTCCAGCGACCCGTCGCTCTTTATCTCGAGCTCCACCGCTTTCAGTATCCTGAAGGGGGAGAGCCTTTCGTTTAACTTCTCGATTTCATTCCACTGCTTTCTGAACCTCTCCTCCGAGAGGCCGTTCGCTACCCTCACGGACACCGAATGGTCGGTCACCGCGATGTACTCGTAGCCCCTCTCTTTCGCCGCTTCTGCCATCGCTTCTAGATTCGAGGATCCGTCGCTCCACGTCGTGTGCATCTGCAGGTCTGCCTTGATGTCGTTGAATTCCACCAAATTAGGAAGCTTCCCCGTCAGGGCCGCCTCGACCTCCCCCCTGTTCTCCCTCAGTTCAGGGGGAACGTACTGCATCCCGAGCCTTTCGTACACCTCCTGCTCGGTCCTCCCCGCCAGTCTCTCGCCCCCCTTGTCGAAGAGGCCATACTCGTTGAGCTTCCATCCCTTCTCTATGGCCAGGTTCCTCAGGGCGATGTTGTGGTCCTTGGACCCAGTGAAGTAGACCGACGCAGCGCCGTACTCCTCCTCGGTGAAAAGCCTCACGTCCACCTGCACCCCCTCGTCGAGCTTCACACTTGTCCTCCTTGGCCCGCTCTCCAACACCTGGGCCACACCAGGGCATCCCTTGATGGCCTCGATCACCCTCACGTCTGTTGACAAGAGGTCCAAGTCCCCTACCGTGCTTTTCCCTCTCCTCAGGCTCCCCGCCATGGCAACCTGAATCCCTAGGGCCCCGAAGTACGACGACATCTTCTGGAACTCCCCCTCCGCCTCCGGGAGGAGCATCCGCTTCTCAAAGCTCTGCAGCCTCTCGATCCCTATGCGGAACGATTCCCTTACCGATGGCCCGAACTCCGTGTCGAGCTGCCCGGCCTTCAGCGCCTTTTTCAGTTCCTCGACGCTCGTTATCCCGAGGTCATGGGAAAGGTGGTAGGCCGTCCTGGGCCCTATGCCCTGGATTCTCATCAGGAGTGGCACCCCCGCAGGCGTCTTCTCCCGCATCCTTTCCATTAGCTGGAGCTTCCCCGTCCCCAGGTACTCGTCTATCTTCTTGGCAATCCCCTTTCCCACGTACTTGACGTCTTCGAGCTTGCCGTCTCTCCAGAGCTTCTCGACGTCATCATCCATGTTCCTGATGCTCGTGGCTGCGCGATGGTAGGCGATTACCTTGAACCTGTCCTCCCCGTTGGCTTCTACGAGCTCCCCCAGCGTGTCCAGAAGTTCGGCGACTTCGCTGTTCCTCATCCAGCCACTTTCAGAGCGCAACAGTTTTTAAAAGCAGTCGGAGCACCGCCATTAGAATGGTAGTATACCAGAAGGCATTCGTACTCATCAAGACCTCCCCGGGCCATGAAAGAGAGGTCGTGGACGACCTCATGAAGATTAGAGAGGTCCAAGAGGCCCACGTGGTCCCTGGGGAATGGGACGTCCTGGCGGTTCTCAGCTCCCAGAAGGAGATTGTGGTCCCCAGCGACCAGAAGGTCTACAACCTGGTCATGGACAAGATCGTCAAAATCAAGCACGTGGAGGACACCAATACAATGGTGTCCCAGTTCTCAAGGTCGAAGTAGGCTACTTCCACCAGCCGTATTCCTTTGGGGTGTCCGTTATGGCAACGCCTTTCTTGCCAACCACCAGGACGTCGTCTTCGATTCTCACTCCGAGCCTCCCTCTCTTGTAGACCCCGGGCTCAACGGTGAAGCACATGTTCGGGCCAAGCTTCTCCTTCCCGCCTTCGACGATGTAGGGAGCCTCGTGCACCTCCAGACCTAGGCCGTGCCCGGTCCTGTGGATGAAGTACTTCCCCATCCCGGCCTTCTCGAGCACCCTTCTGGCTGCGCCGTCTACGCGCCCCACGGGAGCCCCTGCTGCTGCAGCATCTATCCCCTTCGTCTCCGCCTCCAGAACCTTCTCGTAGACTCTCTCCATATCAGGGTATGAGCCTATGCAGAATGTTCGAGTGATGTCGGAGTAGTATCCCTCGAACACTGATCCCACGTCGATGATTATGCTCTCCCCTCTTCCGATCCTCCTCTTAGAGGGCAGGCCGTGAGGGTCAGCGGCCCTCGGGCCAGACTGAACCAGCATGTCGTCCACCTTGGTGGCCCCTTTGTCGTAGATGGCGTCAGTCGCCAGCTTGGCTACCTCCAGCTCCGTGAGCCCCGGCTTCAAGAGGCCAGGGAATGTCTCGAAGGCCCCACTTAGTATCTCAGAGGACCTTCTCAGGAGCTTCACTTCGACCTCGTCCTTGGTCTCGCGTAATCCCTGCAGGACGGGCTCGGCGTTCTTGAACTTGGGCGAGGCCTGCTCCATCAGCTTGTCCAGGAAAAGAAAGGGAACCTTCCCCTCGACCCCCCACTCGCCTTTGACTCCGGCCCCCTTTACCGCCCGGGATATGGCGCCCGCTGACCCTTCAGAGTCGGTCCAGGAGTGGACCTTCATCGATAGCGGACCCTCGACATATGGCCCTGCTTCCAGAGCGGGCGCCACGAGGTGCACCTCGCCATCGGCAGGGACAAGCAGCATGAACGGCCTCTCGAGGAGCAGCGAGTTCACGCCCGTGAAGTACCGCATGTTCGGCCCGGGCACCATAACTGCACCGTCCAGGCCTGTCCTCTTCAGTCCGTCCCTCAGTCTCTGGAGCCTCCCCGCGAAAACCGTGTCTTGAGTCATTCCTGCCTTTGGGATTCGCATACACCGTTAATATGTAGTCCTCTGGCCGGCGGCCTGTCTTGGGCCTAAAAGAGACGTTCGTGCTGCCTCTCGCGAAGAGGTGGATCTCCGGCGTCACCATGGACTCCGCCATCGAGGATGCGAAGAAGGCGAACTCGAAGGGCATCGGGGTCATCGTTAACTTCCTCGGGGAGGAGATCAAGGACATCGCCACCGCTGACGCCCACGCCAAGGAGTACCTGAAGCTGCAGCAGACGCTCGCCGACTCGGGCATCAACGGGTTTGTTTCCGTAAAGCTCACGCAGCTGGGTCTCGGCGCCGACGACGAGGGGATGCAGTCGCGCCTGGAGAAGATAGCGGTCAACTCAGAGCGCCTCAACCAGCTGCTGTGGGTCGACATGGAGGGGTCGGCCTTCGTCGACAAGACGCTCAGCACCTATCTCTCGGCCCATGGGGAGCACCCGAGGCTCGGCCTGGCGCTCCAGTCCTACACCAGGCGGAGCGATGCGGATCTGAAGTCAATCCTCGACGCGGGCGGCACGGTCCGACTGGTCAAGGGCGCCTACAGGGAGAGCTCTGACTTCGTCTACCCGACGAGGAAAGAGGTCAGCGCCAACTTCACCAAGCTCATGGCGATCCTCTTCGAGCGCGGCGAGGGCTTCGCCATCGCAACCCACGATTCCGTCCTAATCGACAAGGCCAAGGAGTTCGCCGAGTCGAAGCATGCTGACTTCCGCTTCGAGCTTCTGAAGGGGATAAGGGACGACATGAAGGAGGAGCTGGTCAAATCGGGGTACAAGGTCTCCGAGTACCTCCCCTATGGAGACAGATGGTGGGGGTACTCGAAGCGCAGGGTCACTGAGCACCCCAGCAACATCTGGCTCCTGCTCAGGTCCCTGGTCTGAGGCCCAACTATCGGGTAGCCATCGTTGATAAGTGGCTCAACTATCATAGACTCCGCTCGCAAAATACCCGCCAGGCGTTCAGATGATAGAGGTCCAAAGACAATGACGGAATATCAAAAGGGACAAGTCTGGGGAGCCCTCCGCAAGGCATGGAAGGGATATCGGATCGCGAAGGTCCAGGGCGACAACGCCCGAATGAGGGAATATGCGACCCGCATCAAGACCCTTCAGGGCCAGCTTGGCGTTCCTCAGGCAAGTTTTCCTAATCTAGGAATGTAGAGGAGCTCCGCTCCTCTCTTCTTTTTTAGTCAGCCTCAGTGAATTCTCTCTCAATTTCTTCGAGAATCTCGCCGACTACCTGCTTCTGGAGACCCAGGGATGCGCTGATGATCCCTATCCCGTCCCCTTCTTCCCTCATCAGGTATCTGAGCACCTTCCTCCTGTCGTCGCTAGGGAGCGAGGTCGTTATCCTGGCAGCCTCCCTCAGCGCCAGGCTCCTAATGTAGAGGAGGACCGCCCGTTCCTCCTCCATCTCCTTGAGCTTCTTGTCCACCTCAGCTACCACCCTGGTCAGCGGCCTAATCCTCGCTGCTCCCTCGGGATACCTCAGGACTTCGCTGACCTGGGCCGCCATCTGGGCCCTTTCGTCTGTCTCCATGACGCCAGGGAGCGCCCCGAACGAGAACATCCTCGCCCTGAAGAGGTTGGGCGCGAGGTCGATGGTGACTGAAAAGCTCTTCTTGAGAAGATACTCCTTCCTCTGGGGTCCGCGGGGGCTGTCCTGTGAAACCGTGCTGACGAGGCCAGCGTCCTCCATTGTGATGAGGTGCTTCGCGACGAGCTGTTGGCTCAACCCCAGCTCCTTCGAAAGCTGCAGCTGGTAGTTGGGCTCCTCGCTTAGCCTGGCTATGATCCTGCGCCGAATCGGATTCTCGACGGTTCCTAGGACTGCGTCAAGCTCGGACTGGCTCACTGGTCATATCACCTGATGGTTGTATACGTGTTGATTCTTGTATAAATATGTTCTCGAAATAGAATGCCCATGTATCGCCCGGACTCCCCCCATGAGCACGGGGCGCTTTCTTCCGCCCAACTCTCTCCGAAGACCTGGCCTCATTTCGAGACGCTTTTCGCTTCCAACGGGGGAGTCTGGGGAGGCTGCTGGTGTATGTATTTCCACAGGCGAGGGAAGTTCGAAGTCAAAGCCTACGCAAAGAACAGAGAGACGAAGCGTGCTCTCACAACCGAGGGGAAGGCACACGGGACAATCGTCTACTGCGGCAAGGACCCGGTAGGCTGGTGCCAGTTCGGGCCGAAGGAGGAGCTCCCTCGAATCGACGGGAAAAGGGGATACAAGCCGACCTCAGACAACCTGTGGAGAATCACCTGCCTATTCGTCGCCTCCCACCACCGCAGGACGGGGGTTGCGAAGTTCGCCGTGCACGAATCAGTTCGCGCCATGAGGAACCTGAAGGCGAAGGTCATTGAAGCTTACCCCGTGGAGAGTGCCAGCTCAGCTTCCCTGATCTGGATGGGGACGACACGCATGTTCGAAAGCGAAGGCTTCACCCGGGTCGGACCCATCGGCAAACGGAGCTGGGTCTACTCCCTCGACCTCAGGAAATCGTGATTTCTTAAAAGCGGGAAGCCGACGCGGTGGTCTCCATGGGGCTCAGTCGGACCATCATTGCCCAGCACGCGGCGATTGCGAGCGAACAGCCCCTCGCTTCGCTAGCGGGGTACGACATCCTCCGGGCGGGTGGGAATGCCTTCGACGCGGCTGTGGCGACAAGCTTCGCCCTGGCGGTAACCTTTCACCCAGCGGGGGGACTCGGGGGGGACTTCTTCGGCGTATTCTACGAAGCAAGGACGGGGAAGGTCCACTGCCTCAACGCCAGCGGCTGGTCGCCTTCCGGCCTGACCCTTGACCTGATCAAGTCAGAGGCGGGAGGTAGGGTGCCACGGTCTGGCCCCCTCACATGCGTCATCCCTGGCTCCGTGGCCGGCGTCTGGGAGATGCACAGAAGGCTAGGCAGGTCTGAGTTCAAGGGCCTCCTCGGTGCTGCCGTCGAATTCGCCAGCAAGGGATTCCCGGCCGGCGAAGGGCTCTGCAGGTCCGTGGCAGGCGCCTACTCCGAGCTCTCGGAAGACACGAAGAGGGTCTTCGCCCCCAGCGGGAAGCTCCCCGCTCCTGGAGAGTGGATTAGGCAGGAAGCCCTGGGCCGAGTGATATCGGAGGTCGCCGAGGTGGGCCCAGGCGCTTTCTACTCAGGCTGGCCAGCGGAGAAGATGGCCGCGGCTCTCACCTCGCTCGGCGTCCCCTGCAGCACCAGGGACTTCGGAGACTACAAGCCGGAGTGGGTGGACCCGCTCACGCTCGACTACCGGGGCACAACTGTCTACGAGGTCCCCCCAAACAGCATGGGCGCCACCAGCCTCCTCATCCTAAAGCTGCTCTCCGGTGTCGACCTTTCGAGGGCCGGTCCCCTGTCGAGAGAAAGAATCGAGCTCACCATCAGGGCAGCCCTGACTGCCTATGCCCGAAGGGACGAAACGCTTGGCGACCCCCGTTTCAGCAAGATAGACCTTGATTCGTTCCTGTCGAGCGGGAAGACCACCGCCTCCCCGCGAAGCAGAATCAGGTCGGGGGACACGACAGCTTTCTCAGTTGCCGATGAAGAGGGGAATATCGTCTCGGCCATTCAGAGCCTGTTCCAGCACTTCGGCTCGAGGGTGTTCGTGCCGGAGTGCGGCATCGCGCTGAACAACAGGGCCTCAGGGTTCACCCTGTCGGGTCCGAACAAGGCCGAGCCACGGAAACGCCCCCTCCACACACTCTCGTCTTTGATTCTAGAGCGGGAAGGCCACCCCTACCTCGCCATAGGTACAAGCGGCGGCGACTACAGGCCGCTCCAGCATGCCCTCTTCGTGACCAATTCGGTGGACTACTCTATGTCCACGGAGCAGAATGTGGCCCATCCGCGGTTCCTGTGGGGCGGTGGAAGGACGGTGCTGGTCGAGCAGGGGTACGAGTTGCCTCAAGACGCGGGCTACGAAATCCAGAACCTACCCATGCCCGGGAGAACAGGTGTCTGCCACGCGGTTGAAGTGTCTCCGAATTTCCGCAAGGCAGTCTGCGACGTACGGGGTGACGGCGTGCCTGCCGGCTTCTAAGGTGAGCCGACCCCTTCCTGGACTCGAGAAAAGGGATGTACAACACCGAGAAGTGAGATTACGCAAGGCCTTGACGAAGGTGGAACCAACCCACCAACGCTAATAAGCGAAGAGCGGCGCTGATAGGATTGGATGGAAGAAATCACCGACGAGTACATGCGGAATATGCTCGCCAGCATGCGACGGTACACAGTGGTCATCCTCCGCAGGACCCCCAAGCGGGACGAACCAGGAGCCGAGAAGATAGTCTGGGAACACGGCCGCCGGAACTTTGAACTTCGAAGCAGGGGCAAGCTTAGGATTGTGTGTCCGGTAGAAGGAAGGTCAGATGTGAGTGGCCTCTGCATATTCTCAGCCGGCGTCGACGAAACAGTGAGGATGATGGATGACGACCCCACGGTCAAGGCGGGAATCTACACGTACGAAGCCTACTCTGTTCTGGGCTTCCCTGGCGATTCCCTGTCCTGAGAATCCGCTGGGCGATTCAACAGACCCGGAAATCTGCTTTGCATGCCCTTCTTCGTGCGCCGACAAGAATCTCTCGACCTCTGGAGCGAACTCCTTCTGCTTTGAGAACATGAAGGTGTGGCCGCCGTCGAAGGCGAAGAAGTATTTCGAGCCTTCCTGAACTCATTCCGGACCAGGCATGACAGCTTTTTAGGCTCTGGCCTCCGCGTAGCTGCCGGGGCAAGATCAGTCATGAACCGCCTGATGTACGTAGGCGGTGATTGGGTGGAGTCAAGCACCGAAGCACTAGTCCCTGTCCTCGACCCTTCTCGCGGCAAGGTTGTCGACCAAGTTCCTCACGCAACCAAGGAAGACGTCGACAGGGCTGTTGACGCTGCGAGGGCTGCTTTTCCCACCTGGAGTAGGCTTTCTCCAGGTGACAGGGCGAACATGCTGCTGCGGGTCGCAGAACTGCTGGCGGAGAAATCAACGGAATTCGCTCGTCTGGAAAGTCTGAATTCCGGGAAATCGATCAAGCAGACGACCGACTACGACGTCCCGTACACCATCGACAACATCAGGTACCTTGCGGGGGCATCAAGAACCCTCGAGGGGAAGGCCATGGCTGAGTACGTCGCCGACGGAACCAGCGCTGTTCGAAGAGAGCCAATCGGCGTTGTCGGCGTCATAACTCCTTGGAACTATCCTCTGATGATGGTTGCGTGGAGAGCCTTCCCTGCCCTCGTGATGGGAAACACCGTCATAGTAAAACCGGCGACCTACACTCCGCTTACAACCCTGGAGCTCGCCAGCCTCGTGGAGAAAGCGGGCCTCCCAAAGGGTGCATTCAACGTCGTAACAGGGCCCGGGGGCGAGGTGGGCGAGGCCCTGGCCCGCCATCGTGGCGTCGACATGATCGCCTTCACAGGAAGCACCGAGGTGGGGAGGAGACTCTCGGAGCTCGGTTCGGGGAACGTGAAGAAGGTCTCTCTCGAGCTTGGCGGTAAGGCGCCATTCATCGTGTTTGATGACGCCAACCTAGAAGCAGCAGCCGAGGGAGCAGTCGTGGGAGGTCTCGTGAACAACGGACAGGACTGCGCCAATGCGACGAGGTTCTATGTTCATTCTTCGATATCAGAGAAATACCAGAAGATGCTGGTTGAAAAGCTCAGGAAGGTGCAGGTCGGAGACCCCCTGGTTCCGAAGACCGACATGGGGCCTCTGGTGTCTGAAGCGCAGAGGGAAAGAGTGGAAGGGTACATCCAGAAGGGTTTGCGAGAGGACGGGGAGCTGGTCTACGGTGGGGAGAGGCCAAGGATCGAGGGGCACGAAGGCGGGTATTTCCTCAACCCCACTGTGATATTCACCGACAACCATGCCTCTGCCATCGTCCAAGAGGAGATATTCGGGCCTGTATTCACTGTCCTGTCCTTCGAAGACTACGACGAAGTAATCCGAAAGAGCAACGAGGTCGTCTATGGCCTGGGGGCCTCAGTCTGGACCAAGGATGTGACGAGGGCGATGAATGCTGTCAAGGACCTGAGGTTCGGGACTGTGTGGGTGAACGACCACGTGCCGGTCCCATCGGAGATGCCCTGGGCAGGGTACAAGCAGAGCGGCCACGGCGCGTCCCTCTCCGCATATTCCCTGGAAGAATTCACCTACATCAAGCACGTCTACTTTGACCTGACGGGCAAAGTAAGGAAGGGCTGGTACTACCAAGTCTACGGCCAGAAGGATTCGGCATGAGCGTGCACCAGTACTCGTTCAACCCGCAAATCTCCAGGCTTTCGCTTGCCTTTGACCAGCCCCGCAGGATCGTGTTCGGCCCTAACTCAGTAAACCAAGCCGGGAGCGAGGCATCGAAGCTCGGCGGCAAGAGAGCCCTCCTGCTGACGGACGCCAACGTGGAGAAGGCAGGACTGTCGGGTAGGGTAAGGGAGGCGATCGAGAAGTCAGCGGTCAAAGTGGACGTCTACGACAAGATTTCGTTCGAGCCTACAATGGAAAGCGTCCAAAGGGCTGTTCAGACCGCGCGGGAAGCCCAGGCTTACGACTTGATCGTCGGCGTCGGGGGCGGCAGCGTGCTCGACACCGCCAAGATGGTCGCCAACATGCTGAACAACCCTGGAGACCCGGCCCACTACCTGACTCCTACGGAAGATAGGTTCACGAAGCCCAGCGTCCCGAAGATGCTCATACCCACGACGGCCGGCACCGGGAGCGAGGTCTCGAACTACTCGGTTGTCATCGAAGGGGAAACCATGTACAAGACCTGGGCCGCTAGCAGCAACCTGTTCGCCGAGGTAGCCATTGTCGACCCAACCATGATGGTCACCTGCCCGCCGAAGGTAACGGCAGGGTGCGCCTTCGATGTGGCGGGGCACAACATCGAAGGTCTCATCAGCGTGGAATCCACCCCCATATCAGACGGCCTGGCGATGGAGGCCGTCAAGCTACTCTTCGCCCATGCGAGGAGGGCCTACAACAAGCCCGACGACATCGAAGCACGCTCTGGCATGGCAATGGCGTCGATGCTGGGCGGAGTGGTCATCGCCTTTCCATGGGTCGGGGGCCCGGCTATCTTGGGGCACTGCCTGGCTGAAGCCTTCGGCCCGAAGTATGGCGTGGCCCACGGCGTCGCCGTCGGTCTGGCCCTCCCCTACATTCTCGACTTCAATCTCCCGGCCTGCAGGGACAAAGTCGTCTCCTTCGCCCCTGCCCTCGGGGTCGAGAGGAGATGGGACTCCGCGAAGGCTGTCGCCGACAGGGTGCCCCAGGCGCTCCTCGGGCTGATGAGGGACATCGAACTGCCCACATCCCTGAAGCAGGTTAACTTTCCGAAGGGGGACCTGGACGCATTCGCAGAATACATCTTCAAGGAGAGGCAGCACGTCTACGGGCTTCCGAGATACAACCCCAGAAGGCTGACCCTGGAGAACACGACCAAGTTGTTACACGACATGTACGAAGGGACCCTTGAGGCTTGACAATCCGCCGAGGCGAATCAGCGGCCGCCGAAGTGACTCGGGTGAGTAGCGTCGCCGAAGCTCGCAGTTCGTACAGGTGGGTCGTCCTTTTCGCCTACACGCTTGTCGCCTTTTCGACCCAGATCATCTGGCTCAACTTCTCGGGGATAGCAGAACCACAGGTCACAGGGATTTTCAACGCGAGCATCGACCAAATTGGCTACCTCGCCGCCTTCTGGCCCCTCGTCTTCATCCCCCTGTCGCTGCCGACAGGCCTGAGCGTTGACAAATGGGGCTTCAAACTCAACGTCATCATCGGGAGTATCATCCTCACTGTGTTCTCCTGGCTGAGGCTAACGGCGGGGCTCAACTTCGGCCTCTTGCTCCTCTACCAGACCCTGGCTGGCGTCGGGCAGCCGTTCATCTACAACGCAATTTCGAAACTCGCCGGGGCTTGGTTCCCGAAGGGCGAGCAGACTCTCGCCAACGGCATAGGAACCATGGGCCAGCTTGTGGGGATGATCACCGCCCTCGTCATTGCGCCCATCATGGTCCCTGACGCCTCCTACAGCGAACTTCAAGAGAACATGCTGGTCTTCTCCGTGATAGTCACAGTAGCGCTGGTCTTGTTCGTGGCCCTCGCGAAGGAGAGGAAACGAGGAACTGAGGAGCAGAGCCACTCCTGGGGGTCTCTGCTGGGTGAAATGAAGTCCGTGGTAAAGATGCGCAACATCATTGTGATGATGCTGCTCTTCTTCGTCGGCGTGGGCATTTTTAGCGGGCTCATACAGTGGACCGAGAGCATCCTTTCTACCCGAGGAGTAGGTTCTTTGGACGCAGGGCTGATAGGAGCCGCGCTCCTAGTGAGTGGAATTGTGGGCATGGTGGCCGTCTCCTACGTCGCAGACAAGTACTCGAGGCTCAAGCAGTTCGTTACAATCAACACTCTGATTTCTGCGGTGTTCCTCTTTGTGTTCGGCTTCCAGGCAGGATTCGTGGTGTACGCCCTCTCAGCAGTCCTGGTGGGCTTCTTCCTTCTCTCGCTGGCTCCCATAGGCCTTCAGATATCCCTCGAGACCGTCGGGGAGGCGCGATCAGGAAGCGCGGCCAGCATTGTCTGGCTCGCATCCCAGGTCGGAGCTCTCATCTTAATCGTCGTCATGAGCGGCCTCTCCCAGGTCTCGTTCACCGTAGGCAGCTTCGTCGCGCCGCCATGGTTCGTATCCATTCTCCTGACCTCTGTTCTGGCCCTTGTCGGCTTCGCTCTCAGCTTCTTCATCGTCGATACCCGCAAGGGGACCGCTCAGAAACAGTCCCCCTAGGAAAATGAACACAGCGAAGCCCTGGTTGCTAGCCACTGACATCGATGGCACTCTGTGGGACAACCTCGACATATCGTTAGTTGCTCCGCCTTATTCCGCATACGGCAAGGGCAGGCTCCGCAGTGCTGACGGGACCATTGTCCGGCTCATCCCAGAGGCGATTCGCTTCGTAAAGTGGTGCAAGAGGAATGGGGCAAAAGTCACCAGCCTCAGCTGGAACATCCCGGAACGAGTCTTTCCAGCCATCGAGGTGCTAGGAATATCGAACTTGTTCGATTTCCACGCTACTGAGTATACCGACGAGAAGCACGAGAGGTTGTTCGACCTTCTCGGCAAGCTCCGAAGAAGCGGGATTACAATTCCACCGCAGAGGGTGGTCTATGTGGACGACAGGGACATTCACATCGAGAGCATCAGAAAGAAGGTGGGGGACGTAGTGTGGATTCACATATGGAATGAGGTTCCCGACTACGAGGCAGCAAAGACCATCGTGATGCAGAAGATCATCAAGGACTCCTTCCCCTGACGTCGAGCTTATCGGTTGTACTCCTTCATGCCCTTCTTGTTGTTCTTGTAATACTGCAAGAACTGGCCATATCCCTCTCTGTAAGCGTCGAGTCCCTCCTTCTGTGGGGTGAGCACCCTTCCTGTCGCCTTCATTGCCTTCAGCTGTTCCAGGGTGAGGGTCTGCGTTCCAAGCGCGGCGAGTAGTGCGGCTCCCTTCGCAGTCGAGTAGGTCGGATTATCGATGAGCGTCAACTCCCTTTCGAGGACATCTGAGAATATCTGGGGCCAGACGCGGGAGAGCGAGGCACCGCCAGACATCACTATCCCCTGGCCCTTTCCTTTCCCTTTGCTGCCCACGAAGCCGTCCACCACCGACAGTAGCCACTTCGTGTTGTACGCCACCCCCTCCATAACAGCCCTCACGATGTCGTTTCTGTCGTGCCCAAGGGAGAGGTTGAAGAGGCCCCCCCTGGCGTGTGGGTCTTCGATCGGGGTGCGTTCCCCGAAGAGCCACGGGAGAAAGATGAGCTTCTTGGCGCAGCGAGGAGAGGACGCAGCCATTCGGTCCATTTCCTCATATTTGTTCTGCTGTATGTCCAGGGCGGTGGACATGAATTCCAGCGAATTCGCTGCATTCTCTTGCTCGGCCGCTACAAAATACCTCCCCGGGATGGCAGAGGGAAGGGAGGCGATGTTGTGAAAGATGTCGGTCTTCTTGAAGGGAACGTGCGCGGTTATCCACGACGAAGTACCCACGTACAAATGAGCGGAGTAGTCTTCGACGCATCCCGCGCCAACCAACGAACACTGCATGTCTCCGCATCCGGCGACCACCTTGGTTCCTTCCGGCACTCCGGTCTCGCCAGCAGCGCGACTCGTGACCGACCCGACGACCTCAGTAGGCGCCACAAGGTCCGGGAGCTTCTGCCTTTCCAGCCCAGCCATTTTCAGGAGGCCGTCGTCATACTTCACATGGAAGGGGTCCCTGTTATCCGTGGCCCACAGAAGAACGGTGTTGTCCCAGGAACCTATGCAGGCGCCCGTCATCCTCATGATGAGGTAGTCCTTGGGCTCCATGAACTTGTGAGCCCCCTTGTAGACATCGGCGAGATTCTGCTTGATGTACAGGATGTGGGCCAGCGAGTCCTTCCCTGAGTGCGCCGGCGCTCCTCCGGTCTTCCTCAGCCAGGTGTACAGCTTGTCAACCCGATAGCCAGAAATTGAAGGGAAACCCGATGTCAGCTTCTCGATTACGTCCTTCCCTCGCGTGTCCATCCAGATTATGGCTTTGTGCAGAACATTTCCCTCAGCGTCTACTGGTACTGTCCCGGACCACTGGCCAGTGAAACCAATTCCCTTTACGTCGAATTTCGATTCCGACGAGAAAACTTCGCGAAGGGCCTCGCTCATGGCCCTCCACCACCCCTCGGGGTCCTGCTCTGCCTTGCCTGACTCGCCCAGTTCGAGCGGGTAGCGTCTTGTGGAAGTCGCCTTGATTCTGCCGTTGGCTTCGACCACGGCGACCTTGACGGATGATGTCCCCAGATCCACCCCGACGAAGTCTGCGGAGCTTTGCAAGAGATTCCCTCCTAGCTGTAAAGCCACTCCACTATGCTCTTCATGAAGAGCTCGACGTCGGCCTTAGGCAGGGTCGAAGATAGGCCATAGATTGGGGCGAGAGGGGCGCTCTCGATCTTTCCTTTCGCGACTTCCTCGGCTGAGAGCTTCAGGTCCCGGACAAACGCCTCCTTAACGCCTTCCTTGGTGTGCCTCAGGGTGAGATGGATGTGGAAGGCGGGAGGATTCATCAGGCCGCTAAGCATCCACTTCTTCCT
>DASPOK010000108.1:0-14593 GCA_035626075.1 Nitrososphaerales archaeon
TCTTCATTCTCTGCTCGAGGGCTTGCCAGAGGTCACGCCCTAGGTCAGACGACGCCGAAATCTTCTGCGAAACCTGCCGATACCTGACCAAGAGGCCGAACGCCAGGGCGACAAAGAAGCCCGACGACGCTAGAAGGATAATCACGACTGCGTCATCGATCAGTGCCACGATCCTAGCATCACACAAGGACGTGATTTAAGCGTGATGCTGTCACAGGGCACAACCCTACACGACACGATTCCGGGCCCCGTTCGGTTACCTGTCGTGCCATCCAGTTGCTCATCGCCGATCTCCAAGATGTCTTCGGTTCGTCTCATGTGTTGAGGAATCACGAGGGAATTCAGAAGAAGGTCTAGGAAGGCAACGGACCCGAGTCCGAATTGGTTTCTGGGTCCTGTTGTGGGAACCTACGCGGGAAAGGCGCGACGTGACGGCCGCCTTCACGTGACGTCATCACAAGACGATATGATCAACCAGAGCTTGAAGAATTCTTACGAGGCGTTCTTGCTCCTCCTCCGGTAGCTCTCGGATCCCTGCGCCCACCAAATCAAAGAGACGCCGGAGTTCCTCTGGCCGTACCACGCCTAACTGGATACTAATTAAAATCGTCACAAGAGACTTTCTAACATTGGTCTTGGCCTGGGTGAGTGTCCGGTAGTAAGATCCAACCGTGAGCATCTTCTGTGGATTCCCCCTGATACGGCCAGACGAAGCAATCGAGGCGGCATCTCTAAGCCTGATTTCTCCTGACACAACTCGCTGGTAACTCATTAGAGATGCAAATTGCCTTGTAGTGAGAGAAGACTCGGTTAGCAGTCGTTCGGGCAAACTCATATGTGGGGTTGTCAGCCAGAATTGTATTAAGGCTTGCCGACACGGCTCTTCCAGGAAATGTCAACAAACCTCGATTTAATTAACCTAAATGCGTTCATTTGGCGTTTAAATTGAAACATTCGTATTAGTTGGACAAACCACGTGAAACACTATCTTATTTACTTCAGATATCAGACAAACGGGCGAGATAATGGGTAGGAGACGCAAGAAGACTCTTCGAGTCATCCACCGCACGTTGCCCAAGGTCTTTGCTTGTCCCCGTTGTGGCCTGATTTCCATACGCATCGCATCACAACAAGACGAGGAATCACAAGACACGGTCTTCAGGGTCACATGCGGAAATCCGAATTGTCCCCTCCACGCTGGCAGAGAGCTCAGGTACGAGACCAAGCGAGCCGACATCGATGTCTACAACACATTCGTCGACGACTATGCCAGAGCCGGGGCATGACTTGATCAGCATCGGTCCAATCGAGAAGCACCTGATTGAAACGACGAAGAAGGGCACCGTTTGTGCCGCCCTAATCGACCCAGAGAACTTCTCTCCAAAGCAGGCGGTAGCAGTCGCGACGAAAGCAGTAGACGCTGGTGCCTCCCTGATACTGGTGGGCGGGTCTACGCTTGCCAACCAGAGGCGGCTTGATTCAGTCGTAAAAGCTGTTAAGAGTCACATCAAATCACACCAGGGTCACACTAGGTCACAACCAGTCCCAGTTATCCTCTTCCCGGGCAACATCACGGGTGTCTCACGTTTCGCAGACGCCATCCTCTTCAGCAGCCTTCTCAACTCGACCAATCCCTATTTTATCGTGGGCGCTCAGGCTTTGGGGGCGGTCGAGGTGCAGAGGTGTGGAATCGAAAGTATCCCGATGGGGTATCTCATTTTTGGCAACAACAGTGCAGCCAGCTTCATCGGTCAGGTCAACGGCTTACCGGCTTCAAAGCCAAGCCTTGCGGTAATCTATGCACTGGCAGCCAAGTACCTTGGCATGAGGACCTTGTATCTGGAAGCTGGAAGCGGGGCCGGCGAGCCGATCCCCCAAGAAACGATTCGGATGGTCAGAGAGGCTTATGACGGAATCCTAATCGTGGGAGGCGGAATCACAACGCCTGAAGTAGCCTCGAGGGCAGCAACGGCAGGCGCCGACGTACTTGTTGTTGGAAACCTTCTTCAGTCACGTGGGTTTGAAACAACGCTCCACCGAATCTTCTCGGCACTCAAGAAACAGTAGGAACCTCAAGGGGGATGGCGCCGACGCCCCATAGAACTCGACCGTGGCCTTGTGGCTAGAGCCCGGCTCAAATGCGGCAGAGATTGGCAAGGTTACCACTACCATTCGATTATATCAAACGACGAGAGAGTCGCTTTTGGTGGGCCCTGGGCCTGAACTTCTCCCTGAAGCTGCGGACCGTCGAGACCGAGGACCTAGACCAAGTCGTCTCGATAGAGGAATCTTCATTCCCCGACCCGTACCCTTCCGCGCTCTTCTGGTGGTTCAGATTCCGGGCCAGAGACGGGTTCATTGTAGCATTCGAAGACGAAGTCTTGGGTTACGCAATCTCAGAAATTCATCAAAACAAGGGGCACATCGTTTCGATGGCCGTATCTCCTGAGCACAGAAGGGAGGGAGTTGGGACAGCCTTGCTTCAGGAATCTTTGAAGCGCCTGGCTTCTAGTACGGGTGAAGTCTATCTCGAAGTCCGCACTACGAACAAGGCAGCGCTACGGCTCTACGAGAAATTCTCGTTCACAAAGACAGGCGAAACCAGGCACAGGTACTACCCTGACGGCGAGGACGCAATTTTGATGAGAAGAGTCCTCAACCACTCGCCCTTTGATAAATGAAGAACTGCAAGACAACTCACAAATATTTCAATAATTAGAATTCTTAAATCCAGTTCGGGTTCCTAATCATCTACGAATTCTCGAAAACTTGTAATGGTTGTGATAGGCCTGGTGGTGCTCCTCATGGGCGTCGTCTTCGCGCTGCAGGGTGCAAACTTCATCGGGGGAAGCGCTTTGATGAGCGGTAATTCCACCTACATCTACGTGGGAGGAATGGTAGCCGTAGTCGGATTGATCTTGCTATTCCTCGCCTCGAAGCAGGGCAAGTCACCAGCCCCGCCCGCGTAAACAAGCGCGCCTCACGTAGCTCCTTAATCCCTCCACTAGGCGACCACGTTCACAGTCGACATGACGTAGCCGGTAGCCCCCGAAGGGTAAGGGTCCGCCTGCGTCGAAGTCTGAAGCTGGCCACCGCCGTCAGTGGCTCTGGCATAGATCACATACTTCCCTGGAGCCGGGGGCCGCCAGGAGAAGGCCCATAGCACCCACGTCAAGGCAGAGGCCGGCGATTTCAATACCGTCTCTTCCCACGTCGACCCCCCATCTACACTCACCTCCACCCTTGAAATGCCCCTGTCGCCTGCGAAGGCTACCCCACCCAGCAACACTGACCCATCATACTGAGAGAGGCTCACACTGGCGCCGTCCTGGGGGATACGGACGAAAGTGACCGTTTGCACAGCGGCATCATCACTCCATCCCCTGGTCTGCCAATACCCAAGCTCAATCGAACTCCTCAATTCCACCTGACGGACCCACTTTGCGCTCATCATCCCGTACAGTCCAGGAATCACGGCCCTGAGGGGGTACCCATGACGCTGAGGGAGCGGGACGCCATTCATCTCGTAAGCGAGTATGCTCGTCTGTTCAAGGGCCTTAGCCAGCGGTATGCCCACGCTGTAACCGTCAACCGAGTAGAAGACTACATAGGTGGCGCCGGGACCGACGCCCCCGGCGTCGGCGAAGAGGTCGGACAGCCGGACCCCTCCCCATTCAGCATTACTAATGAGGCCGCCATTGATTAGGTTGCTGACGCATAGAAAAGTGTCGTATTCCCTGACCGTAGGGAGCTTCTGGATGTCGGCGAGGGAGTAAGTTTTGGGATTGCCGACCAGGCCGGAAAGGGACAGCGACCACGTGGTTACGTCAATACCCGGATCGAAAAGATCAATGGCGACTCGGTAAAACGAATTATTGGAGGTCACCTCTGAATTCACAAGAGGCGCGAGTCGCGGGTCGCCGAAGATTGCGGGGATGTCTTGGGTGTTAATGGCGGAGCCAGGAAGGATGGAAGGCCCGCCCTCGGAAAGGACACCTCCCTCGGCTGTGAGAGCATCTAGAGCGCTACCCAAGCTCAACAGCACGAGGACAGCCGATCCAGCAAGGACGAGCCCGCGTTCAATGAAGGTCCGCCGGCCAGAGTCGCGAGGGGCAGCTTCTACGCCGCCAGTATTCAGAACAGGCGCCGGTATCCCGGCCCAAAGCAAGACTCCCCACAGGAGCTGGAACACCAACGTCGTCAGAGGGAAGGCCCAGGCGACCCCCGGGGAAGCGAAGCTGGAGGCAACGCCGAAGAACGACCCGCCGGCAAGGGGCAGCACTATCACTCCGAAGACTAACCACGGAACCAAGGAATAGACGAGTGCCCTCTCCAACCCGGAAAGCTGTCCCAGCACACCTGCCCTCTGCAGGACGTACCTATCGTAGAAGACGGCCAACAATCCGTATACAACAGCGGCGATCAGGGCGGCGACGACTAGGCCGAGAAAACCGGCCAATTCTCCGAGTCCCTGAACGGCCGGCTCTTCGATCGATTCTGGAATCACGGAGAGGAATGCAACGAGAGCCGATTCCGGAGGGAAAGGAGCAAGGCCCCCGAGCCGGGCGATGAACCAGAGGAGAAGGACGGTCAAGGCCGCACTGAATCCGCGCTCGAAAGGTGTCCGCAGTCCTGACCCTTGGGTCGCTTCCGTCACATTCTCAGATGAAGCCGGTTGGACTACCTATTAGATTCACCGTCCGTAACGCGACGCAGGTCGCGCGAGAATACTCGACCCCGTCGGCCCGTTTCCAGGCGCGCGAGGAACCAACTAGAAACCAATCTGTACGCTGGGCTATC
Organism: Nitrososphaerales archaeon; assembly: GCA_035626075.1. Lineage (GTDB taxonomy): Archaea > Thermoproteota > Nitrososphaeria > Nitrososphaerales > Gagatemarchaeaceae > UBA183. The sequence continues at coordinate 4,801 of DASPOK010000108.1, forward strand.
CCTCGACCTCAACTTCAACAGGGTTCAAGTTCCCGATGAGTTAAGAACACAGCATTCTCCGACCCGAGGGATGAATTCGGGCAGGTTTCGGGAATTCGCGAGATCCTTTGGACCCGCCTGGATAGTCATGATTGCCGACGTCGATGCCCCCAGCATCCTTACAGCTGCGACGGTCGGGGCGACCTACTCCTACGGGCTGACCTGGTTCTTCCTCTTGTTGGTTCCTCCACTGTTCTTCATTCAAGAAGCGAGCGGTCGGGTAGGCATGGCCACAGGCAAGGGACTAGGGGAGGTAATTCGCAAGAACTACTCCAGGAGAATCGCTCTCTTCGCAAGCCTACCCATGGCAATGGTTAGTGTGGTGAGCTACATCGCTGAATACGCAGGAATTGCAGTGGGAATGGAACTAATCGGTGTTCCGCCCATCATTTCGGTACCCGCGGCATACATGGCCTACATCATAATTGTACTCAGAAGGAAGTACGCCACAACCGAGAAAGCCCTGCTCGCCGTGTCGGCAGTGCTCATCGTCTCCTACGCGGCGTCTCTGTTCGCAAGGGGTCTAGTTGCGTCAACCGTTGTGTACTTCAGCGCGGATCCCCACTATTTCTTCCTGCTTGCAGCAAGTGCAGGGGCGGTCGTAATGCCTTTCATGGTCTTCTACCAAACCTCGGCAACTGCCGAGAAGAGGACAACACGCCTCTGGGCGATGAGGACCGAGACTCTGATAGGCGCGGTCGCCAGCGAAGTCGGAATGATAGTCATCGCGATGGCCACTTCAGGACTTGATTCATCTCTAAACTTCACCAATCCCAAGTCGCTTTCCTTCGCGCTTTCGTCGATTGCTGGATCCTACGCTCCGTACATTTTCGCCATCGGTCTTGTCGCTGCGGCCTTTCTCGCGTTGGTGGTCATCTCCCTTGGCAGCTCATGGGCGATTGTGGATACCATGGGATGGCGGAAAAGCAACTTCCTCTGGATTTACGTGCTTGAATCTCTTCCTGGAGTGTTTATTCCAATTCTTTACCCCGAGCCACTTTCGTTGGTGCTCAGCCTGATGGTTGTCTTCGTGTTCGTTCTAATCGGTCCGGGAGTCCTGATGGGTTTGCTTGGTTCCGACCACCGAATCATGGGGGAGCAAGCGTCGAATGGGTACTGGAAGCTTGGATACTGGCTCAGTCTTGCAATAATACTGGGCTTCGGCTTCATCGCCCTAGCTACAGCCCTATAGACATCCCTTCATCGAATAGCCACACTGATACCTTGGGTTCGCTGCCGAGCCGTCGGCATGCGCAGAGTGCACTAACACACGCACCCGCGGTACTCCATCTTGAACGAGCCGCTAGAGGCCGGGCAGGAACCTCTCCCACTGCTCTTCGTCGCTAACCTCGTCTTTCAACAGGTCCTCGAAGAGTTCGTGGGTGACGAGGTCGGTGGTCCGGTACTTGGCTGCCATCTTGCTGTAGGACTCGATTGCACAGGCTTCTGCCTCGAGGACATCTTTGACAACCTGCTTGAGGTCGGCCGGGTCGGCGGGGGGTTCCTTGAAGCCGCAACCACACGACTTCAATAGCTGAGAAGGATGTGCGACAGGTCGTCCTCCCAACTGAAGGATTCTGTCGGCAATCTTACCTGCATGACCCAATTCGTCAGCCGACTGTTCCTCTAGGACCGATTTCAGTGTGTCTGCATCTATCCCTGTCATCCATTTCGCAAGGTACCAATATTGGAAATGTGCGAGCCACTCATCTGAATATGCCGCGTTCAGGTCTTCGATGACTTCTTTGACGTTCGCCTTTACGATCGCTCTCCCTTTCTTACCCATACTCACACGAACTCAGTATTGCTCGTTTAAGACTGGGAGACGTTTCCCGGATTTGAGAATGCTACAGACGCAACTGAGCTCTCCGAGGAGTTTCTTGGCAATGGAGGAACTACATTGGTAATCGACAGGCTTTACCGTCAAGCACGAGTGCCGAGCAGCCACCATCAATTAGCTACCTGCTACCGGTCGCCCTCTTCGCCTCAGTCATTCCGAAGATGACCGGTCACCCGATTGGTAGTTCATACACTCATCGGGATTGAGCCAGCAAAGCCGAACGGAAATGGACGGGGGGAAAAGCAGATTCATGGCAGAATCAGGGCCTTAGTCGCTCGATAGTAACAAACGCGGGTTGAGCATCCATCTGGGCTGGAAATCCATATTGGTTAAGAACCAACGTACGATCTCACAAGCCGGATTCCTGAATGAGCCTTCCACTCTACGAGCCAACACCAGAACCGTTCCAACGGGAGCCACAGCAACCCGACCCTTTTGCGCCATGGGCTGTCCCTCAGTAGATATGGTAGTCGGTCCCTGAAGACTGCCTGGTTGGACATTCCCATTCAGCCAATTGCTCTTGGATGTTGGTGACGCCGGAGTTCTCCCGGTTCTAAAGGAGCTTTGGACCCAGCGGATGCAAACCGAAGATAGACCTTAATTCCCTCTTCCGGAAGAACACACCGAATGTCCTTTTCCGCCGACCTCGCCTGGGAGCGCGTAAAGACTCTTGCCCCTTTCCCTACCAGACTTCATTCCTACTACCAAGACATACTCTCCCAATACGAAACTGCCCAAAGAACTGCTTCAATCGCCCGAGCCAAAGGTCTCGACCCCACCAACATCGTCGAGAGCAAGACCGTGTTCGACTTGGCAGACAGGGTGAATCAGATGCTCCGCCTCGACCAATTCGAGGGCCTCGTAGACCGGCTACGCGAGCTCCTTCATACCATCTCCAAAGAGCGGGCGGCCCTTACGATTTCACAAGAAATCGCGCTAGGCAAGTTTGGCGCCCTTGAAAGGCACGAGGCTCTGAGCTACGGCGTCCGCGCAGGCCTAGCCGTGATGACCGACGGTGTCACAGTCGCCCCGCTAGAAGGAATCTCGGGGGTAGCGATAAAACAGAACGACGACAACAGCGACTACGCCTCGGTCTCCTATGCCGGACCTATGCGCTCGGCAGGAGGGACTGAAGCCGGTTTCTCTCTAGTCATCGCCGACCAGACAGCCAAGAAACTAGGCCTGAGTAACTACAGGGCTCGCCAGGAAGAGATTGACCGCTTCGCCGAGGAGCTGAGAATCTACGAGCGAGACGTAGCTAACTTCCAGTACAAGGTCACTGACGACGACATCAGACGAACCATATCCAACCTGCCTGTGGAGATAGATGGAATCGAGACCGACCCCATCGAGGTGGTGGTACACAGGAACCTGAAGCGTGTTTCAACCGACAGGCTGAGGGGAGGCGCCCTGAGAGTGCTCAACGACGGGGTCATCGGCCGGGCCAACAAGCTATCGAAGAAGCTGGCGAGCCTCAACATATCCGGCTGGGAGTTCCTAGGCCAGCTGAAGGGAGCCACCCAGCAGTCTACAAACGAGACCGAGAAGGCGGGGGCCCACTTCGAGGAGGTAATCTCTGGGCGGGCGGTTCTATCAATGCCCAGGAGCAAAGGGGGTTTCAGGCTAAGGTATGGCAGGTCGATGAATACTGGTCTGTCGACCATTGGTATACATCCCGCCGTCGCCAGTCTCCTCGACTATCCCGTTGTCGTTGGTACTCAGGTGAAGGTCGACATGCCGGGGAAGGCAGCGACAGTAGCATTCGTTGATTCCATTGAAGGGCCGACCATTCTAACGAAGGACGGGAGCGTGATGAGAATCTCCACGGTGGCCCAGGCCGAGGAAGTTCACGACGCCCTGGCGAAGATCATAGACTTGGGAGACGTGCTCATCAGCTACGGTGACTTCCTGGAGAACAATAAGGCTCTCCCGCCGTCCCCATATGTCCCCGAGTGGTGGGTACAAGACTTTCGCAGGGCACTCGCCGGAATTCCAGGCGCCACAGAAATGCTCGCTATGGCTGGGGTTTCTCATGAAAGGGCGGCAGAATTACTGTCCTCCCCGACATCACTCCCATCGGCAACCGAAGCTCTTGGCATCTCACAGTCGCTCGGAATACCACTACATCCTTCGTATACTCCACGCTTCGACAGAGTCGGCACCACCGATCTGGTAGAGCTGAGGAGAAGCTCTAGGCTCGAGGGGGACGACGTCGTCATCAGCCTTGCAGTTCCTCACCTGCGCTGGATTCTCAACACATGTCTAATTGAGCACAGGATAGAGGGAGAGGTGGCTGTGGTCAGGGGGGACTCAGCGCTGATTCTCCGTACCCTCCTCAGTCTGGAGGAGCCAGAGCTCATGGTTCCGCCGGAGGAGCCTGAATACATCAAACACTTGTCAGGCATTCAACTGGGGCGTCAGAGCACTACTACCATAGGCATCAGAGTCGGCCGCCCCGAGAAGGCCATGGTGAGAAGGATGAAACCCCCCGTCCACACTCTCTTTCCCGTTGGTTACGAAGGAGGTCCTATGCGCGACGTCTTCGCTGCGGCCAGGGCGGGTAGGGTGGAGATTGAGGTGGTCAACACGTACTGCCGCAAGTGTAACCAGAGGCGGTTAACATCGAGGTGTGAAGTGTGTGGCGAGGCCACAGAGCCGTTCATGGCGTGTCCGAGGTGCGGGACGACGACTGACGAGAACGCATGCCCCCACTGCAGGACCAAGACTCTCCCATACTCTAAGATGAACTTCGACTTTCGGTCGAGACTCGAGGCAATAAGAATGAAGATTCCACACAACCCTGCGAAACCCGTGAAAGGGGTGAGGGGGCTCACCAGCGTATCCAAGGTGCCGGAACCGCTGGAGAAGGGGATAATCAGGAGCAGGCACGACACCTACGTCTACAAGGATGGAACTCTCAGAATCGACGCGACGAACGAACCTCTCACACACTTCAGACCCCGCGACATCAAAACGGACATTCAGACTCTGATCCGGCTTGGATATTCCCAAGACATTAGCGGCGCTCTTCTCCAGAAGGACGACCAGATACTCGAGCTCAAGCCCCAGGACATAATCGTCCCCGCCGACATAGGGAATGACCTAGTGAGGATGGCCCAATGCGTCGACGACGAGCTCCTGAATCTCTACGACCTCGAGCCATTCTACAACGCCAACGACCCAAAGGACCTGCTAGGGAAGCTTATCATCGGCCTGGCCCCTCACACTTCCGTCGGAGTGGCCGGTAGACTGGTCGGATACTCGGCGACGGAGGTTTGCCTCGCCAACCCATACTGGCATTCGGCAAAAAGGCGCGATTGCGACGGGGATGGGGACTCACTCCTCCTCCTCGTGGACGTATTGCTCAACTTCTCACTACAGTACATACCAGCCCAAATAGGCGGTTACATGGACACGCCACTCCTAATCCAGCCAGTCATCCTCCCATCCGAGGTGGATGAGCAGGCCCACAACTTCGACATCGCTTCATCCTATCCACCGGAGTTCTATGAGAAAACACTAAGCACGCCGCCCGCTTCTTCAGTCGCAGAGCTGATAGAGCGGATAGGTTCACGCCTCGACAGCGACGCCCAGTTCTACAACTACGGGTACACCCATCCCACGAACACGCTAACGATCAAGCGCGCCAGGGGGTCCTACTCAACCCTCCGGACCCTTAACGAGAAGATCTCGAAACAGATAGAGGTCGCTTCCCTGATTGAGGCCGTGTCGACCCGCGAGGTGGTCGAGTCCATAATCAAGACTCACCTAATTCGGGACATAATGGGGAACGCCAAGAAATATGCGACCCAGGCGTTCAAGTGCAAAGAGTGCGGCCTGACCATGAGGAGGCCGCCTCTTTCATGGAAGTGCCCCTCCTGCGGAGGGGAAATCAGGGGGACGCTCACCAGGGCATCCGTCGAGAAGTACCTCCACATCGCCCAGAGGCTCGCCCGCGACTACGACGTCGACCCATACCTGAAAAGCCGTCTAGACATGCTCCAGAGGGAGCTAGACCAACTCTTCCAAGGCCCGAGGAAGGCGGACCAGCTGGAGTTGACTGATTTCCTGAAGCCTGCCCTAGCCGAATGAGTAGGCAGGCGAATCCCTGAAGGAATACCTGACCTTCTGGAACCCCTTCCTGAGTTCTTTGATTCTGCCGACCACTTCGTGCTTCTTCATCCCGCCCATTCCGAGGTGGACTAGTTCAGCCACCTCTTTCATCTCAGATTTGCCCATGCCGAGCCTTGTCAGCTCTGCCACTCCCAGTCGTATCCCACCGGGGTTTGTGTAATGCCTGCCTGCCTGCAGGTCGCCGGGGATTGGTTCTCTATTGCATATGATGTTCTGAACTTCAAGCAACTTCTCGATGACCCCTCCATCGGAATAATTGGTCACGTCCAATGCTACCTGATGTGACATGGTGTAGCCGTTCTTTTCTCCCAGCACTTTCTCCCCCAAGTCGGCCAGCCTTCCGGCCAGGGTCTGGGCATTGAGTACTACGTCCTTGGCGTACCTGCGACCGAACTGCAGGAACTCAGCGAAGACCATCGCCTTGGCAGCAACGTTGTGCAAGTGGTGATTGCTAGCGGTACCTGGGAAGACGCCCCTCTTGAGCGGTTCGGCGAACTCGGCCCTGGCGGCTATGGCGCCTCCCTGAGGACCGAAGAGGACTTTGTGGGTACTGAACGTCATGACGCCGGCCCCTTCCCGGAGTGGGTCCTGAAACTGGCCGCCGGCTATCAGCCCGGCTACGTGGGCCGCGTCATAACAAACGACCCCCCCTTTGTCCTGGATCGTTTGTGCGAGTTCTTTCACCGGATGGGGGAAAAGGAACAGGCTGCAGCCGAACATCGCAAGCTTCAATGAAGGCAGTGCGGCTATCCTCTTCTTGGTCTCGTCGACGTCGATGTTCATGGCTTCCTTGTCGAAGGCGAAGTAGGCTACTTCTAGTCCATGGACCAGGCCCGCCGAGCCTCCGAAGTCCTTCTTACCATGCGAAATGTGCCCTCCATTCGGAATCGATAGCGCCATCATGGTGTCCCCTGGGTTGCTCAGGGCCGAATAGACTGCCAGGTTCGCATTCACCCCAGACACCGGCCTGACATCGATGAAATCGGCCTTGAACAGCTTCTTGCCGAGCGCGATTGCCTGGAGCTCAATCTGGTCAATGTACCTGCATCCGGCGTACACCCTCTCTCCTGGCCACCCCTCGGCATACCTGTGCCCTAAGTCAGAGGAAAGCACCCTCCGCACGGGCTCGGAAGCCAGGTTCTCGCTCGCGATCATGGGCAGGCTCTCTGAGAACCACCTTTCATGGGAGCGCACCTTGCTGATTACAGACTTGAACTCGGAATCGTAGGAGGGCATGAGACACGAAGAACGCCTATGATAATTATACATTTGGAGGGTATTCATGCGACTGCACTACCACTTCAAAGACCGGCCGAAGGGTTAATGCCCCCACGAGGGACAGGCACACGACTGAGATCATGGAGTTAGTCGCCGACAACCTCGTCAAGAAACTGGGGAAGACCATGGCCCTAGACGGGGTGTCGTTCAAGCTCGAGGGGAAGGGGTGCTTCGGATACCTCGGGCCCAACGGGGCAGGGAAGACTACAACCATGAAACTTTTCACGAATCTCCTCAGGCCGACAAAGGGAAGGGCGACCATAGACGGGATTGACGTCTCCAGGGAACCGTCGACGGCGCTTAAGAGCGTGGGCTCATTAGTGGAGGAGCCGGAGCCGTACAATTTCATGAAAGTCCGCGAGTTCATGGAATTCGCAGCGCGAATCAGGGAGCGTAACGTCGACGGAGCCGAAATGAACAGAATCTCGGAGAGACTCAATCTCCCCCCGCCCGACTCACTCTGTTCCAAACTCTCCAAGGGGCTGAAGCGTAGGGTCTTCCTAGCGGCGCTCATGGTCCAGGGGACTGACATCTTCGTGTTAGACGAACCCACCGCCGGGCTGGACCCAGCAGAGTCTGTGGTCTTCAGGAACATCATTCTGGAGCTGAAGAAAGAGAAACTAATCTTTCTCTCCTCGCACCTTCTCTTCGAGGTAACTCAGGTCTGTGACAGCGTAATCTTCCTGAACAAGGGGAAGATAGTGGAGACCGGCTCCGTGGAGGATCTCACGCGAAAGTACACTTCCAAGGCCATAAGGGTCGAATTCACCGAGAGGGTTCCTGCGGCAGCCATCGAGAGACTGAAGGCCGAAGGCCTGGTGACCAGCGCCGAGATTGAGGGAGAGAGGATCTGCCTCCTCAGGTTTGACGGCAAGGAAGAGACCAGGAGGAAGCTAGTGGACGACCTTTACCCGTTAGGGGTCCGGAACATCAACGACGCCCAACTCGGCCTCGAGCAGGCGTACATGGAGCTGATGAAGTAGTTGACCACTTCGACTTTCATGACGATGGTGAAGGCCGACATGAGGTTCTACCTCCACACGAGGAGGTTCAAAGTAATTCTTCCCTTCTACATCATCGTCGCACTTCTCTTTCCCATACTTTACGGGACCAACGTGCTCTCAAAGCCTCTCCTTGTCAACGATTACACGGCATCGGCTTTTGGGGAGCTCGTCTCCTTTACAGTCCTTCTCGTCGCCCTGCTGGCCGGCGACTCCATCTCCCAAGACTTCGGAAGGCAGGGTTTCTTCACTCTGACCCAACCCGTCCGAAGATCGGAGATAATGCTCGCCAGAACCTTCGCAGCGTTCGTCTTCTCAACCGTCGTCATGCTCGTATGGATTGGCATCGGACTAGCCACGGGCTTCGCATTCTACGGGGCAGTGGTGGCAAACTGGGCGCTCATCCTAGTGACATCTGTCCTCTTGGTGGGATCGGTCGTTTCATTCGTGGTTCTCTTCAGTTCGCTGTTCAAGAGCCCTAGCATATCCATCGTCATCTGCGTCCTAGTGGTGTGGCTTGTCATGCCAATCATTACAGGGGTGCTCGACCTAGTGGGAGTCGAACCCTGGTTCCTCCTCACCTACGCCAGTGACGCCATAACTAATCTCACCGCAGTTTCATACCCGCAACACTTCGTCTCGACATCTGTTACCGAAGGAGGTACCACGATAACAGTAAGCGCGTACACGCCGTACCTCTGGGAGGGGGCGCTGATAATGGTAGCTTACCTAGTGATCTCGCTGGCACTCGCATGGGTGGTTTATTCCCGAAAGGAACTGACGGAAGCCTCTTGAACTAGTTCAGCAGTGAGGACAGACTCCAATGACGTCTTTACCGGGGGGAAACGGAGCCAAGCAGTCCATCGAGCTCAGTCACGTTACAAAATCCTACGGCCAGGTGCAGGCGCTAAGTGACCTCAGCTTCGATATCCCGGTCGGCGGTCGGTTCGCGCTCCTTGGACCGAACGGCGCAGGCAAGTCGACCACCCTGAAACTCTTGGTCGGCTCATTGAGAGCCGACTCGGGGGAAGTTAAAATTCTAGGTTCCCCTCCAGATAGCAGGGAAGCAAAGGCAGTCGTGGGCTACCTCCCCGAGGACGCTCTGCCGTACAGAATGCTCTCCGTCAGAGAGAACCTCGAGTACATCGGGGCCCTGAGGGGGGTGCAGGGCCTCAAGGACCGCGTGGACTACCTCCTAGATGAGCTCGACCTCAGGCAGTACGAGAGGTCCAACGTCGGGAGGCTCTCCAGGGGGAACACCCAGAAGTTGGCCATAGCTCTGGCACTTGTCCATTCGCCGAAGGTCCTCCTCCTCGACGAGCCTCTGAATTACCTCGACATACCCACCCAGGAGAGGGTGATTACAATGCTCGACAAGCTGGAGGGAACGCACCTCGTCTCGACGCACATCATGTCCATAGCCGGGAGACTTACTGACAGCGTCGTGATGATCTCAAAAGGGGCGATACTGTGGGAAGGAACCATAGAGGAGCTCAGAAAG
>DASPOK010000109.1:0-3726 GCA_035626075.1 Nitrososphaerales archaeon
ATCACCATCTGTGGCACGAATGGGATGGAGTCCTCCAGGCCCCCTGTAAGGAAGTCGAGGCGGAAGCCCGAACCGACTGGATAGAGCTGGCCGGTCCAGTCGTAGGCAATCCTGTTGAGCAGGATGTAGAACAGAATGAGCATCAGGATGACGTTGGCGATTGCGTAGGTGAGGTAGGTGCTCCTGCGGCTTGAGTTTCCTTTGAAGAAGACCTTCTCGATGGCTTTCTGAAAGCTCTGGTGAAGCTTCAATATAAGTCGCCCGGGGAGACCGACTCCGCGGAACCCTGGAAATCCATTGCTTCGGCAGCCAAGCTAGATTATTTACAAATTTCTGGCACTAGGACCGTGAGCCTAAGGCAGCGTACAGCCCCAACGGCCTCCTTTGCGTCCCGTTGAGATTCGTCAGGAGAAGATGCTCCGCGCAAGTTCTACGATCTTCTTTGCCGAAGAGCGTCCCCGGTCCATGGAGGCGTCATAGGCCGAGATCTCCAAGACTCTCAGCTTCCCGGTTCGCAGCAGTATCCTGACAATCGTCGAACACTCGTCCAGGGTCAGCCCGCCAGGGGCCGGGTAGTTCACGGCCGAGATGTACCGCGGGTCCACGACGTCGACGTCCAAATGGCATGCTATCCAGTCTGACCTGTTATCGAGGTGTCTTGCTGCCTCCTCTGCCACGTCCGCGACGCCGTTTTTCCTTACTTGCTGGGTAGTGAACAGCTTTGCAGGGGATGAATTGAACGCAACGACCTCCTGTGGATCCAGTGCTCTTGACCCGACGTGGACAAGACGCTCGTCGGCGAGTGGCGGCCCCGAGGTCCCGAATGGCAGGTCCAGGCCGGGGGTCCTTCCACAGGCCATCGCCAGGCACATCCCTCCGATGTACCCTGAAGGCGAGGTCTCGGGTGTGTTGAAGTCTCCGTGTGAGTCCATCCAGAGCATGCCGGCCCTCCTTCCGAAACCCTCGGCGAACCCGGTCATCGAGCCGACCACCTCTGAGCATTCGCCGCCGACGACGAAGACCCGGTCGGCAGCCAGAGACTTTAGCGACCTGTAGATGACCTCGGATGCCTCCTTGAAGTGGGCCAGGTTCTTCACCCCTCCTTCGAGAGCGTCTTTCTTCAGAGGAGGAAGCTCGAGGTCGCCTAGATCAGAGTCGATGCCGAGCGCCTCCCCCAGCCCGGCCTTCCGAAGAGCGGCCGGAGCCAAGCCCATGCCCTTGTAGCGAGCCAGTGTGTAGAGAGGAACTCCGACCAGCGTTCCGGCGCCCACACTCGCCTCGGCGACGGGGTAGCTTATGAAGGGTCTCCGGCTGCGTTACGTATTTACACCGCCCTATCGGGGCGTGCTTGACTTGGCAGGAGATTCCACCAGGTCGGTCCACGAGGCCGAGCCCATCGACGAGGCGACCGGCGCCATCTCCACCCCCATATTCGAGACGTCGACCTTCGGTTTCGTCAAAGCCGAGGAGGTCCCTAGGGCGGTCGCCGGGGAGCGGGGATACGTCTACTCCAGGTGGGACAACCCGACGGTGGTCCGACTTGAAAAGAAGCTCGCAGCGCTCGAGCACGGAGGAGACGGGGCAGCGTTCTCATCGGGCATGGCTGCAATATCGACCGCAGTCTTCTCATTCCTCAAGAGGGGTTCACATGTCCTAGGAATCAAGGACCTCTACGGGGGGACGTTCGCTCTTCTGCGCGACATCCTGCCCGGGTTGGGATTCAGCACCGACCTCGTGGAGACTGTGGACTTCGGTGCCCTGGAGAGGGGGATGAAGAAGAACACCAGCATAGTGTACATAGAAAGTCCCACGAACCCGACGATGAAGCTCGTCGACATCTCGAAGGCTGCGAAGCTGGCTCACTCCGGCGGAGCCGTTCTGATGGTGGACAACACCTTCGCGTCCCCCATTAATCAGAATCCCATGGACTTCGGAGCGGACGTCGTCCTCCATAGTGTGACGAAGTACCTGAATGGCCACGCGGACCTGATTGCTGGCGCTGCTGTCGCAGGTGCAGAGAAGACACACAAGATCAAGATGATGAGGAGGGATTTCGGCGGTACGCTGGACCCTCTCCCGGCGTGGCTGGTCCTTCGCGGGATGAAGACCATGGCGCTGCGTGTGCGGCAGCAGAACTCCAACGCCATGGCCCTTGCAGAGTTCCTGTCCTCTCATAGGAAGGTTGCGGCCGTGCACTACCCGGGCCTGAAGACACACCCTCAACACGAGCTCGCGAGGAAGCAGATGAAGGGGTTCGGGGGGATGTTGAGCTTCGAGATAAGGGGGACAACTAAGGACGCCATGAGGTTCACCGAGTCGGTCAAGGTCGCGACCCTGGCCGCCAGCCTCGGTGGCGTCGAGACCCTGGTGTCTCAGCCCTACAACATGACCCACACCCAGATGACAGCGAAGGAGAGGGCGGAGACGGGAATCCCCGAGACGCTCGTCCGGGTCTCCGTGGGTATAGAAGACGAAGCGGACCTGGTCGACGATTTCAGGCGCGCACTTTCGGCGGTATAGGAGCAGAACCCAACCAGCCGTCGACAGGTCCCGCCCTCGTGTGGTTCTCCCTCCCGTACCTGATGAGCGGTTTGGTCAGGTGCCTGTTCGCTCGAGGTGAAGAGATGTAGGTCCCGTTCACCAGAATGCGTTTCCTTCCTCTCAGCGATGTTACTTCGAGCTTCTCCAGGTTCAGGACCATCGGGTGCAACCGGGTCGGCCTCCGCACCCCGCCGAAGAACTTCCCCCTGTCTCCGGGTCTCAGGTGCTTGACTGTCCTCCTGAGGTCGCCCGTAGGCTCGTAGGCGGCGGCGACATGACACCCCTCTTTTGACCTGATTGTGACGTAGGTGTGCCGGCCAGCCCCCACACTGACGCTATCGACCCTGCCCTCGACCCAGCCGGAGGAATAGACCTTCCAGACGAGCTCCCTCAGCAGGTGGGCGTCCGTGTGCTGGTTCGAGACGTAGACCATATGGCCATCCAGTAGTTCTTCGTAGGCGACCATGGCGAAGGCCTTGATGACCGACCCCGGAGAATCCCCCCTGACCCCCGCGAAGACAGGGTCAGGCCCGTGGGGCGCGATCAGCACCTTCCTCTTCTGGTAGTCGTAGTTGTTGAACGTGTGAGGAAAAGTCTTGGCATCCATGGCCCTGACCGAAGCGCTGTCGATCAAGCGCCTCGTCCCCCAGAATTCCCTCCGCCTGTAAGCGATCAGCTCGTAGGTGTGGTCGAACTCCTCGTCGAAGCCGATGGAGCTCGCGGCTCCGACCAGGCCCATGCCGTTGCCGAGCTCGAGGGACCTGACCCCGTTGTCCTTGAGGAACCGCCTCACCCTGTGAGGGTTCACCAACCCCGAAATAGCGTCCAGATAAAGCGGCCTGAACCGGTCGGCCAGGGAAACGTCCTCCAGGAAGACCATGCCGGAGTTGGCTCCGCCGCTGACGTCCGAGAGCTCAGCCACCTTGTCCGAGAGCCGCCGGAAGGCAGATTTAGGGTCAGACGTCTCGACGGCTAGGCAGACCGCGGCGTTGCCCCTTGTCTTGAACGGGATGTTGGGGTTTAGCCTGACAAGCCTGGGATATGGCATCACCTTGATCTCAGGGCGAAGGTCTGAAGCGACCCGGTAGGCCAGGTAGGTTGTGCAATATCCTCTCGACGAATCCGTGTCGTCGATGCCTACGAAGCAGCGCACAGTCTTGCGCGTTCGCTCCGACTTATTTTAAC
>DASPOK010000110.1:0-3057 GCA_035626075.1 Nitrososphaerales archaeon
GTTCGACCTGAGCCTGGGAAGCCACGTTATCACCGGTGTAATTACACGGATAATATATCAACGACGTGATAACCGAGTTGACCTGAGCCGTCTTCAAAGTTGACAAACCTACGTTTTTATTTGCGTACTAACTGGCGGGAGCAGTGCCAGTGGTCTTCCGCGTCATCCTCGGTAAGACTGGGAACAGTCTCCGGGTCACCCTGCCTCGGCCCATAGTGGAGGGCTTCGACTGGAAAGAGGGCGACGAGATAATCCTGTATGTCTCCGAGGGCGAGGTCACGCTGAGGAAGGCGAAGGAGTCAGAGTCGAAGTCGTAGGCGACTCTCGCACCATTGCAGGCATGCATGCGGTAACATTTTATCCACGAAAGCGATAGCCGGCTTGTTGGGCTTGTCTGGAAGGCTGGGGGACTATTGGAGACTAACAAAACCGAGGATATGGGGCCTGCTTGTATTCACCGGGGTGGTGGCCATGCTCGTGGCCTTCAGGGAGACGCCCGGCTCCGCACTCACTCCTAGACTCTTCGCCATCGCCACCGTTTCTCTGATACTTGGGAGTGCCTCCGCCGAGGTTCTGACCAACTACCACGACAGGGACATCGATGGCATGATGAAGCGTACGATGAAGAGGGCCCTGCCATCCGGCGCTATCAGGCCGAGCAGCGCGCTTGCCTTCGGTCTCGCCATGGCCGCCTTTTCCATACTCATCCCGCTCGTCCTGATTAATTCCATCTCCGCGGCTTTCATGGTGGTGGGGCTCCTCGACAACGTGGTGGTCTATTCTCTTGTCCTCAAGCGGAGGAGCTGGCTGAACATCATCCTAGGAGGGATCTCTGGCGGGATGCCAGTACTGGTGGGCTACTCAGCTGTCGCGGGGACGGTGACCCCCATTGCCGTGTACATGTCAGCCTTGGTCATAGTCTGGATACCGACCCACATCTGGAGCCTGGCTATTTTCAACAAGTCAGACTACGAGGCTGCCAAGGTACCGATGCTCCCCGTCGTCTTTGGGGACAGGGTGGCATCGATTTGCATCGCAGGCACCAGCGCCCTGCTGACTGTGTTCTCCGTAGCTATCTTCGTCTTCACCCCGGTCAGCGTCTTCTATGACGTGACTGCCCTTGCGCTAGGGGGGGCAGTGCTGCTATACAGCGCCAAGCTAGCGCTCACTCAAAGCAACAAGACGGCATGGACACTTTTCAAGCTGACGAGCCCTTACCTGGCAATAATCTTCCTGGCTCTGGGCGCGACAATCTGGCTCGCATCCTAGCCAGCATGGAACACAAAAGCGATAAGTCTGGATTAACTCGCCAAGAAGTTCTACTTCTTCGTGAATCATGGGCAATGAGAATCTGGAATTGTCTCAAAACAAGTATATCATTCCCTACCATGTGAGACCAAGCGAGCAAAATGTCAGCTCCCCAGAAGTTCCAGGCTCGGTATGAGTACTCGTTTCGGCTAGATGACCGAGGACAGATTTTCACCAAGAGTTCGGAATCGACGAAGAAGGAGATTCAGGAGTTCGTGAACGACTCACTGGGACTCATGACTGGGGGCTGTGGGCAGTGTGCATACTTCCAGAGGGTATTCTGCGAGAAACTGGGACGGCCTGCGAGGGCGCAGGACGCTAGGTGTGAATTCTTCACGCGGCGTCCAGGTGTCACTCTTCAGTACTAGGGCCACTTCTAGAAAGCGTTCGCGCTCAGAGTCTTCAAAGGGCATTAGAACCACTCGTATATCTCACGTAAAGCGCTTCTGGGTACCTTCATTACGAAGCCTACCGCCTTTTCGTAAGGTCCCGCTCATAGCGGGCTTCCCTCCTCTTGCTCACGTTAGTTAAAACGCCCATATCAAAGGGTTGTGCACATTTGAGCAATTCTCTTCTAAGGAATCCTCCTCCTTTGGGGGAACTGCAGAATGGAGTCCGTAGGCCAGCTGCGTAGGCCACTGGAGGTCATATCGGAGAAAGGTTATACTGTCATCGCCAGCCTCCCAAAGAATAGCACGTCGCTTGCTCTGCAGGCGGTGGAGGGCGGGGCCGACGCTGTGCTACTCAACATAGATGGGGACGAGGGCTCTTCCCCGAGCCACTTTGGGAGCTACGACCTCCACGACGCATACATCAACGACGTCATCTCCACTGTTTCCGTTCCCTGCGGTCTGTTCATAGGCGGGGGAAGGCTGCTGACCGAGGACTACTGGGAGAGGATAATGTCCAGCTCCTTCAGCTTCGTGGAGATGTATGCCCACCAGATGCCTACCTTCGTCCTCTCTGACCAAAGAGTCAGGAAGCTCAGTGCCATAGCCACAGGTTACATTTTGGAGCAGGTGAGACAGCTCGCGGAAATCGAGGGAATCGAAGCCATAGACGTGGCGACGGTCCCCCATCAAGCCAGAGGAGCCCCTTTCAGCGTCCTGGACTATGCCACCCTCGGGGTGATAGCGGACCTTTCCGCCAAGCCCGTCTTCCTGAGGACTCAGAAGAAACTCACGAGGTCAGACATCAACAGGATAATCACTCTGGGCGTGAAGGGCCTGGTGGTCGACCCCTGCATTCTTTCGGGCACCGACGAAGCGTATAAAGACGAGGTGGCCAGCCTCAGCCCAAGAGGAGAGCTGGCTGAAGGCCAATAGAGTCCAGGCCGTCATACTCGCAGGCGGCTTGGGCACAAGGCTGAGACCCTACACGTTTCTTCTCCCCAAGCCAATGCTCCCTGTGGGCCCGAAACCCATAATGGAGCACATCCTCGAGTGGCTGAAGACCGCCGGCATAACGGACATCGTCGTGTCGACGGGATACCTTGGCAAGATGCTCCAGGAGTACTTCGGTGACGGGTCAGAATGGGGGGTGAAGATTCTCTACGCGACCTCCCCCCACCCGCTCGGAACCGCAGGCCAACTCAAAGCAGCAGAGGCGAAGTTGAAGGGAAGGTTCGTCTGCGTCTACGGTGATGCCCTCCTGCAGTTCGACCTTCGCAGGGCGCTCGATTTCCATGCAGCCAAGAAAGCGACCGCGACAATGGTGCTGATGAAGTACAGCGCCGAGATGAAGTACGGG
>DASPOK010000111.1:0-6729 GCA_035626075.1 Nitrososphaerales archaeon
GTCGTATATGTTCCAGATGGCGTAGACAACGATGGGGACGAAGAAGAGGAGAAGGAGGTCAGTAGTGAGCAGGAACACGAAGGCGAGGAGGAGGACGACGGCTATCTGCAGGCCCGTCTGCATCGGAGTCTTGCTCACGGCTTACACGTCCCTGCTACCTTCTGATAGGCCTTCGCGTCGCTACTGGGTTTCAGGAGCCCTTGGCGACCGGGTGGCGGATGATCGTCTTGAGCTTCGAAGGGGCCGCGCGTCTGGGGTCCCCGAGGTAGATTTCGTGATGCTTCCCGACCATCTCGTACCTGAGCTCCTTGGCGTAGGCATAGAGTCTCGCGATTAATTCGGACTCGGATGAGTAGGGGCCGATGTGCCGTATCTGAACGCGGAGGCCCTCGGCGAGGGATTCGAGGCGGGCCTCTTCGAGGCTAAGCGAGTTCTTCTTCCGCTTGACCTCCCGCACCGTCTCGGAGAACATCTTGCTCGTGACGAAGTCGGGCTGCACGACCATCAAGGTCCAGAGCCACTCGTCCCGCTTGGACGCGTCGTGGCCCCCACCCTTCATCCGCCAGAGGCCTTCGGGTGCCATGACGTCGTAGTCCTTCTTTAGCTGCGCCTTGGACCTGAACTTCATCGTGTAAGCGACGTTGTAGATGACACCCATGGCCTGCTGGAAGGTCTGGCCACCTAGGTCGCCGATGCCGTCCACCATGATGTACTTTATCGTCGGGACTCGGACGAGTTCCACTTCACCCAAGGGCGGGCTGGACTATGGGTCCGACTTTAGAATCCATAGACGTCGCGGTGGAGCCAGGGGATGAGCGCGGTGACGACGCACTCCTCCGACAGGTCGGTGCGCGTCATCCTGCCCTTGGTTAGGTGCTGGATGAGGCCCCCCTTGTCCCCGACTTCGTTAATTCTGCTGACTTCTTCGGCCCAGCGCTCGAGCTCCTTTCCGTCCTTGAACAGCTGCTCCATCGCCTCCCTCGGGAGCATGTAACCTGAGGAGTGACCCAGGGATACCTTCCCTGAGGGGTCAACTATCGCCGCCACCTGGTTGTCGAAGTAGATGTCGCTTATGGTGAAGATACCCGCTTCCACGCCTACGCCAAAGTCGCCCCCGACCTTCGAAAGCGCGAACTTCGCTCTCGCCCTGGCGCCGGCGGTCATTTCTTCGAGACCCCTGGGCTGGGCCTTGGCCACAGAAGACGCGTCGACAGGCCGCAACTCCACGTCTGGGAAGTACTTGGCGAAGGCCCGCCTGACACCTTCTATCTTGGCGGGGTTCTTGGTCCCTACGGCGACTATCACAGGAAGGGCCGTGGGATTCTGGGTATTAATCGTGAAAATGGGGAGGGCTGAGCTTACGTTACCCTGAGCTCATCGAGGAGATTGCTGATGTTGCTCAGCGGAGTCCCGTCGGGGCGGGCAATCTCCTGGGTCGCAGGCGGATGGGTTCTGTAGGTTGGGCTCCTGCCGGCCAGCCTTTCCGCGTAGATGGAGACGAACTCGTTCTGGTAGAAGACGCCGATGGGCGTGCGGTTTCCGAACTCGAATGACTTGAGGATAGCCTGCTGTACCTTCTGCTCGACCTCGGCAGGGTCGGGGTTATGGACCACTCCATCGTAGCCTATGTCCTCGAGCTTGTAGGTCCTGGGCTGAAGCTTACCTGCGGCGTCGCGGTTCCCTTCGCCCGCCCAGTACTCCTTGGTCTGGATGTCGTTGTAAGTCGGGCAGGGCTGTAGCACGTCCAGGAAAGCGTAGCCCTTGTGGCTGATTCCCTTGATTATCAGATCCTTCAGATGACGGACGTCGTAGGAGTAACCTCTGGCCACCCAGGTGTACCCTGCCGCTATGGCCAGTATGAGCGGGTTAATCGCCTGGTTGACGTTAGGGGTTGGCAGGGACTTCGTCCTCATCCCAAGACCCAGCGTGGGGGAGGCCTGGCCCTTCGTTAGACCGTAGACCTCGTTGTCGTGGACGATATAGAGCATGTCCATGTTCCTCCTCCCGGAGTTGACGAAGTGGCCGGCGCCTATGCCCATGCCGTCGCCGTCTCCTCCCTCGATGATGACCTCGAGGTTGGGGTTGGCTAGCTTAATGCCCGAGGCAAAGGGCACGGCCCTGCCGTGGAGAGTGTGGATGCCGTAAGTCTTGATGAAGTGGGGCGCCTTGGAGGAGCAGCCGACTCCCGAGACTACCACGGTGTTGGACGGGTCGACGTTCATCTCTGCAAGCGCCATCTGGACCGCGTTGAGGATGCCGAAGTCACCGCAGCCGGGGCACCAGTCGTTGTGTGCCGACGTCTTCAGGTCTGTGAGCTTAAGCGCCGTGTGTCAACACCATCCTTTTCGGAGCCTTTCCATTGTGGATCATCTTCAAAGCCTCGTACACCTCTTCGGACGACATAGGCCTGCCGTTGTACTTGACGACCACTTGGTCTATTGGGATGCACGTCCGCTCCCTGATGATGCCGATGAGTTGCGCAGAGTAGTTCATCTCGATCCCGACTATCTTCTTTGCCTTGGAAAGGATGTGGGCCACGTATTCCGTCGGGAACGGATGAATCAGCCTGAGCTGCAGGAAGTTGACCCTGATGCCGTCCTCGTTGAGCCACTCCATGGCGTCGAGGATGGCCCCCTTGGTGGAGCCCCAGCTGATGACTGTGATGTCGGCCTTCTCGGGCCCAAAGAAGTTGAGCCTTTCCGAGATGGGTATCTCCTTGTTCGCGAGCTCCAGCTTGCCCATCCTCTTCTCCATCATCGAGTCTCTGATGACCGGGTCCTCGCTGATGTGGCCGAGTTCGTCGTGCTCGTCCCCCGTGTTCCAGTAGACTCCGCCCTTTGAGCCGACGGGAACCCTTGGGGAGATTCCGTTCGGTGTGAACTTGAAACGCTTGAACTCGCCATTGACCGCGTCTGTGATTTCCTTCTGCAGCTGCCCTCGGTTAATCTTGACCTTGTTGACATCCAGCATTGGAAGGGTGGAGTCCGAGTTGGCGAGGGCCTTGTCGACCATGTGGATTACTGGGGTCTGGTAAACCTCTGCGTAGTTGAACGCCATGAGTGTGTCGTAGAAGGCCTCCTCGAGGTCTCCGCTCGCAAGCACGAGCCTTGGGAACTCGCCGTGGCCCGCATGGAGTGCGAACCTCAGATCTCCCTGCTCGTGGCGTGTCGGGAGGCCGGTGCTTGGGCCGCCCCGTGAATAGAGTGTGACGACTACGGGGACTTCGTTCATGCCGGCGTAGCCTAGGCCCTCAGCCATCAGCGAGAAGCCGGGGCCTGAAGTGGACGTGGATGAGCGGGCTCCTGCGATGCCACCGCCTATGGCCATGGTGACCGCCGCTATCTCGTCTTCTGATTGGACGACTGCTATGCTCCCCTTGTCCTTCATGGCGGCTGCTTCCGCCACCTGGGGGTTTTCCTGGGCGACCGAGCCGTCCAGCTGAATTTCGGAGTGGGCTTCGAGGTATTCGCTCTCGTCGCTCGCAGGAGTGATCGGGTAGTAGGTCTGGAGCCTGCACCCCGCCAGCTCCTTTGCCATGGCCACCATCGAGTTGCCTCGGACGAAGAGTCTGACGCCGTCGGTCTTGACAGGGGAGAGCTTGTAAGAGAAGCTCCCGGCATACTTCTGCTCCATGTAATCGTAGGCGGTCCCCACGGCTTCGGCGTTCATTTCAGCGACCTGGGGCTTGGACTTGAACTGCTTCCTCACTGCATCCTTCACAAGATTCTCATCGTAAGAGAGAAGAGCGAAGGAAGAGGCCACTGCCATGACATTCAGCATTCTCTGGAGGGTGCTGAGCGAAGTCTCACCGAACTTCGAACCAGCCGCCTTCAGGAGCTCGTTGTAGGGGACTGCGTAGACGTGGACCCCGCGTCTTCGTGCAAGCTCCAAGACGCCTTTGACGTCGGCGGCCAGCCCTGCCTTGGTTAGCTCTACTATAAGGTCGGCCTTGAACCTGGCCTCGATGGTCGGAATCTGGTCCAGCCGCTTCGACTCCTGGTCAGGGTCGTAGATTATCGCTCCTTCGCTGCGCACCTCGAGGGCGTGCCTAAAGATTGTCTCTTCTTCGAAGGTCGCCAGCATGTCGACGGTGTCAACGTGAGACCTGATCAGGTTCTTCGACACTCGGACCTGGAAGTAGCTGTGTTCTCCTTTGATGTTAGAGTAGTACTCCCTCTTGCCGAAGACGCAGAGGCCCCCCGTGGCCGCAGCCCTTGCGAAGACGATGGCGGACGAGTCGACGCCGCTCCCCTGGACTCCGCCAATCATCCATGAGAAATCGTCTCTCTTCAATCGGAAACTGCCTTGAGCGGTTTCAGAGGCGGTCATCGTTTAAGAGTATAGTTCTTATAGTCATTACGCCTACTTACGTCTCGACGCTGCATATGGACGAAATGCGAAGGGTGCAGAAAGTTGGGTACAACTCCCTCTCAGTCTCGATACCCAAGCAGTATGCGAGGGAGATGAACCTGGGAAAAGGGGACAGGATTCTGTTCAGGGAAGACTCTGACGGGACCCTGCGTATGATCCCGGCAGGCAAGTCCAGAGAGGCGGCGCGGGCGACCCTGAAGGCCGACCAGGCAGGGGGCGCGGGCATGCTGACAAGATTGATCGTGGGGGCCTATGCCCTCGGCTACGACATGATCGAGGTGGCAGGCAGAGCGCCCTTGGACCAGCTCACCGTGGACATGGTCCTAGAGACTGTCAAGAGGCTCAGAGGGATGGAAGTGGTGGAGTCGGACGGGAGGCACATAGTGGCCCAGAGCTTCATCGACCCGACGAAATTCCCCGTCGACTCGCTCGTCAAGCGCCTTCAGATACTCGTGTCGAGGAGCCTGGAGTACGTCACCGACTCCCTGGACCTCGGGCAGACGGGGAGCCTCAGCCAGGTGACGCGGGTCCAAGAGGAGGTGGAAGAGCTCTACTGGCTCATCCTGAGGCAGTTGCTGGTCGCGCTCAACAGACGGGACTTGGCTGCGGAGATTGGGATAGAATCCCCTTTGCACGCGTCAGGAGACAGGGTTTCGGCGAAGACGCTGGACGAGATCGGAGTAATCATCCAGAACATCGCCGAGGAGCTGGTGAGGCTGAAAGGGCTCGGAGTGAAGATGGACCCGAAGCTGACAGAGAGTATCAGAGGGCTGGCTGCCAAGGCGAGGGAGGCATTCAACACAACCGTGGAGAGCCTGCTGACGCCGGACATCAGGCTGATTGGCGCGGCCCAAAGCCTGGTAGACGAGACGATGCAACTGGAGAAGAAGGTCAGTCGGGAGCTGCTGGAATCGGAGGGGTCAGGATACGCCAGGGTGCTGGTCTCCTACTTCGGGCAGCTCGCAAGGTACTGCAATATCATAACGGAAATCGCCTCGCACAGGTTGCTCAGGAAAACAAGCAGGGTCGCGACGGTTCAGCAGTGATAGACTCTTTATCGGAACCCGGCTGGGCGTCAACGGCGCGGGGGTAACGAAGCCTGGTCAACCGTGCGGGACAGAGTTCCCCGACTCAAGATCCGGCCTTGCTTCGGATGGGGTATCCCGTCCCTTAGGGGTTCGTGGGTTCGAATCCCACCCCCCGCACGTTCTTTGAGTGAAGTTCCGAAGGCCTGTCTGTTATCTGATTGGCAAGGAGGCGAGAAGATGCGCGCGGAGTACGCTCCGAGCTGGGTGGCTGTCGCCAAATCGGGGCTGACTAGTGGAACATGCGGAGGTATCGCAGATGGTGACTTATCGCTGAGGAGGCTTCATGGCGACAACCAGGAATCGGTGGTTTCTGACCTCCAAATAGCCCTCCCTTTCGATTATGTTGTTCAGCTTCCTTAGGACGGGGAAGTACTTCTTTACTGAGAAATCCGGAATAATCCAAGGAACAGCCTTGAAATGGTAGACCAGTGCGCCTATGTCGAAATATCGCACCTTGTGATATCCCTGCTTCTGGCTTACGACCGTGAATCCCGATTTCTTCAGCTGGCTCGTGGCGAGCTTCAGATTCCAGCGATTAGGCTTGAATTTTGTTGTGCCCAAGAGTTTTCTTAGATCGCCGTCGTTCTTGTCACCCACCTGCTGAGTGATGAACCAGCCTCGGGGCTTCAACACCCTGAACACTTCGGTAGGGGAATATGATTCGTGCCTGTCGATTACCAAATCGAACTTCTCATCCTCGAAAGGAAGTGGACCGTTCTCCTCTGTTTCGAAAACCTCCACCCCAAGCGGCTCCAAGAGCTTCCTAGCTACTGGAATGTTCGGCTTGTAGCTCTCCGTAGCGCAGGTCACCGGGGGCAAAGGAGAGAACGTAGCCAGCAATTCGCCGCCTCCCGTTGCGATGTCGAGCAATGCGCTTGACTGTCTGATTCTCGACAGGACAATGCTGCCATAGCTCCACTTCCTCGGACCCTCGCTCATCCTCCCTGCTGCAGTGATGTAGGAGAAATCCCATCCTTTGAACGGGTGATTGTATTCCTCAACTAAGAAACGGTGGAGCTTGTCTTTGCTGCCTGTCGATGGCGTCACCATAACACACCGTTCATGTGATGACTTTTCTTAAAACGTTTGAAGGGTTATCAAAAGATGCCTGAGTCGGGACTTTGAGCACCACGAAGAAGTTGTACATTTGCGGAAGCTTCAAGTTTCTACGCGAGATTGAGGAGCTGGAAGAGAAACTCCGGGGTGAAGACATCCAGTATGCCGTATCCAAGAGACCTGACAACCGCGGAATACGTGGGTGCTTCGAGAG
>DASPOK010000112.1:0-4789 GCA_035626075.1 Nitrososphaerales archaeon
CCCCCGTGGGCCCTCCGACGAAGAAGCTTGTGTCCCCGAGGTGGCCCAAGACGTACAGAAGTATTGCGACCCCGGTGACCCTCTGGAATACGTAGGCCCACCTCTCCAGGTTGTAGTGGTAGGGGTTGAGCCATCCCATCACCCCTCGCTTGTTCTTCACCCGTTCAGAGCCGGCCGAATTCAATTCCTCTCGCCCCCTTTCTCCTTTAGTCGGTCAGTAGTGCCTCTCCGCGGGCTGGTACTTCGTGATCTTGACTGCCGAGTAGTCTAGCCTCGGCCCGTCAGGCCCGTTGTAGGCTAGCGTGTGTTTGAGCCAGTTCGTGTCGTCGCGTCTGGGATAGTCTCGCCTGTAGTGTGCCCCCCTCGACTCCGTCCTCGCCAGCGCCCCCACCACGACGACTTCGGCGACAGCGAGCATGCTCTCCACCTCCAGGACATCGCTGAGGTTGGTATTGTAGACTCTGCTCTTGTCCTCGCAGTGGAGGAAGTCCCTGGCCTTCAGCTCCCTTATGGCAGCGAGCGCCTCTGAGAGCCCTTCCCCAGTCCTGAACACGAACGCCTCCTTCGCCATCAGTTTCTGCAGTGCATCTCTCACCTCGTAGGGGTTTGTCCCTCCAGTCCCGCGGAATATTCCGTCGAAGATCCTCTTTTCCTCCAGCAGCACCTGCTCCCCCGAAAACGAGACTGGGGCTCTTGTGGCTGCGTAGTTTGCTGCTTCAGCCCCGGTTATCTTCCCCCACACGAGGCACTCCGCGGTGGAGTTGGCACCCAGCCTGTTGGCGCCGTTCACACTCACGCAGGCGGCCTCTCCCGCGGCCCACAACCCCTTCATCCTGGTGGTTCCGTCTATGTCCGTGTCGATCCCCCCCATGACGTAGTGGCAGACGGGGCGGACCGGGAGGGGCTCCTCGACCGGATCGATTCCCCTGAACTTTATCGCTATCTCCCTGATTTGGGAGAGCCTCGACTTGATTTTCTGGGCGCCAATGGGCGAGAGGTCGAGATGAAGGTAGTCGAGGCCGGTGGCTTCGTCCTTCATCCCCCTTCCGGCCTCTATCTCGGTCATCATCGCTCTTGAAACAACATCTCTCGAAGCGAGGTCAAGTTTCTCCGGGGCGTACTTCTTCATGAAGCGCTCTCCATCCTTGTTCACCAGCACTCCCCCCTCCCCTCTGACTGCCTCGGTGATGAGTATCCCTGAAGGGATCAGCCCTGAGGGGTGGAACTGGATGAACTCC
Source organism: Nitrososphaerales archaeon (assembly GCA_035626075.1). Classification (GTDB taxonomy): domain Archaea; phylum Thermoproteota; class Nitrososphaeria; order Nitrososphaerales; family Gagatemarchaeaceae; genus UBA183. The sequence goes on from DASPOK010000112.1 coordinate 1,239, forward strand.
ATGTCCTTCAGGGGAATGCCTGCACGGTACGCCGTGGCCATGCCGTCTGGGGTGGAACTGTAGGCATACGTTGCGAAGCTGTAGAGGCGCCCCGAACCTCCGGTCGCGACGATGCCGGCCTTCCCCAGGATCTGGGCGAATCCCCCCGTCTTCATCTCAATGGCCGTGATTCCCCTGAATTCCCCTGACTCGGACAGAATCGAGGTCGCGAACCATTCCTGATAGAAGTGGATGTCGTCGTACTTGATGGCGGTGTCGTAAAGAGTCTGCATCTCGAAGAAGCCCACCTTGTCTTCCGCGTAGGTGGCTCTTGGGTAGCTGTAGCCGCCGAACCACCTCTGCGCTATCCTGCCGTCATCCCTTCTTGACCAGGGGAGCCCCCAATGCTCGAGCTGGTATATCTCCTGGGGCATGTTGTTCACGAGCCTCTCGACCGCATCTTGGTCAGCGAGATAATCTGAACCCTTCACCGTGTCGAAAGCATGCGACTCCAGGGAATCTCCGAGCTCTGGATAAAGCACGGCCGCGGTCCCTCCCTCGGCACTGACCGAATGTGAACGCATGGCCTGAACCTTGGTCACAACGGCAATGTCCGCTTTCCCTGCGCTCACACGGGCTGCTTCGATGGCTGCCCGCAGGCCTGCGATGCCGGAGCCCACTATCACTATGTCATGCCTGAGGCTCTCGACCATCGATTCCTCGTTGCCCAGGCCAGTGCGGATGGTTCTTAGGTTTTCCTTCGACGAGGCCTTTCGGACGACGCGACTCACACGCCAGGACCAGAGCCATCTCCCGGAGCCTGTTGCCTCACAAATTAGGTGCTCGCCGTATATCCTCCGTTCCTTGCCACCCCTACCATGGCCGAGACCATCGACCACGACGTCGTCATATTGGGAAGTGGTCTGGCCGGGCTGAGAGCTGCCGTTGAGGTCCTGTCTAGGTCGAAGAGCTCGGTCCGTAGCCTGGCTGTAGTCTCGAAGCTCGCCCTCATGCGCAGCCATTCCGTCGGGGCAGAGGGTGGGACGGCAGCCGTGCTCTACCCGGAAGAAGGGGACAGCCTCGAACTGCACGCCTGGGACACCGTCAAAGGGAGCGACTTCCTGGCCGACCAGGACACCGTGTGGAGGTTCGTCACGCTTTGCCCCGGCGAGATTCGCCAGTTGGAAAGGTGGGGGATTCCCTGGTCCAGGAAGGAGGACGGCAGGATAGCGCAGAGGCCGTTCGGAGGGCACAGCTTCAACCGGGCGACTTTCGCCCAGGACAAGGTGGGCTTCTTCGAGATGCGGACCCTCTATGACAAGCTGCAGGAACACGACAACTGGGCGAGGTACGACGAGACCTTTGTCACATCCATGGTAATAGAGGGCGGCGTCTTCAAGGGGTTCACCGCCATTGAACTGAAGACTGGAAAGTTCGTCTTCTTCCGGGCAAAAGCCGGAATAATCGCTACCGGCGGAGCGGGCCAGCTCTGGAAGTTCACGGCAACCTCAGCCAGCACCACGGGGGACGGCATAGGGCTCGCCTATCGCGCGGGTCTCCCTATCGAGGACATGGAGTTCATGCAATTCCATCCCACAGGACTGATTCCCACGGGGGTCCTCATCACGGAGGGGGCAAGGGGGGAGGGTGGCTACCTCGTCAATTCGAAGGGCGAGAGGTTCATGCAACGATATGCTCCTTCGAAGATGGAGCTTGCTCCGAGAGATGTGGTCTCGAGGTCGATGATGAAGGAGATCAACGAAGGGAGGGGATTCAAGGACGAAGACTCGGGGCTCCCCTATCTGCAGTTGGACCTCAGGCACCTCGGGAAGGAGAAGATAGACTCCAAGCTCCCATTCATCAAGGAGCTGTCGATGAAGTTCACCGGAATCGACCCGGTGGAGGAGCCTATCCGCATCAAGCCGACGGCCCACTACACCATGGGTGGGGTAAGGGTCGACATCAACGGAAGGGTCCTGGACAGCCATTCCCGCGAGGTGAAGGGGCTCTGGGCCGCGGGAGAGTGTGCCTGTGTGAGCATCCATGGCGCCAACAGGCTGGGTGCCAACTCCACCGCGGAATGCCTCGTGTACGGGAAGATCGTCGGCGAGGACGTGGTCGGCTATCTGGAGTCTGAGAACAGGCCCCCCGAAGTGAGCCAAGGCTCATTCATCGAAGGCGAGGAGACCAGGATTTTCAGAGAATTGTTTAGGAACGAGACGGCCTCGGCGGATGTCTACGCGGTGAAGACTAGGCTCAGGGACGTGATGGACAGGTCGGTCTATGTCTTCCGGGACGAAGCTGGGCTAGTCGACGCGGTTCGGGAGATCAAGGAACTGAAGAGGGCCTTCAGGGGAGTCAAGGTCACCGACGGGGGCCGGGTGTTCAACTACAACCTGCAGGACGTTCTCGAAGTGAGTGTCATGCTTGAACTTGCAGAGGCTGTTGCCGAGGGGGCCCTCGAAAGGAGGGAGTCGCGAGGGGGGCATGCCAGGCTCGACTACCCGAACAGAGATGACAAGAATTGGCTCAAGCACACCCTTGCCCTGCGGACGGACGACGGCCCTTCGTTCAGCTACTCCCCGGTGACTATCACTATGTGGAGGCCAGTCGAGAGGAAGTATTGAGGTAAGACCATGGAAAAACTGACCCTGAAGGTCACCAGGACGGGCGGGAAGAGAGTCAGCTACGAACTGAAGTACAGAAAGGGGATGACGGTCCTGGACGCCCTCACAGAGGTGAGGGAGGGGCAGGACAGCACCCTGGGGTACAGACACAGCTGCAGGATGGGCATATGCGGCTCCTGCGGGATGACCATCGAAGGACTGCCGAAACTGGCCTGCCAGACCCAGGTCTCTTCTCTGAAGACTGACACGGTGTCCATCGAGCCGCTTCACAACATGAGCGTGGTGAAGGACCTGGTTGTCGACATAATGCCATTCCTTGACCATCACAGGTCTGTGAGGCCCTTCCTCATGAGGAGGGACATAGGGGAGAGGGACCACTCCGACAGGGAGTATAGGGTGCTCGCGGAGGAGGTGGCGAAGTTCCTTCAGTTCGATTACTGCATAATGTGCGGCCTCTGCTACGCCGCATGCCCGACGGCGGCTCTGGACCCCCTCTACACAGGCCCCCAGGCAATCACTCAGGCTTACAGGTACTTGGCCGACCCAAGAGACGAGGGATGGGACCAGAGGGTCGACCTCCTGGACACATCTCAGGGGGTGTGGAGGTGCCACATGGCTGGGGCCTGTAGCTTCGTCTGCCCAAAGGACGTGGACCCGGCGAAGGCGATACAAATGGCAAGGATGGAGATTCTGAAGAAGAGGCTCCTCAGGAAGAAAGGGCGCACAGGGTCCCGGCTTGTGCCTCCGGCGCCTCAGGTGGTTGCCACTGAAGGCACCAAGCCTCCGCCCTTCGACTTCTCGCAGGCGAGCCCGGAGAGCAAATGACAGAGGCTCGACGCTTTAGGTCAGGGCTGCTTTCCAGCCTGAACCCGCTGGGGTTCAACGTGGAGAGGTGGAGCTACACTCTCCACAGGGCGACTGGAGTCATTATCGTGGGTTACCTAA
>DASPOK010000113.1:0-3200 GCA_035626075.1 Nitrososphaerales archaeon
TCTGTTTGAAATCCTGTGTACGTGAGTGTCGACAGGGATTGCGGGCTTGTTGAAAGCGTAGACGAGAACGCAGTTGGCAGTCTTGCGTCCCACGGCCCGCAGTTTGAGTAGGTCTTCTTCGTTGTCCGGCACCTTGCCTCCAAACTCGTCGACGAGTTGCCTCGAAGCAGTGATGATGTTCCTTGTCTTTACGTTGTAGTAGCCCGCCGGCCGGATCAGCCGGCGCACGGTGTCGGGGTCAGCGCTCGCGAGCTGGGATGGGGTAGTGTACTTTGAAAACAGGCTTTCAGTTGCCTTGGTCGTGTTCTCGTCCCTTGTCCTCTGCGACAGGATGGTGCCGATGAGGATTCGGAACGGGTCTCCATGCTCGGCCTCCTGCAACCGCGCCAAGGCAGTAGCCCTCTTGCTGCCGGAGCCGTAGACCATCTGCCTCATCTCCCTGAGGATGCTGGCGATTCCTACGCGTCTTCTGTAACCCAGGGTTCTCTTCTGTACCAGGCCGAAATCTCCTCACATGTGCCTTTGAGGTCGTACTTGGGGACATACCCCAACTCAGCCCAACTTGGTTGCTCCTCTATCCTCAATGAAGCCTTCAGCTGCTCCGATACATACTTCGGGAGGGCGGAACTGGAGAAGAGGCCCTGCCTCCTGACCTCGACGACCTTGCCAAGGGAAGCTGCCATTCCTTTCACCAGTTCCTCAGGTGTGGAGTCGAACGACTTCACTAGGAAGGTGCTGCCCGTGTTTAGTTTCCCCGTTGCCGCCCGGTACAGGGCTTGAGCGATGTCCTGGGGGTGAGAGAAAGACATTCTCCCCTCGGACGGAACGGTCACCTTACCAGATTCAATCATCCTAAGAATCGGTATTGCTAGGGTCTCATCTCTCGACCCCACCGCTCTAGCGGGTCTGAGGATCGAAATCCTCGGCTCGGGATTTCGTCTGGAGAACTCCCGGAGTAGCCTCTCTGCCTCCGCCTTAGACTTCTGATATTCGGCTGAGGGGATGAGGGGAGACGACGGGTTCACGTTCTTAGAACCGAAGCCATAGACATCCAGGGTGCTGAGCTGGACGAACACTTTGACCTTCGACTCGGTCGCCACCTCGAGAAGGTTGAGCAACCCCTGGGTGTTGGCCTTCAGGAAGTCCGAGTCCGACCCGGGCATAGGCGAGGCCATGCTGTAGACGACGTCGACCCCATCCATTGCCTCGTGCAGGGCGTGATGGTCCAGAAGGTCTGCCTCAATCCCTTGGACCCCGTTGGAATCCATTATCTTCAGGTGGGAGCCCTTTCGAAAAATGCCCTTCGATATCTCTCCTTGCTGGAATAGGTACTCTACAACGTGCCCCCCGATGAACCCGGTGGCGCCGACCAGCAGATTCAACTGCTCTCTGCTCCCCCGCCTTCGCCTAGGTGGCGATGATGATGGTGCTCGCCCTTCCTAGGCTTGGCCTCGAACTCCCCTCTGACAAGCCTCAGCTGCACGTCTTCCTCAAACTTCGAGAAGTCACCCGTGAGGGAGGCTAGCCGGTCCTTGGCGGCCTCGGTGAACTGCGGGGAGAAGTTTTGGCCTCCGAAGCGTCCGTAGGCGACGCCGGAAAAGCGGACCTTCTTCCCCTTCAGCTCGACGTATCCCCGTATGAGGTTGGCGATTTCACCTTCGCTCACGTAATCCACCACGATGGTGTATGGGGGGAGACTCAACCGGATGTCGCCCCTTCGTGCGGGTGCTTAAAGTCAGTTCTTGGGAGAAGACGCACAATGGGGCCGGGGCCCTACATCTCGAAGTCTGGAGGCCGGTAGCGGGCCTGCACCATTTCCTTAAGCGACGTGACAAGGGCGAAGCTAGAATTCACAATGTCCGTCTGTGTTATCATACCCACCAGCTTCCCATCCTCCATGACGGGCAGCTTCTTCACGCCCCCCTCCGCCATCTTCTTCGCAGCCACCTCCACCCTTTCGCCTGGACTAACGGAAATCAGCTTCTTCCTCCCGAAGCTGTGCAGCTTCGTGCTCAGGCTCACGCCCTTGGCCACACATCTGGAGATGTCCCCCTCGGTGATGATACCGACAGGAGAAGCACCCTCCGTTATGACAAGTGCCCCTATTTTCCACTTGGCCATTGCTTTCGCGGCTTGGGTTATGGTGGAATCGGCGGAGACCGTCTTGACGTTTCTTGCCATTATGTCCTTCACGTAGATCATCCGCTCACCTCACCACCAGCACCGGGCACGGCGAGTGACTGACGAGTCCCGATGAGACGCTGCCGAGGATGAGCTTCTTGAATCCTGACATTCCTCTGGTCCCTACTACTATGAGGTCCGCCTTCTCCCTCGCGGCATATTCGACGAGTGCATCGACGACAGACGGTGCCTGCAGTAGCTCCCCTCTTGCCTTTGCCCCTGTTTCAGTGACGAGCTGAACCCCTCTCGAGAGCACGTTCTGGCCCGTCTCCTTAGCAGAGTCCTCCAACTCCTTGTAGTCAGGGACCGGCATACCCGACGCAGCGCTGAACCCAATCAAGGGGGGCGAATAGACGTGCACCACCGAGATGTCAGAGTCGTACTTAGCTGCCAACGAACAGGCGAGTTGGACGGCTTTGATTGCATCCTTTGAACCGTCAAAGGCCACGACTATCCTGCTCAGCTTGGCGCTGCTGGCCATTTCCCTTCCGGCCCAAGAAGGCCTGCTTCCTATTTAACGCGCTTGCACTATTCCCACCTTTGAGAACTGGCCTTCGAAACATGCGTTGTCCTCGCCTTGCGCCCCGCCCCTTGACAAGCTTCTCTTGGGGCTACCTAACGGATGAGGGAGGGGAAACCATAGAATTTGGAAGATGAAACAGGAACCAACTCATAGGATGCCCCAAGCCTGATTATCATGGTCGAGAATCGCCCGGGGGGCTTATAAGCTCGCCTCGGGGGTGCGCCCCATGGAAAACACGTACGGCATACGGACCACCCAAGGCAAGTGGGCTGGCCGGTTCATCTGGGCAGCCGTTATCCAAGGCCTCTTGGCCACAATCATCACAATCCTAGTCCTGGACCCGCTGCAGTATGTAACGGGCACCGCGGACTACTTCTCGCCTGCGAAGGTCATAGCAGGAGGGAGCGGAGGAACCTGGTTCTTCACCGGGTACATCTCCTACCTCGTCGTCGGCGTCGTGGCGACCGCAGTAACAGCCATCTTCTACTTCTACATC
>DASPOK010000114.1:0-7600 GCA_035626075.1 Nitrososphaerales archaeon
GGCTCCAACTGGGTCAGCCCCCTGTCCTCGACCAGAGCAGCCGGCAGCCCTGCGCTCTTCGCCTTTAGGAGCAGGTCTCTGAGCGCATCCTCGGAGCCGACCTTCAGCACTATCTTCGCCTGACCTTCATCCTTCCACTTCTCGTACCACCCTGACCTCCTCTCGTGTGCCCCTTCCGCAGCAGAAAGCGACGCATGTGCGACTTGCGCCGCCACCTTCCCCTTGCCCATCTTCAGGTCCGTCCTCACGACTATGGCCTGTTTCATGTCGGATTGTTTGTCAATGGTTAATACGAGTCCGGTTAAGGCTTTACAACAGTCCAGTGATTTGACTCAGACCTACGACGTCCTAGTGGCAGGGGGAAGCATAGCAGGCCTGACCTTCGCAGCCGAGGCGGCAGGGAGGGGAGCGAGCGTCCTGGTGGCCGAAGAGCACTCCGAGGTCGGGGAACCTGAGAAGTGTGACGGCCTCGTCAGTCTGCGAGGGCTCAAGAAGTACGGGTATCAACCGCACAGCGACGTCGTCCAGAACAGAATCGCTTCTGCCCTGATTCACTCCCCTGCCGACGAGCACTTCAGCATCAATGCAAGTTCCCTCGACGTCGTCGTCCTGGACAGGAGTGCCTTCGACAAACAGGTCGCGGCGGCGGCCTCCTCAGAAGGTGCGAACGTCGTGACCGGGGTGAGGGTGACCTCGTCGGTCGAAAAGGCAGACCACGTTGAATCAAGAGTCGGTGAAGATGTGTTCCGCTCGAGCTACTTCGTGGATGCCACGGGACCAGCCTCCAGCCCCAGGCGGGGCATCCTCCCTGCAGCGAAGTACGAGGTCGAGGGGGACTGGGTGAAGGAGCACGTCGTCGAAGTGTTCCTGGACGCGGTAAAGTATCCTGGCTACTTCGCGTGGGTGATACCTTTCGGCAGGCACAGGGCAAAGGTCGGAGCAGCAGGCTACGGAATCAGCCCGTTCAAGGCTCTCGACACATTCCTTGCGGACCGAAGGAGCACCATCCTGCGTCGGGTATCTGCCCCCATCTATGTAGGGGGGCCAGCGCCGACGTTCGTCCGGGGCAGGCGAATCCTTGTCGGAGAGTCGGCGGGGCAGGTCAAACCGACGACGGCCGGGGGCATAATGACTTCTGTGGCAGGAGCCGTCACGGCGGCCAAGTGGACTTGCGAAAGCCTCCGGAGGAACGACCCCGGCCTTCTGGCCAACTACCAGGAAGAATGGGAGTCCGCCTTCCTGAAGGAGATGAGGACCATGCTGAGGCTGCGAGGAGTCCTGGAGAAGCTCTCGAACGACGACCTCGAGGCCATAATCACAGCCCTGGCGGCACCGAAACTGACCAAGAAGCTCAGCCAGTCCGACTTCGATTTCCATGCCACCGCCCTTCTTGGGGCGCTCGGCGTTCAAGGATTGCTGAGGGTGGCGAAGGTCGTTGCTTCTGCCGAGGTCCGCTCTCTGCTCACCGAGGGTCAGGACGGCCCCTAGGTCAGCAACCTATATCAGCCAGCGCAGAAGGGGCTCCTAAGAAATGTCTCAAGTCACAGTCACGTTGCCCCAGTGCAATTCCTGCAACAGACCGGTAAAGCCCGCAGAGAGGGCAACGCACTTCAACTGTCCCAACTGCCATGAAACACTGATCTGGCGGTGCGAGAAATGCCGTAAGTTCTCTAGGCGCTACAAGTGCATCAACTGCGGATTCGAGGGTCCATAGGCGATATCCCCCGTGGGCTCCTACGTCATCAGGCTCAAGCTCCTTCCCCAGGACACGAGTACAGACCACCAGAAGATAATCGACTCCGTGGCTAGCCTGCTCCCCAAGCCAGCTCAGATTAGAGGTCAGAGGATAGAGCCCATCGCGTACGGACTCTCTGCCATAATTGTAGACGTAGTTGCCCCGGAAGAGGAGGGGATGATTGACAAGGTCGAAGAAGTAGTGTCGAAGGCCCCGCTCGTCGGACAGTACGAATTGATTGCGGTCAGCAGGATGTCGAGCAAGCTGCCCCCCCATTAGCGACAAGAGTGCGGAAGTCCCCCGGGATTCCACGAGGATGAGCGGCATGGGGTCCCTGTGGCGCGCATGAAGGCAACTACCTTTGCCCCGGTCGCGCCGCCTTCCTCCTAGAGTGGGATTCGGCATACCTTTTATACCTCCGAGAAAGAGCCGACCCTGCCGTTTCTTACACGATGTGGAACTGATGCGATATCCCCTCAGATACGCTGCCTTCGAATGGATCAAGGAGAAGAAGAGCGCCACAGACGACGACCTGTTCGAGGCCCTGAACAAGAACGGGGGAAAGTGCTCTCCCGACGAGCTCGACAAGATCCTTATGCAACTCGAAATCCTCGGGCTGATAACAATCAGATGGGTTTCCAAAGACAAGCGCAGGATCGAGTTCCAGGAGAAGCCACCCGAAGAGCCCCGAATGCCCCGCATGAGCGAGTAACCGAAGCGATAAATCAAGCGGACTCGGGGTGCCCACACCCATGGGAGTAGACTTCGGAGATTCCATCCCAAGGGAGAAAATACAGCTAGAGGACTTATCGGGGTGGAAGCTCGCCGTAGACGGCTACAACACCCTGTACCAGTTCCTGGCAATCATTCGCGGGATGGATGGTGGGCACCTCAAGGACTCGAAGGGAAGAGTCACCTCTCACATTTCGGGCCTCTTCTACAGGAACATCAACCTCCTCGAACTCGGCATGAAGCTGGTCTATGTCTTCGACGGCAAGCCCCCCGAGCTCAAGACTGAAGAGATTAGGCGCCGTTCCGAGCAGCGCCGGGAGGCCAAGGACCAGTACCTCCGGGCTCTCCAGGCTGGGGACATGGCCCAGGCAAGGAAGTATGCCGAGGCTTCGACAGTGCTGAGACGTGACATGGTGGCAGACGCAAAGGACCTGCTCGAAGCGATGGGAATCCCTTGGGTGGACGCGCCATCGGAGGGGGAGGCTCAGGCTTCGAGGATGGCAATGGAGGGAACCGTCAACGCGGTGGCCTCCCAGGACCACGACTCCCTGGTCTTTGGCGCACCAGTCCTTGTCAGGAATGTCACCATCTCGGGGAAGAGGCGGCTCCCGAGCAAGGGCATAGTCATCAACGTGCAGCCGGAGCGTATCCGTTTGTCTTCCGTGCTGGAGTCAACGGGGCTCTCGAGGGAACAGCTCGTGGACTTCGCAATACTGCTGGGAACCGATTTCAACCCTGACGGATTCCAGGGAGTAGGACCAGCAACGGCTCTTAAGTACCTAAAAAAGTACGGGCGCCTCGAATTCATCAAGGAGCTCGGGGAACAGCTCCCGACGGTTGATTTTAAGGAGATTCGCGACCTCTATCTGAACGCCCCCTCGACTAGGGGAATCCAGCCAGAATGGAAGCCGATGGACAAGCAAAGGCTCCTCTCCTTTCTTGTCGACGAGCATTCCTTCTCGCATGAGAGGGTCGAGGCGGCCATAGGCAGGGTCCAGACGAGAAGGGACACCCAGTCGGAAACCCTGGAGAAGTGGTTCGGCTGAGCGGCGCCCGGCTCCCGACCTTGAGGGACATCGAGCTCGCCGAGGAGAGGATAAGGCGGTACATCTATCCGACCCCCCTCGAGTACACGAAGGGGGTCTCAGAGCTCGTCGGCAGAGAGACCTACCTCAAGCTCGAAACCTCTCTCCCGATTCACGTCTTCAAAATGCGCGGCGCACTCAACAAACTTGCATCACTGCCAGATTCCGAACTGAGGAAAGGCGTCATCACGGCCTCGTCGGGGAATCACGGTATTGCCATCGCTTACGCCTCCAGGCTGTTCGGAATCAGGGCTACAGTCTGCGTCCCTGAGAACGCGAACCCGCTGAAGGTCAGGGCCATCGAAGAGCAGGGGGCCGAAATCCTACGCTACGGCAGCAGCTACGACTCGGCCTACGAGCTTGCTTTGGCAACCGCCCGGAGGAGGAACCTCACCTTCATTCATGCCTTCGACGACCCGGACATAATCGCGGGACAGGGAACCTGCGGGCTGGAGATGACGCGACAGCTGCCTGGGATGGACGCGGCCGTGGTCGCCATAGGTGGAGGGGGACTGATATCGGGCATCTCCATCGCCGTGAAGGAAACTCTCCCCAAGGCAAGGGTCTATGGTGCGGAGACGGTGGCAATCCCTTCGATGTACGAGTCAATCAGGACGGGACGCCTGTCCAGAATCAATCCCAAGCCAACGATCGCCGATGGAATGCAGGCAGCTGTCCCGGGGGAACTCACCTACGAGGCGGCGAGGAGGTTCGTAGACAAGATTGGGCTCGTCACCGATACAGAGCTCGAGGATGCGATCTACGACCTGCTTTCGCTGGCAAGGATCGTCGCGGAGCCTGCCGGCGCCTCTCCCCTGGCGGCCATGAAGGGGCCGCTGAGAAGCGAGCCTGGCTCCAAGGCAGTGCTCGTCATCAGTGGAGGCAACATCTCCATTGACTTGCTGCGCTCTATCCTCATGCGAAAAGGGAAAGGAAGCTCCTGAGGTCGCGAGTCATCAGGAAGGGGTTCGTTTCCCTCTCGTCCTCCAGGCTCCTGAAGGGCGCGTCGCCGTAGTCGTGGCCTGGATACACGATGGTGGCGGGAGGTAGTTTCAGGATTACGTTGTGCAGGCTGTTGTACATGGCCTCTGCCCTCTCCTGGTCGAATTTGCCTATGGTCCCGACGAAGAGCGTGTCTCCCGTGAAGACCTCCCTGCCGTCATAGAGGCAGATGCTGTCCTCTGTGTGACCCGGAGTGTGGAACACTTTGATGGATCTGGCGCCGAGTCTGAGCTCATCCCTGTCCTTGACCCTCAGGTCGCACTCCAACGGGGAGTTCTCGTGGGCCACGACACTTGCCCCGAGCCTTGTCGCGAGCTCGGGAAGCGTAGCAACGTGGTCGAAGTGCTCATGGGTTGCGACTGCGAACTTCACCTTGGCATCCAGCATCCGGGCAGCTTCCTCGATGGGCCTGATCTCCCAGCCGGAGTCGACCACCAGCGCCTCCTTGCTCGCCTCTTCCATCACCACGTAGACGAAATTCGCCATGGTCCCCACGGGAATCTGTTTGACTATCAACCGGGCACCGCTTGCGCGAGCTGTGGCTGGATTCACCTTTATCAAGTTCCGACCGGGCAGCGTGCACGCCAATGGAGAAGCTTCGCGGCAAGAGACCTTCCGAGTCAGAGATGACCACCGCCAGGCTGATGACACCCACCGACGCCAACATCCTGGGGAACGTCTTTGGGGGTGCGATCATGAAATACATGGACGAGATCGCGGCCATAGTCGCCTGGCGCCATGCGGGCAGGAACGTCGTAACCGCCTCCATCGACAGAATGAACTTCTACGCCCCGGTTTATGTCGGGGACCTGCTTATCCTCAAGGCATCGGTCAACTTCGTCGGCACAACCTCGATGGAGATAGGCGTGAGGCTGGAGGCCCAGGACCTGTCGACCCGCAAGGGAACCCACGCCGGCTCCTGTTACCTCACACTAGTTGCCTTGGACGAGAAGGGGAGGCCAACCCCCGTCCCGCCACTCCTCGTTACCACTTCCGAGGAGAAGAGGCGCTTCAACGAAGCAAAGGCGAGGAGGAAGCTCAGAGAGGCAGAGACAGCGGTGCTGAAGGACTAGGCCGTTGTCGGACCCTTGATACTTGGCTCAACAAAACTAGAGCCGATTGTACATAGACAATTCCGAGCCGGGTTCAGCCGATGCGTGACTTCTCCGAAGGATTCGGCTTCAGCAAGATGCGTAGCGGCAACGCTGCGATCTACGTGCTGAAGGAGCAGTTCGAGAAGTTCTCCTCGTCGCCGCAAAAGGTCGAAACCTGCGAGTCCATCGCGACCTGCTTTTACCAACTCGAGCAGTACGACGATGCGGCCGGCTGGTACGAAACTGCGGGGAGGCTCATCCTCTCCGAGCCGAGCGGGATCCCTACAATCAAGGCCCTCAACGCACTGGGGGACTACGAAAAGGCCCTGGACTGCTACAAGGAGGGGAGCGACGACGAGAGGTTCACCGAATGCTCGTCACTAATCAGAGAGCTGAAGCGTGCCTGCGCCTCAGCCTGAGCTCCGCCTCTTCTCTTCTTCCGCCTTTGCGTTCCGGCGGTTGACCGTCTTCATGTGGCACTCCTCGCAGACCGGCTCGTCCCGCGGGCCTACCCTGAAGGTGTAGGCAACCAACTCCAGCTCTGCGTCGCAGAAATAGCACTTCGACCTCACGCGCCAACACCCCTTGCTGCAAAGACCCTCCTCTTCACCACCTTGCTGCGCCCCTTATAGTACCACACTTCGGCGTCCCCGTTTGCGCTCTTCCCCCACTTCACAAGCTCCTCGAGCTCCTCCTTGCTCGCACGCGCCTTGCCGCTCTTGACCTGCACGAGCAGAACCTTCCCCCCCTTGGCCGCGAACACGTCGACGGCCCCATGGGATGCCGCGCTTCTCGACACCATCCAGCCGTCTTTCTTGAGTGCATTGATGGCCCTGTATTCCCTAGACCTTCCGGACTGGTAATTTCGGTTCGGCACTTGTGTTGAGCCTCGTCGCCGAGCAATGTAAACATGCTCCGACCGTTCTGAAAGCAAGGCGGTGACTGTGCTTCGAAACTCTTCCAGAGAGTAAGCTTATCACGTCCAGGATGACGGCCAAAGCCTACACTTGGAAGAGGTCAGGCGGTCGCTGAAGGCCTCGGAGTCTCACTTCTCCGGCCTCTTGGAGAGGCGGGACAGAGTGCTGAAAGAGAGCAGGGACGTCATATCTTCCTGTTCAAGGGCGATAATCGACGTCCACACGAGGAAGGTCAAGGATGCCGAGACAGAGCTTTCCAGGGCAAGGTCGCTCCTGCAATCCCTCAAGAAGTCCTCAGACGGGTCTGTCTCCCGCTACCTCGTGTCCCCGGAGGCCGAATTCGTCGAAGCCTCCGCTGTCATCGCACTGGCGAAGGGGAAGCCGGTTCCCTCGGCAGAAGCACTGGGGGCCTCCCCGGAAGCATACCTCCTCGGCCTCCTCGACGCTGTGGGGGAGCTAAAGAGGCTGGTCCTGGACTCGATACTCCAGCGAAGACTTGTGAAAGCGAGGGGTTACTTCGAGGTGATGGAGGAGCTCTACTCCATGTGCTCCCCGCTGGCTGTCTACGACCACGTGGTCAATGGGGCAAGGCGCAAGGTAGACGTCGCGAGGATGCTGGTTGAGGATACCAGGGGGTTGCTGGCTGAGGAGATGGGAAGGGAATCTGTGAGCAGCTCCATGGCGAGGCTTGAGAAGAAGCTTAGCGGAAGGAGCCGAGACTAAAGTTCTTTCAGCAGCCGGCTCGTCTTGATTTTCGGGTACGGCGAATCCAGCCTGACGACTTCAAGCTTCATCCCTCTTCTCGCCGCCTCTTCCTTCACATCCTCCTCCATGTGGTACTGGTCATAGCCCAGCGCGACAATGTCCGGCCGGATCCGTTGTAAGGTGACGTAGATGTCCCCCTCAACCCCCAGCACGGCCGCATCCACCTGCCTGAGCGAGGAGAGCAGCTTCACCCTGTCGTGCTCGTTGATGAGAGGCTCTCTCTTCTTCCTCCTTCTTATTGTGCTGTCCCGGGCCACGGCGACGACCAGG
>DASPOK010000115.1:0-9892 GCA_035626075.1 Nitrososphaerales archaeon
CGGACTTGACTCGTGCGTCTTCACGAACAACCTCTATACGGCCTGGAAGGTGGCAAAGGCGCTTGAGGAAGGTTCGGTGAGCATCAACGATGCCCCCGCCCACGGCGTTGGCTACTTCCCCTTCGGCGGGAACAAGGACTCGGGGCTTGGGAGGGAGGGCGTAGGTTACAGCATCGACGAGATGACGCGAATCAAGACGATTCAGTTCAACCTCGCCCCTGCTGGGCTGGGTAAGACAAGGCAGACGCCGAGGATGTAAAGCGTCGGCTTGTCGTCCATATTCTCGAAGGTGCCCCAATTCGAGTTTCCCCCAAGATACGGTCCAGAGTGGGGGTCTGGGGGCATCTTCGGACTCAAGTATCACAACGGAATCCTAGCTTACACACTTGCCTTCGAGGCAGAAGTGCACTTTCAGAAGACCGAGGGGGAGTCTGTCTACAGGTTCGACCACCTCGGGAATCCCCCCCGGTCCGGGGGGGACACCTACAACGCCGTCGAAGCAGTGGACGACGAGATTTACTTCGGTGGTTGGGTGCATGCGCCTGCGGTCTACGGAGGAAGGACAGGGAAAGGGGGGAAGATTCTCTTCAACAACAAGTTCAGCCACCTTCATTCCTACAACGCCAAGGAAGACAGAGTTCGGCTTCTCTGGAAGGACACCCTTTCACACGAGTGGAAGTGGGCGGGTGAGGTTTCGCAGATAGTCTACGACCCAGTAGGCGACCGGCTCCTGATCGCCAGGGCTGACGGCCATGAGCATCTCGGAGTGTTTGCCGTGAATGCTAAGACAGGGCAGGCCGAGAGGATCAGTGACACACCTGCCCTCAAGGGTACCCCTCACTTGGACTACGTCTGCTTCGACGTCAGAAATGACTGGACAAGGGGACTGGAGGGAATTCAGACTTTGGACCTGGTGACAGGGAAGTGGCAGACAAAGAGTATCGACTTCGCTAGGGACTCGATCGATGGAAGCGGGGCTTACTGGCCCGCGGCTGGGTGCGCAATCTCAGCCTTCTCCAGGCTCTTCTTCTTCGTCAGGGGCGGGGTTTTGGTCGGGGATCCACTGGGGGACCTCGAAGGGATGAGATTTGTCAGACTCTTCGACTTCGGAACAGACTACTCCCCCTCGAGGACCGTCTGCAAGGCCGTCGCAGGAGGGATTCTCGTCGCATTTAACGCATACTCACAGAGCTTCTTGCATCCGAGGAACGAGTTCGAGACCAACATGAAGTCGAGGGCGAACTTTGTGAACGGGCCTTCAGTCCTCCTTTACATTACCCCGCCCCAAGTCCGCATGGTCGGTGTGTTCGGCGGCAGGGTCACTTCCTTCGAAAAGGTAGGGGACAAGCTGGTCGTCGCCGGCTCCACGGCGGCGAACCTGAGCGCGGATGATGCCACGCCGGTGGACACTGGCCACCGCGACTTGTCAGTCTTCGACCTGGGTTCTGTCATGGCAAACAATCCATCGGCCTCCTTCAGAATCAGCGGGGAGCACGTCATGGACGGGAGCTGGGGGGGCATCCCTCTCGACGGCCGGAGCGAGGCAGAGTTGCGAATCGACTCGTCAAAGGCGAACAGCCTCACCGTCAACGAGTACTCTCTGTCGCTGCCCGTTGGGCCTGCTCGGTCTGAAACTGTCCCTCTGAAACAGGGACGGCAATCCGTGGACCTTTCCGGGTATCGTGGAGTCGTCTCCTTCAGACTTGGGACATCTGACCCTCAGGCAACGATGGCCATTCATCTCCGATAGGGGGATTGTAAGGCCAAGGAGCTAGCCGAAGGACTGCGCTAGCCTGAGGAACTCAAGACCGACTTTCTTCGACTTCAACGCCTGCGCCACGGGAACCAGAACTATCTCACTCCCCTTCGATGCCACCATCACATCGGACTTCCCGCCTCTTATCGCGTCCACCGCTGCGAATCCCAGCCTGGTCGCGTACACCCTGTCGAAGGCGGAGGGAGGGCCCCCACGGATAAGATGGCCAAGCACCACTTCTCTTGCCTCCGATCCCGTCCTCTTTGTGATTTCGGCAGCCAGCAGCGGACCTATGCCGCCCAGTACCGGGTGACCGAACTCGTCCAGTTTCTGTCCGACGGTGACCTGGTTGCGGTTGCCGATGGTCGCACCCTCGGCTACGACTACCAGGGAGAACTTCTTGCCTGCCTTGCGCCTATCCTCAACGGTCTTGCACACGGCGTCCATGTCAATTGGTTCCTCTGGGACCAGGACCACGTGCGCGCCGCATGCTATCCCTGCATGGGCTGCCACCCAGCCAGAGTCCCGCCCCATGACCTCCACAATCATCACTCGTTCATGCGACTCCCCGGTAGTCCGTACCCTGTCTATGGCCTCGACCGCGACGTTGACGGCCGAGTCGAACCCGAAGGTAACATCTGTCTCAGAGAGGTCGTTATCCATGGTCTTCGGAGCCCCAACGAATCGCAGCCCCTCCGCAGCCAGCTTGTGGGCGACCCCTTGTGTGTCTTCGCCCCCTATGACTATCAAGGCGTCGAGGCCGAGCTTCTCGACGTTCTTCATTACAGCCTCTGGCCCCCCATCCTTCTTGTACGGGTTGGTCCTCGAAGTGAGAAGAATTGTTCCGCCCTTCGAAACGATGTCTTCAATCGTACCATAATCCAATGGGAGCGTATCTGGCTCAAGGAGTCCCGCCCATCCCCTCCTGATGCCGACAATCTCGTAGCCGTGATACTCCGCCCTTCTCACCGCTGCTCGGATGAGCGCGTTAATCCCGCCGCAGTCCCCTCCTCCGCTAAGAATTCCTATTCTCACGCTGCAATCCTTCGGGCACCCGCGTTATTAACACATGCGGGCTCTACACAAAGGATTTACCGACATCGCTGAGTGCAAAGGCCGTGCCAAGACGATTCGGGATAGGGGTCGACCTTGGAGCGACCAGGGTCCGAGTTTGCGTAGGCGATGAAAAAGGCAGGTTTCTTTGGAGGAAATCGACCGGTATGGCCACTCCAAGCAAGGTGGAGCTGTATGTTGAACAGTTAATCGAACGGGTCAGGGAAGGTGTGAAACACCTCCCGAGCGGGGAGCACATCAGTGGGATTGGAGTTGCCAGCTTCGGCCCGCTCGACCTCAGGAAAGGAAGAATGGCTTCGCCTTCCAACCTGCCCTATGAGGACGTCCCCATAGTTGAGCCCCTGAGGGAGGCATTGGGCGCCAGGGTTGTCCTGATGAATGACGCCAATGCGGCCGCTCTAGGTGAAAGGACCTATGGGGCAGGCAAGAAGGATGAGAATCTGGTGTACGTCACCATTAGCACCGGAATAGGAGGTGGAGCAATGGTAGACGGTCACCTACTTAGCGGGAAGGATGGCAACGCTGCGGAGATAGGGCACCTCGTGGTCGACTCGCTGGGGAGGCTGACCTGTGGCTGTGGCCGGAAGGGGCACTGGGAGGCCTACTGCTCAGGGAGAAACTTGCCGAACTTCGCAAGGGTCCTGGCAAAGGAGGATTCTGGAGGGAGTCTCGAGAACCAACTGGGGATTGAGCGAGGGCGGGTCGATTCGGCGACCATCCTGAGGCGCGCAGCCGAGGGAAACAGGTTCGCAGTCAGGGTCGCCGGGGAGATGGGGAAACTCAACGCAGTGGGCATTGCCAACACGGTGAACCTGTACGATCCTTCTCTCGTCACCATCGGGGGAGCCGTCGCGCTCAACAACGCTGAGCTGGTCCTGGCGCCCATCAGGAAACTGGTCCCCGAGTATGCCATCAACCGCCCTCCGAGAATCATTCTGACCCCTCTAGGAGACGACGTGGGGCTCCTCGGGGCGCTCTGCCTGGCCTTTGTGGAATAGGCGCTGGGGTCGCTGGATTCTTCTCCTCATTCACGCTTCCTCTGCAGTTTGCAATGGCAAGAGGCAAGAAGGACCGCGGGCATCGAACGCCGGTAGCTCCTTCGGGAATAGTCATATAAAGCAGAACGGGGCTTTCGGTTTGATGACTTTCATGAGAAAAATAAAGGGAAACAACTCTCTAAGAGGTATCAGCACAGCCATCACCGTGGTAATCATCATCATCCTACTCTTGGTAGTAGGTGCAGGAGTGTACTACTACACAGCCTCGACCGTGACACCGTCGACGAGCACCGCGACGGCAGTCAGCACAGCTACAGCAATCAGCACTGCGACGGCAATCAGCACTGTCGTTCCTCCTCCCGCTTCGGTAACCCTAACCGTCTGGGCGGATTACTCGCCTGGATCCGCAGAGTACAAAGCATTCAACGAGACACTGGCTGGGTTCACGACAACTTACCCATACATCCATCTTAACCTAGAAACCCACGATCCAAACACGCAGGAACCCGACTTCGAAACGGCAGCCATTGCAAACGCAGCGCCGGACGTTCTCAGAGGACCGAGTGATTGGACCGGAACACTTGTTTCAGGAGGATTCATCACCCCTCTAAACCCGTATGTGAACTCCACCTTCGTTAGCCAGTACTTCCCAGCCGCCATCGAGGATTTCACCTACCAAGGCCACCTCTGGGGCCTCCCGGAGAACATCAACGGCCTTGCTTTGGTGTACAACAAGGCCTTGCTGCCTAATGGCCCGCCGACTTCGACAAACCAGCTCCTATCCATGTGTCCGAGCCTGACAAAGACCAGCTCGTCTGGGGCGATAACACAAGCATGCATCGTGTTCCCGCTCGATAGCGGATACTGGTGGTGGCCCTTCCTGACAGGTTTCGGTGGTACAATCTTCAACCCAACAAACCCGAACGATCCAACGCTGAACAGTTCCGCAGCACTCAATTCAATCGCATTCAGGAACACACTGATCAACGACGGTTACATGCCGTACAACACTTGCTGCAACACCATGGGCAGCATGTTCACCTCAGGGAATGCAGCAATGATAATCGACGGCCCCTGGGACGAGGGTAACTGGGCCAAAGCAAACATCACCTACGGAGTCGCTCCACTTCCGACCGTCAGCTCAACAGGTTTGCCGATGGCGCCGATCATAGGAGCACAGGGGTGGTATGTGGCGTCTGGAAAGCCCGCAGCTGAAACAGCAGCAGCATTCAAGTTCGTCGCATGGTTCACCAACCAGCAACACCAGGCAGACGAGTTCAGCCTGGCCGGCGACCTTCCGAGCAATGCGTTGCTAGCGAATAGCACCACCATTACGAGCAGCCCTGCCGCCGTGGGGTATCTCGCGCAGGCGGCGAAGAGCGGACCCACGCCGAACTTCCCCGCCATGGGTGAGGCCTACACTGCCACTGGCAGTTACCTGACAACCATTGCACCAAGTACCGCTTCCGCCACCATTACTACTACGGCGATCCAGTCAGGTCTGAACTCAATAGAATCGACCATACTGAAAGCGCTTGGCAGCCTAGCCTAGGTCTGCCATCCCTTTCTTTTTTGTAGCTGGCCTTATGTTCTAGACGGCTTTTGTGACCGCGGACGTGTATTGGGGATTCGAACACAGGCTTATAACTCGGATTTAGCAGTCGTGGTTGGCGTCGAGTTTGGCGTCAGTCCTTGAGAGACTCAAGGCCAGTAAGACGTCCTATCTGTACATACTGCCGGCTCTGATTGGGCTCCTTTTTCTGATCCTCTATCCCTTCGCATACAATGTCTTTATCTCGTTTACTAACATGAACCTTGGCCACATCAGGAACTTCTTTCTCATTGGGTTCAGGAACTATTCCTACATTTTCTCAGACCCAGACTTCCTAGTCATCGTCGAGAACACGGTGATCTGGACCTTCACGAACGTCATTCCAACCGTGGCCCTCGGTCTACTTCTTGCACTCGTCTTGAACTCGAAGGTGAGGGGGAAAACCGCCTACCGAATGTTTCTCATTGTGCCTTGGGCCATGCCATCCTTCATTACTCTGCTGATTTGGAAGGGGATGTACGACTTTCAATACGGAGTGTTCAACAGGTTTCTTGGACAGTTTAGCATCGCTCCAATCAACTGGCTTGGAGACTGTCATTGGGCATTCTTCTCTATTGTCGTTGCGAACATCTGGCTGGGATACCCGTTCATGATGATCATCTTCTCTGGTGCCCTCCAAAGCATACCCACCGAATTGTATGAAGCGGCATCTATCGATGGTGCGGTAGGGTTCAGACAGATGCGTCACATTACTGTACCTTTGATCAGACCAACTATCATCCTCGGCCTGCTTCTAGGTTCAATCTGGACCTTCAATAACTTCAATTCAGCCTATCTGATTACAGCCGGGGGTCCCGGCATATGTACTACAATTTTCATAACCCAGGCCTACAACCTCGCATTTGGTGGTCTCCTCAATTTCTCAGTTGCCGCCGCCTATGCTGTCGTTGCTTTCATTTTTCTGTTCTTCCCAGGACTACTCTGGACAAGATACATGGGGGTGACTAGGCAGGCAACATGACCAGCAGCTCGGGGTCCCAGTGGACTGTTAGGAAGGTTGTCCAATCAGTCCTCAAGCATGCCTTCCTGATCGTCATGGCAGTGATTTCAATCTACCCGGTGCTCTGGGTGGTCTCGACGGCCTTCACACCTGGAGAGACTCTGGCCACAGGTTGGCACTTCCTCCTCGGCTTCTTGCCGCTTCCGAATTCTCCGACAACCGATCATTTCACTTCCGTCTTTAACTTGCAAGTCACGGGAGGCACATTTGCCGATTGGTTGCGAAACAGCCTGGTGATAACCGTATCAACGGTCATTGCATCGGTAGCGCTCACTCTACCAGCGGGATACGCATTTTCGAGGCGAGTCTTTCCAGGTCGGGCAGGCCTAATGTTCTCCTTCCTCCTTCCCACGATGTTCCCTGGCGTGGTCACCATCATTCCACAGTTCCTAATCTTCTCGACGTTCGGACTCGTCAACACGTACCTGGGATGCATAATCCCCTACACCGTGGGCTCCTTCGCGCTCTCAATATTCATAATGAAGGGTGCATTCGACTCGGTCCCGAGAGACCTCGACGAGGCGGCCATGATAGACGGCGCTAGCGAATTGAGGGCATTCTGGCAAATACTCGTTCCACTCACTTTGCCGAGCGTTGCCACCGTTTCCCTGTGGGCTTTCATGGGTTCATGGTTGGACTTTGCACTCGCGCACGTAATGCTGCAGACCAACAACATGTGGACGCTCCCTCTGGCCCTCTACTCGCTGATTACGCCGAATTACACTTACTATGGCACCTTTTCCGCCATGTCGCTTATTATGGCGGTGCCAGTCTTCGTTGTTTTCATGATATTCCAAAAGTATTTGGTCACCGGTCTCACGGCCGGTTCCGTCAAGGGGTGAAAAAGAGTGGCTAGTGTCTCAATCCGAAACGTGACCAAGGTCTTCAAGGATTCCCCTGCCGTCAAGGATGTTAGTCTCGACATAAGAGATGGTGAATTCCTCGTTCTCCTAGGCCCGAGCGGCTGTGGGAAGTCAACAACACTGAGAATGGTGGCCGGTCTTGAGAAACCAACCTCGGGAGATGTCTACATCGGCGACATCCTTGTGAACAACGTGCACCCAAAGGACAGGGATGTGGCCATGGTTTTTCAGAGCTACGCCCTTTATCCCCATATGACGGTGCATGACAATCTGGCCTTCCCACTGAAGATGCGCGGATACTCAAAGGAGGAAATCGAAAAGACGGTTAACAGGGCGGCAGAAATTCTGGAAATCTCTGACTTGCTGAATAGAAGACCCAGGGAACTCAGCGGCGGTCAGCGGCAGAGGGTAGCCCTTGGAAGAGCGATTGTGAGAAATCCAAAAGTCTTTCTCATGGACGAGCCACTTTCGAACCTTGACGCCAAGCTTCGAGTCCAAACGAGAATAGAGCTCAAGAATCTTCAGAAGAAAATCGGGACAACCACAATCTACGTGACGCATGACCAGGCAGAAGCGATGACCCTTGCCGATAGGGTGGCCATAATGAAGCAGGGGATGATTCAACAGGTGGCTCCACCTACGGATATCTACGCGCACCCGGCCAATAAGTTCGTAGCGGGCTTCATTGGCAGCCCGGCGATGAACTTCGTAGACGGAACAATCAAGACCTCCGATTCGGGAGCCTTGTTCCAGTGCGAGGAGTTCAACTTCCCTGTTCACCCCGCAATCGCGAGGGTCATTCCCAACGGATCGTCGAAGAAGGCGACCTACGGGATAAGAGCGGAGGACGTCATCGTGAACACGAGCCCGCGAGAAGGCAGTGTCGAGGTGTCCGTCTTTGGGAGCGAGTTGATGGGTTCTGAGCAGTTCGTCCATGGAAGAAGTGGAAAACTGACCATCGTCGCCAGGGCCCCAATGGACTTTCACGCCGCAATCGGGTCGGGTGCGTGGATGAACCTCACGAGCGCGAACGCCCACCTTTTCGACGCGGAAACCGAACAGGCCCTTGTCTAGGGCCTTCTTCTCCTCACGACCACTAGCCCAACTCCTATCAGTACGACTGCCACGGCAGCTACTGCCACGTACACAGGCCATGGATTCGTTTGAGCCTTTGCAGGCGCCTGATACATCGTGGCTGCATTGGCATATCTGTACCCCTGCATCGCGAACCAGGCGGGCCCGGTCGGAGTCTGCCATTCCCAGTCGCTCCCCTCGGCGATGTACAGGTAGTTCCAGAGCTTCTTGATTTCGGGGTTGTTGGCCCCATAGGTGGCGGTAAGGTTGACAAGGGTTGCCCTGGCCTTCTCGATTGCCTGCCAAATCGCCGTCTTGGACTGTGCTCCGATCCATAGGCCGAAGCCCCCAGACCATGACCCGTCGGGGACGTAGGTCAGCTTCGCTGTTATCTGGCGCTGCGAAACAATGGAACCCAGGGTAGATGTCTGCAGCCAGCCTTGGGACTGAATGGCTCCATAGATGGCGTTCCAATCGAGGGCGCTGATTATCCCATCCTGAATGATTGGGTTCTCGCCGTCGGACGCAATCGTAAGGACTCCGCCTGGGGACGACCTATAGACGTCGGCCACGGCCGCTATGAAATCACTGGCAGCTACCCTCGGGTTTGGGATACTGTTCCACACCGTTGACAGGTCAGTGCTGATTTCCGTGTCCCTGAAGAACACGACAATGCGCGACCCGTTCGCCCCCAGAAGCTCGAAAGGCTGGTAGACCGAAGAATTCGAGGCGGGGCCCTCTGCGCCGACAAAGTGGTTCGCCTGGTCAAGCACCGTATACTGGATTCCTGCTTCCTGCATGATTGGGACCATGCCCATTGTGAAGCCCATCTCGGGGGTCCACATCCCGCTTGCGTTGACATCCATGTAGGAATCGGTGTAATTCTTCCCTAGTTCGATTTGCGCAAGCAAGTCGCTGGACCAGCCCAATTTCACAAGGATTGCCGACAGGGGGTGGTAGAAGGGCGAAGTGAGTATCTCAGCCTGACCGCTGGCCGCCAGAGACCGGTACCCGGCAACTGTTTCGTTAATCGCCTTGAGGTCGTAGGACAGGCTGGCGCCCTGTGTCGGGAAGGATCCGTTGTACTTGAAGTCCTCCAGGCTCGCATTCCACTGGTAGAGGAGGGACGGTTGGAGATTGAAGGTCACCTTGATTCCAGGGTGGCTCTGCAGCATCAACACGTGCCACAGATATGCCCCGTACCATGTCCCGTTATACTCGAAATCGTTCCCTGTATGAATCTGAACCCAAGGCTGCTCGAATTGTCCCTGCAGGTTGAGGTAGATGGGCTGGTGCATATGGAAGACCATGGCAAGGTCAAGAGGCGCTCTTCCCGCCGTGTTGAGCACGACAAGCGGGACGCTGGATTTCCCAATGACGCTGTCATTCGCCATGATATCACTCACAATCTGATAGTTCTGGTCAGAGAGCGAGAAGGCCGCAGATTCGTTGAACTCCTTGCTCGTCAGGGGCCCTATGCTTCCGTTGACTATTGGCGGGAAGGTCAGGACTCCT
>DASPOK010000116.1:0-3415 GCA_035626075.1 Nitrososphaerales archaeon
TGGGGTGCTCTAAAAAAGGCCTGGCGCGGCTACAAGGTCGCGAAGGTCCAGAAGAACGTCGAGGACATGAAGAAGTACGCAGAGCGCATACGGACCCTGCAGAACGAGCTTGGCCTCGTTCAGGCGAAATTCCCTGAGCTAGGTCTTAACTGAGACCTAACTCATTCTCTTTTATCTGATTTCTTCAGCGTGATTGGTTACTATCTGGTTTCTTAGTTCCTGCGCCTGCTGTAGCGTGAAATCGGGTTCTGCTGAAATAAGCACCAGCTTGTCCTTTAGGTAGAACGTCATTATGTTCAGCCTCTCCCTCTTGTTAAAGGTGAATTGGTTCTTGCCGAAGTACATGTCCCAGGTCCTATCGTTGCTCATCTGAATCGTCATCCCTGCGATGAGCCGGAGGTCCTCGCTCTGCGGCTCCATCGACGGTATCCCCTTCCTCATCCCTCCCGCTATCTGCCTCCCCGTCTGGTCGAGGATGATGGCGGACCTCACCCTCCTGTCGAACTTGAAGATCTCCGTACAGATCTTGTCCCACTGGACCTGCAGCATTATGCCTCCGGGTTTGAGACGACCTGACATATAAGCGAGACGTCCTGTCCGAACTGCTACCCCGAAGGCTGCTGCGACGGAGAGAGAAACGTCTGGTCATTGGGGCCGTGGGCTGATATTGGTTGAATGTCCCTGATGTCTTTGTTGCAATTCTTTGACTCTGGCTCTGAAGAGCCCTGATGAGGTGTATCAAGGTCAGCAATGGTCCTGGAACTAGCTACTGTCTTGCTTGGCGCATGCGTAGGCGCAATAGCGGTACTCTACGCCGCACCAAGGGGCTATCTCGGACACCGGAAGACGAAAGCGGCCACACCAACAGCGACACCACCAGCGGCACCGGTGGCGACACCTGAGCCGACACCCGAAGAAACTTACGCTCCCACGACGGAGCAGGCACCAGAGGTCCCAGTCACGGAGGCACCTGCCGTGGCAGAGCCTGCTCCGTCCCCTGAGCCTGAACCTGCGCCATTACCAGCGCTGTACGAGACCGTCCAGCCGGCTCCCGCGCCGGTGACGTACACAGCGCCATCGACAACATCGTTCGGAGCGCCGACCCTGGCAAAGAAGCCGACGCGGACCTACAGGCGCAGAACCGTTCCGGCGAGGAGCGCCTCCGGTTCCAAGAAGTCCCTGACGAACAGGCCGAAGAAGCGCTAAGCAAGAAGGAAAACGGAGAGCGTGGGTTCATAAACCCACACTCTGCCTCTTTTGATTCGAATGCAAGAAGAGCCCATGGTGGGACTGCACGTTTCTGTCGCAGGCTCCCTCGACCTGGCCTTCGACCGCGCCCAGGAGCTGGGGGCGACGACCTTCCAGATGTTCACTAGAAATCCGAACCAGTGGAAGTTCAAGCCGATACCGGATGACGTGGTGACTGCGTTCAGGGAGAAGAGGGCGAAAACGCGGTTCCGTCGAATCGTGGACCATATGCCCTACCTTCCGAACCTCGCGTCCCCGGAGAAATCGACCATGAAAATGAGCAGGTATACTCTCGACGAGGAGGTCAAACGTTGCGACGCGTTAGGCGTCGACTACCTGGTGGTCCACCTGGGGAGTCATCTCGGCAAGGGGAGCGCCGTGGGCATCGCAAACGTGGCCGGCGCGTGCAACGAGGCGATTTCAGGGGGCGAAGGCCAGACGACGGTCCTTCTCGAGAATATGGCAGGGCAGAAGAACAGCGTGGGAGCTAGATTCGAGGAAATCAGGGCCATCCTTGATGAGGTCAAGGGAGAAAGGGTGGGGGTGTGTTTTGACTCATGCCTGCCACCGGGGTCCCTCATCTTGGCCAACGGCGTTCCCACTAATGTCGAGAACGTTTCCGTAGGCGATGCCGTTCTCGATTCTGCAGGGAGCATCACCATTGTGACCCGAGCCGTTCAAAGGCCCTACGTGGGTGATCTCGTTATGATGAAGCCTGCAGGGCTTCCTTGGCTAACCGTTACTCCAGAACACCCAATTCTTTGTGTATCCGTGAACAGGATTCGGTATCTCGAACAAAGTCCTTGGAGCGTCAAAATGACGAATCCACCGGTTTGGGTCGCCGCGGGGGACTGGCGGGTGGGCAATTACGTCCTTATGCCGAAGCCTGTGAGTAATGGCAGAACGCGAATTGATTTCCGACCTTACATCGGTGGCCATCCAGGGCATCGTGTGTTCCCCGCACAGATGACCCTCACTGAAAGCATGGCGGAACTCTTCGGTCTATATCTCGCCGAAGGCTTCACATTCTTGGGGAAGGGTTTGGGAGTCCGGGGAGGCGACAATGGCAAAGTCTCCCTCAGTTTTGGAAAGCATGAAGCCAGTCTAGTCAAGCAGACAATTCAGCTGTTCGACACTGTTTTCGGGTTGAAAGCTTGGGTCGATGAAGGTGAGAGTGCTGTGAAAGTCGTGATAGGGTCCAACATTTTGTCTCGCTTCTTTAGAGATCAATTTGGAGACACCGCTAGGAACAAGAAGGTTCCCTCGATGATTCTGTTCGCAGACCAGCGCATTATTCGGCCATTCGTTCTCGGTTATCTGAAGGGGGACGGGTGTGTGGATCGCAGCGGAGTCCGATTTGTTACGGCATCTGAGATGGTCGCTAACCAATTGGTACTTCTGCTAGCCAAGCTTGACATTCGTGCCACGGTAGGCCACCATCCGCCCACGGAGAGCGAAATTGGAGGGAGGTTAGTGCACGGTAGTGGATGGTTTGAGATTAGAGTCGGTCAATCTGATTCGAGGAGACTTGGGTTCGAATACCAGATTCCTACGATGCCTCAGCGCACGATTCTCAGAGCACCTGGCGTGTTTTTGCTTCCAATTCGCCATATCCAGAAGCAGCACTACGGTGGTCAGGTTTTCAATCTAACCACAGAGGCTGGGTCTTTCGTGGCTCCTTTGGTAGTTACTCATAACTGCCACGCCTTCGCCTGCGGCTTCGACCTGAGGAACGAGGAGGCGGTGAATCAGACCATGGGGCTGTTCGCTGACGTAATCGGCCTGGACCGATTGAAGGTGGTTCACCTGAACGATTCGAAGGGAGCCCTTGGGAGCAGGCTGGACAGGCACGAGAACCTGGGGAAGGGGAAGATCGGGCGCAAGGGGATGAGGGAATTTCTGCACTACCCGGGTATCAGCGAAAGGCCACTGATCATGGAGACCCCCTACAAGGACCCCGAGACGATGCAGCGAAGTGTCCGGCTCGTTAGGACCCTCCTCAGGTAGCGGCCGATTCACAGTCAAATACGGGGCACTTCGCGACGGTTGGCGCGGGCCCGTAGCTTAGTTCCGGTGATGGAGAGAACTCAGGTAGAGCATCGGGCTTTTAACCCGAGGGTCAGCGACGGCCCCTAGACGGGTTCGATTCCCGTCGGGCCCGCGGAAA
>DASPOK010000117.1:0-18533 GCA_035626075.1 Nitrososphaerales archaeon
GGGGGTGCTCCACCTGGAGATAGCCACTACCCAGATACAGCAGGCAGGCCTCGAGATAATCACGTCTCCTCCCATCATCAACTACAGGGAGACGATACGCTCGCGCGCCGGGCCAATAATGTCAAGGTCGCCGAACAGGCACAACAAGATCTTCATCGAGGTGGAACCTTTGGAGCCCGACGTCATCGAGCTGATACGTAACGGGACAATCGGGGAGAACGTTGAGAAGAAGGTGGTGATCAAGACCCTCAGAGACCACGGGTGGGACCCCGACCAGGCCAGAAACTTCCAGGCCATAGATGAGAGGGGGAACGTCCTCACCGAGGTGACAAAGGGGGTCCAGTTCCTGCAGGAGTCCATGGATTCCATAAGGGCCGGCTTCGACGACATAATGAAGAACGGGCCATTGGCCTACGAGTTCACCAGGGGGGTGAAGGTCGCCCTCACCAACTTCGTCCCCCACGAAGACCCGGCACACAGGACCTACGCCCAGCTGATGCCGGCATCCAGGCGCGCCATCCTGGGGGCCATGCTCTCGGCCAATCCGACGCTGCTGGAGCCCATCCTGGGCATAGAGGTGAAAGGCCCCTCCGAGCTCATCGGCGCCGTCACCGGGGTCATAAGCGCGAAGCGGGGGAAGCTCGTCAAGATAGAGCAGAGAGAAGTCATGACAGTGGTCGAAGGGGAGATTCCCGCATCGGAGACCTTTGACCTGAGCGAGAAGATGAGAGGGGCGACTGCGGGCAAGGCCGTGTGGAATACTCACTTCAAGACATGGCAGGCAGTCCCACAGAACATGCTTTGGGAGCTCGTCACCGAGATAAGAAAGCGGAAGGGGCTACCGCCCGAACCGCCGAAGGCGGAAGAGTTCATCGACAAGGAGTAGCACCCTCCTTCAGGGCGCGGTTTCAGCCCTCGCTAAGCTCGCTTCGTCCTCTCAAAGGTCGAGCTCCATCTCCCAAGACCTCTTCCAGCCCAGCTTCAGGTAAAGAAGACGGCCAAACCTGCTTCCGTGGAGGGTAATCGACGGGTAACCGTGGCGCCTGCTCCAGGTGATGGCCTGTCTGGCCACCAGGGAGCCGACCCCCTTCCTCCTGTACGCCGGCTCAGTGTACATCGACATCAGATAAGGCACCTTCCCCCCAGGGAAGCCTGGGTAAGGTTGGACCTCCCTAAGCCAAACAGAGCCCCCTCCCACGACCCTTCCCTTTTCCGTTTCGACCAGAAAGCAGACAATCCTCTTCGCTTTCATCTCCCTCCGCACCCATCGAGGGAACGTCTCGTCGTGTACCTCGATCGCCCGGGAATCTGCGCGCCCCAATTCTCCGAACATCCTGTGGCGCTGGCGAAGGAGCTCATCGACGTCCTTCCGAGTTGCTGTCCTAACCTTGAAGCCACACACCCGTTGTCCCGCTCGGTCCAGTCTTATAGGGCCGACGGGGGGCGAAGGCCAACCGCAACGGTCAAGTCCATGCTGTCGAGTGTCCCCGATTGATGTCCAGGGCCCGCGAAGGCGTGCTGGTCTTCCTGTTCGTCTTGGCTCTTGTCGCGGCTTCGTCGCAAACGGCAGGCGCCGCCCAGCCGGAGGCTTGGCGGCACCCGGCTTCGGCTGAGCTTTCCCCGGGGCCGACCCCCCCTTCAGGCGCGACCGCCCCTGCCAAGTACGACGAGCAGATAGGAATCACCTTCGAGCAGAGCTTCAGCAGCATCACGTACAACGTCACCGCCGTGGCCCAGACGGACAGCAACGGCAACGGCCCCGCCTACCTGCTCAACGGCCTTACAGACGGCGGCTACTGGTATCAGATTGGAATGAGCTACAACTGGCCTTACCTCAATGGGGGACACGTCTCGGGCTGGAGCGTCAACTTCGAGGTCTTCGATTCCATAGGCCACAGCATCTTCCCCTCGAGTGGAGGAGGCGGGGTGGAGAACTTCAGCGGGCACGTGAACGACGGCGACCCCGTCTTGCTTGGCCTTTCGTTCTCCGATGGCCAGGTCCAGATGCAGGTTCGCGATTGGAGCACAGGTGCAGAGGGGGTGAAGACATACGTCGCCGAGGGCACCGAGTTCATCGGGCTTTCGACGTCCGACAATTCCAATGGTTACTTCACGGGGCTCATGACCGAATGGTACCGCGCTGCCGAGTATGTCGGCGCAGAGGGGGCGGTGACCTACACCAACCCGTCGACCGCGATCACCTCGGGGGTCATGTGGGCAGACGAGTTCAACACCAACACCTCATCAAGGGTCTTTGGTGACTCCCAGAGCTACTCCTTCTCCAACCCCGAGGAGCTGCAGTCGTTCTCGAGTCATGGCGCGACGGCCTATGCTGACGCCTACGAGTTCATCACCGGATCGCCGGACAAAACCCTGCTCACGCTGAGCTACTCCGTCCTCGATGGCGGTACCGCCTATTCGCCCCCGGTCCTAAGTTACACTCTCAACGGGGCGCAGGCTTCAGTGGCCCTGACCGAGGTCCCGACCACCTACTTGGCAGATGCCGGGACGGCCTGGCAGCTGTCAAACACGCTTGCGGGAAGCTCGGCGACGGAACGATGGGAGACTGACCAGCAGACGAATGGCAGCGGTTCAGTTTCCTTGACAGAGGACGTAGTCTACTTCCACCAGTTCCTATTCACCTTCGGCTTCTCTGTGATCGGGGGTGGAACCGGTTATTCACCCCCTGGGGTCCAGTCCTTCCAATTCGGGTCGTCCCTCGCGGTCACAGGGGGTACCTCAGGCTGGGCCGATGCGAATTCCATCTACACCTACGACAGCACTCTCCCCGGTTCTTCCTCCACTGAGAGGTGGGCGGCGGAGAACGGATCGGGGACAATAGCCCAGTCGGAGACTCACGACGTGCAGTACTATCATCAATACGGCCTCCAGCTTGGCTTCACCGTCGTCGGTGGTGGTACGCCCGAGCCCCCTGAATTGACAGGGGTTCAGTTCGGCAGGGAGTTTTCGGCCCCGGTCTCCAATTCTACTACCTTCTTCCTCGACCCTGGGTCAGCCTGGTCACTTCCCGTCCTCCTCTCGGGAAGTAACACCCTCGAAAGATGGACCGCCGCGACCCTGACCAACGGCACAGCCTCCCAACCGGAGACTTCCGCGGTGATCTACCATCACCAGTACTCGGTTGCCATGAATGCCAAGCCGAGCCAGGGAGGGACCGTCAGCCCCTCAGGCGGCTGGGAAGACGCCGGGAGCTCGCTTCAGATGTCCCAAAACGCCAGCCAGGGGTGGAAGTTCGAGGGATGGAACGGCTCAGGGGAAGGTTCCTACTCGGGAGACTCTAACTCGCCTTCAATCCAGGTCAATTCACCAATACTCGAGAACGCCACCTTCTATCCGGGGCTGCGGCTAACCGCGGGCGATAACGGCGAAGTCACCTATAGCTTCGGAAGCCAAAGAGGAAATGTCTCTCCTGGGTCTTCGGCGACCGTGTTCGCTCCCCTGGGGGCGCGTATCCAGATTCAGGCGAACCCGGATTCCTTCGTCTACAGTTTCGCCGGGTGGTCCCAGGGTGCCAACGGCACCGGCGCCTCAACTGCCATTGACCTTCAGGGACCGGCCGCTGCGACTGCCAGCTTCTCGCTGAATTCACTTGTCATCGGTGGAATCGGCGTCGGAGTCTTGGTTGTAGCTGGGGCGGTCGCCTTCGCCCTTCGGGGCAGAGCGCGTTCGCCCGGTTAGAATAAAGACCCCTCGAGGCCATTCCCTAGCCGATGAGCTCCGACGACCTGGCATATCGCAGGAGTGTCAGGAACATGTCCATAGTGCTTGCCGCAATAGTAATCACAGTCTTTGCAGCCCTGTTCATTCCGCCATACCTCTTCCCCCTCCACAACGTCTACTCGCCTTCAGTCACGCTGGACTCTCCCTTTGGTTTCACTCTGCACCTGAATGTCAACACCACGTCTGTTGCCCCCGGGGGCACCGTTCTCCTCACCGGCTGGGCCAACAGCACATCCGATTCGATCGAGAACGTCACTGCCGCTGATTCGTGGGGCTTACCTCAGAGCATGCTCTTGGGGACATGCACGGTAGGCTGGCCCGTTGAGCTGGGGGTGATGCATGGACACTACACCCAGGATAACTACACCCTGGGGACGCTGTCTCCCGTAAGTGAGCCCGCCTGCTCCGGCCAGGAGGCCGCTGGCGTGCCGCAGTATTTCCTTCTCGAACCTCACTCCTCCAGAGCCCTCGTCACCGTAGCGGGTACCCCGCGGCTCTGGATCATCCAGACGAGTCTGTCTGTGAATGGGTTCGCCTCCGGGAGCCAGCTGCAGCCCGGTGTCTATACAGCCGTTCTTGCGGACGAATGGGGGGACGTCCTGACCACGAATTTCCAGGTCTCATAGGGACTCCTTATGTAATCATGCGAGGCTGGCAGTCCGCTTGAAGGTAGACCCTTCACTCGTCCACCGCCTCTTCTACCCGCAGGTGCCACTGGTCATGGCCGCACAGTCAGGCGGGAGAGTCTCGGCCATGCCAGTCGTCTCCTATGCTTCCATCTCTGACAGCCCTCCATTGGTCGCGGTCGCGTGCAACCCGTCGGGTTTCACTTGCAAACTCGCGCTCAAGGCCGGGTCGTACTCGCTGTCGGTTCTCGACAGGAATATGTCCGACGCCATCTCCTTGCTGGCTACTATCAGCGGTGCGAAGGCTAAAGACAAACTCGCCGACGCAGGGCTGAAACACCACAAAGGGACCGCCCTCGACGTCCCCGTGATTGATAGTGCGCTCGCCACAATGGAGTGCAGGCTAAGCTCCAGAAGGAAGTTGGGCGACCACCGTCTGCTGGTGGCAAGGGTTGAGGCTGCTTACGCAACGGATGCGTTCACAGACTTCTGGAACTTCCGCGTCTACAAGCCTCTCCTCTACACAGGATGGCGCAACGGCCTGTCGACCTACCCGGGCGCTCAGGTGTAGGATCTCATCACTTCGGACGAGAACCTCCTCAGGTCGTCGACTATGTCCGCCGCCGCCGGGTGGTTGATGGAAGCACAGTAATACTCCAGTCCCGCGTTGACGTAGGCGTCTGTCTCCTTCCTAATCTCGGCCGGGCTCCCCGACACTGCCACCCGCCTTTCCATGTTGGGCCCCGCGTACGCCTCGCGCTTCTTCCTCACATCAGTGGTCATCCTCACAGAGAGCGTGACCTTCTTGCCCGATTCCCGTATCTTGCCGGCGCCTTCCTCGAACCCGCGGAGGTCGACCCCGACAGGGTGCCAGCCGTCCCCGAGTCTGATGGCCCTCCTTACCGATACGGGGCCGTTTCCCCCTATCCAGATCGGTATGCCTCTTCTCACAGGCTTCGGGAGGAAAAGGGCGTCCTTGAGGCGGAAGTACTTCCCCTCGAAGTTCACTATGTCGTCTTTCCACAGTGTCTTCATCAGCCTTATGCTCTCGTCCATGACTTTGCCTCTCCCTCCGAAGTCCGCGTTCAGGAAACCGAACTCCTTCTCAGCCCAGCCTGCCCCCAGCCCCAGTATCGCCCTCCCGCCCGAGAAGACGTCGAGGGCAGCGGCCTGCTTGGCCAAGAGTACCGGGTTCCTCTGGGCCAGCACTATGCACGACGTCCCCACCTTCAGCGTCTCGCACCTCGCCGCTATGTACCCAAGAGTCGTCAGTGCCTCCAGAATCTGGCCGTAGGGTTCCCTGTGCTCAGTAGGCATGACGATGTGGTCTGTGGCCCACACGGAGTCGAAACCCACCTCCTCGCAGACCTGCGATATCTCCAGCAACTGCCGAGGCGTTATCTTGTCTCCGTAGTTGGGGAGTATGTAGCCGAACTTCAGGGTTGTCTCAGCCCTTTCGGGAGGCGAATCTGATGGTGAGGTTCCCTGTCTTGTTTAGGCTGGCCAGGTTCAAAACCATTGAGGTCATGGCCTCGACAACGCCTGCCTGGGACAGAGGACCTGCGTACAGCGGGCGGACGTTGGGAATGCTACCGACTATCCCGGCGGCTTCGTCGTAGGTCTCTCTTGCGTCGGCGGCTATCAGTACATCCATGGGCACCACGTCGTCCCTCTGAAGGAACAGAGCCGGAACGTTGTTGAACGCGGTGGCGACCCTGCTCCTCGGGATGAGCTTTGCGAGCTCCTGTGCTGCGGAGCCCTTCTCGAGGCCGTAGTAGGTCAGGCCCCCTTCGAACCTAAGGGGGTTCACAGGAGAGATTACAAGCTTCCCTGACAGCTCCTCCGTCAGCTCTGCCGCTGTCCCCAGGGCCGAATAGGGGAGCGAAAATACCACCGCGCCCGCCTGCCTGGACGCGGTAGCGTAGTCGGCGCCGGTGCCGCCCCTAATCCTCTTTGCAGCCTCCACCGCCCTGGCCGGGTCCCTGGACCCTATGATTATCTCGTACTTCCTCGAAAGCTGCTTAGCGATCGCCCCGCCGACGCTCCCGGTCCCCCCAAGAACGGCGATTCTCATTCCTCTTCGAGCCTCGCTTGGGTCCCCTTCTCCTCGTACCTTGTGAATCTTGCGTCCATCATTTGCCGGATTTTCTCCGCCCTCTTCCAGCCTATCCCCTGGGTTAGGGCCAGCTCCCCCGCCGTCAGGCTCATTATCCTCCTAGGAGTGCCGTACTTCGAGAGCAACCTCTCCGCCAGTTTCCTCCCCACCCCGGGCATGGAGGACACGAAGTAAAGCTGCTGCTGCGGGATGCTCTTCGCCTTGGGCGGGATTTCGGAGGGCATCCTGGCCAGAGGCTTCGCCCTGGCATGGCTGAGCAATTCCGCGATGGCGAGGGCCGTCTCCCTCTGGTTGGCCGTATAGAGGACCCTCAGCCCGTAGGCGAGGGTGACGTTGGCGATTGCTCCGTAGAAGGACTTCAGGTTCTTCGCCAGACCCTCCACCTCCTTGGAGTCCCCTTCCACGAGCAGGTACGGCTTGGCGTAGGCTGCCGAAATCTTGGCAGCCTGGTAGAACAGCCTCGAGTCATACACCGACGAGACCAGGTCCCTCACCGACTTCCTTTCAATCGCCAGCTCGGGGTTGAGGACGTAGTCTGCTACAGGGAGATTGCTGAAATAAACTCTGACGTTGAGCTTAGACAGTTCCTCGGGGACTCCACTTGCCCTCTCCCTCTCGTCAGCGACTACCCGTGCTGGAATCACGGGAGCTGCGTCGGCAGGACGAAATAAAAGGAGTAGGCGGCCGCTGCGAAGACGAGGACCGCAGCGACGGCCACGGCCTTGTCCTTCAAGCTGGTCCTGTACTCGATTAGGGACGTTGGCCTCGGCACCGCTCCATAGGCCCTCGACTCCATCGCCTCCGCCAGCTCCCCACTCCTAACTACTGAGTTGACGACCAGCGGAATCAGCACGGGTATCATGTTCCTCACTCGCCTCAGGAGGTTTCCCCTTTCCAGCTCCAGCCCCCTCGACTTCTGAGCGTCCATGATCTGTATGGTATCGAGCATCATGACCGGGATGAACCTGACGGCGGTCACGAATGCGAAAATCACGTCCCTTGGAAGCCTGAACGTCTTCATCACCTGCTCGAGCTCGTCCGGGGATGTGGTGATGAAGAAAAGGCTGGTCGAGACGACTATGGCGACGAACCTTACCGCGTAGAGGAGAGACGTCTCCAGGTTCCTTGTGAACACGAGGTTGAGGGCGAAGATGAAGGCCGAGAAGAGAGCTGTGAACGCCATTGTCCTTGCCACCCTCCTCAGCACCGTCGCCAGCGCCGCCACGGCTATCATGAAGGTCAGCACGATGGCCAGCTCGTACACCGCCCTCACCAGCAGCGTGGTTACGAACATCAGGGCTGAGAGGAGGAGCTTGACCCTTGGGTCCAGCCTGTGATAAGCAGACGTCCCCCTCCTGAACACGAAACCCCCGCTCAGCCACATCATTGCCTGGCGCTCTCCCCTTCCAGCCACCGCCTCGCCTCTAGAGGGTCGACGAAGGGTTGGTTCGGCCTCTTGCGAAGGGCCTGGTAAAATGACACCAGCTGCGGCTGAGCGACCCTGGCTGAGTCGAGAAGGCTGCCGTTAAGCATGAGCGTGGACGCGGGCCCATCCCCCACTATCCTCCCCGCCTTCATGACCACAACCCTTGGCTGCACCGGCCAGAGGAACTCGATGTCATGCGAGACCACAACCACCGTCTTCCCTGCCGAGCGAAGCATCCGGATTGTGCCTGCGAGCTTCTCCTTCTGAATCGAGTCCTGGCCCACCGTAGGCTCGTCGAGAATCACCACCTCCGGGTCCCAGGCGAGTATGCAGGCGAGCGTCAGCCTCTTCTTCTCGCCACCGCTCAGAACGAGGGGGGATGACTTCCTGTACTCCTCCAGCCCGAACATTTTGAGCCCCCAGGCGACCCTGTTCTCCACCAATTCAGGAGAGAAACCGAAGTTCCGGAGCGCGAAGGCCATCTCCTCTTCGACACTCTCGGAGAAGAGCTGATGGTCTGGGTTCTGAAACGCCACTCCCACCTTCCTCGACAGGGCGGCGGTGCTGGTGCCTCTTGTGTCCTGGCCGTCAACCAGGACGGTGCCCGAGCTGGGTTTCAGGAGCCCAGTCACATGCTTGACCAGGGTGGTCTTTCCGGCCCCGTTCTCCCCCACGATGCCCACCGTCTCCCCTGATTCTATCCTCAGGCTCACGCCGTCCAGGGCTTTGACGCCGTTCTGGTGGATGAATGTCACGTCCTTGAGCTCGATCATGACATCCCTCCGACTTCAGCCGCCAGCTCCGCGGGGCTCATGAGCTCCCTCCGAAGAGGGACCCCGTCTCGTGCCAGCATCTTCTGGACCCGAGTTACGGCAGGGACGGCGACCCCATAGGCTTCGGCTTCGTCCCCGAACAGCACGTCCCTCGGCGGCCCCTCGAGCACCTTCCTCCCTTCGTTCATGACGACTATCCTATCCGCCACCTGCACAAGGAGGTCCAGCCTGTGCTCGACAACGAGGAAGGTCGTCCCGAGCCCCTCTCGGAGCTTGGCAACCAGGCCCACAAGCTCGGCTGCCGTCTTGGGGTCGAGGAGAGACGTGGGCTCGTCCAGGATTACCAGCCTGGGCCTCATGGCCAGGACCCCCGCCAGCGCCACGCGCTGCTTTTGCCCGTCAGAGAGTTCGTGCGGTGCCCTCAGGGCAAGGTCTCCGATTCCGAGGAGCCTCATGGCCTCGTCCACCCTCTCCCTCATCTCCGCCCTCGCGATCCCGAGGTTCTCGAGACCGAAGGCGATGTCCCGTTCGACGGTGAACATGAAGATCTGGTTCTCCGGGTTCTGGAACAGGAACCCCACCTTCTGGGCGAGTTCCCTCATCGTCGCGTCCTTCACGCTCACCCCGTCCACCTTCACGTCTCCATGGTAATCGCCACTGTACATGTGGGGAATCAGCCCGTTCACCGCTCTCAGCAGGGTCGACTTGCCGCACCCTGACGGCCCTGCCAAGACCACTATCTCCCCCCCGGGGATGGCGAGGTCAAAGCTCGCCACAGCATGCCTGGGGGAGTCTGGATACCTGAAGCTAAGGTCGTTTATCTCAAGGATTTCAGCCAACGACTATCCCATCGATGGGACCACTGGTTTCTAGCTCCGCTGGGCTCCCGTCAGCGAAGCGGGTCAACTGCGCTGCTCTTGCTTTCCCGGAGCACCGCGGCGAACCAGGGCGACCTACCGCCCACCTTCATCCGCGGAACCGCCGGGACTCGAAGAACGAAGGAGGAAATTATCATAACGAAGAGAAGCTGCAGCACGTTGAAGAAGGCCGTGAAACCCAGTATGACCCAAAGGGCGTTGGCGTCCGTGAGCCCCACCCCAACCAGGGAGAATGGCGCCTTCAGGGCCCCCTCGATGGCCGGCAGTCCGTAGAGGTACACTATCAGGTAGAAGTTGGGCAGTGTCATCACCGCGGCCCTTGCCGCCGCCCCTGCCGTCGCACTCCAGCCGGCCAGCCTCAAGAGGCTCGTCTCTCTGCCCCTCGAAGCGATTCTGGTCCCCGCCCACATGCCGGCCACGGTCGACACGAGCGCGAAGAGCTTCAGGACCGGTCCGACTGGGATCTGCTGGCCGAACACCATGAGCCCTCCGAACTCCACTACCGACGAGACTAGAGCGGGGACCGGGCCGAAGATGAAGAACGCAAGGATGATTGCAACCTCCCCCACGTCAAACTGGAGGTAAGGGATGAGCGGAAAGTTCAGCCCCACCGCCTGTGAAGCCCCCGCGAGCACCAGGGCTAGCGCACTGAACACGGCCGCACCTGCTATGGAAGCCGTGTCGAGCCGCCCCTTCCGAGTGTTCTCCACGGAAAGGCGCCGAATCCGGTATTCTTATAACGCTTTGGTAGCAACCAGTCTCCTTGTAGATGACGAAACGCAGGTCCAAGTCCGGTGCCGAACAGCTGACAACGCTTCTGCACCTTGCCAGGCTGGGGGCTGGGGCGTCCTTCACGCGCATTTCGACGAAGAAGTTGGGTGAGTCCCTCCTCCTAAGTCAGCAGGCGGCATCCCTGCGGCTCATCGAACTCGAGAAGGCCGGCCTCGTCGAGAGGGCGCATTCGGGGCGGGGCCTTGGGATCAGGCTGACGGACAGGGGGCTGAAAACCGTGGAGACGTTCCTGGCCGAAGCCAGCACGAGCCTGGAGAGAGGCAGGAATGAGCTGAACTTCAAGGGCGCGCTTTTCACCGGGTTCGGCGAAGGTGGATACTACATATCGCTCAAGGGGTACGCCAAGGCCTTCTCCCGAGCCCTAGGATTCGAGCCGTTTCCTGGGACCTTCAACCTCCGCCTTTCGAATGAGGCGATGATCGAGCAGCGTCGGCGCCTTGACCTCCTGAGGGGCATAGAGGTTCCAGGCTTCAGCGACGGCAGGAGGGCCTATGGCCCCGTGAAATGCTTCAAGGCGAAGATCGAGGGGAGGTATCCTGGGGCGGTCCTCGCCATTGAGAGGACTCACTACGACAGCTCTGTCCTGGAGGTCATAGCCCCCATGAACCTGAGGAGGACGCTGGGCCTGAAGGACGGGGAGGAGTGCTCTGTGACAGCTTACCTGGAGCAGCGTCCAGGAGATTCGCAGTGAGGGGATCTCCGCCCCCTCTTCCAGCCCGAGCTTGCCACACAGCAAGACGGGAGAGACGAGCTCAACAGCAGGCTTGTCGTAGTGCGCGACGCCCATGATGAACGCGGTCCCCCTTGACCCGCCTGACAAGCGAGAAGGCCGATGGGCTTATCTAGAAACGAACTGCCATCGACTCCGCATTGGGAGACCAGGAGATTCTGGTACTGGTAGATGACAATGACAACGAGATAGGGACGGACACGCGTGAGAACTGCCACTCGGGGAAAGGGAGACGCCACAGGGCCTACACCGCCTTCATCTTCCACGGCGGCAAGATGCTGCTGCAGCAGAGGAGCAGGAAGAAACTCCTCTGGCCAGGCGCCTGGGACGTCTCCTTCACCAGCCATGTCTATCCGGGAGAGACCTACCAGCAGGCGGCCTCCAGGCGGGCCCTGCAGGAACTCAACGCCAGGGTGGGCCAACTGACAGACGTCTATTCCTTCGTCTATTTCGCCCCCCAGGGGGATAACGCGGAGAACGAGTTCTGCCGGGTCCTGGTCGGAGATTTCAACGGCAAGTTCACCCCCAATGCCGACGAAATCATGTCGGTGAAGTGGGCCGGAATCAGGGAGGTCGAGGCTGACCTGCGGGTGCACCCCGACTCCTATACACCGTGGTTCAAGCTTTCCTTCGAAGGGTTCCTGAAGAGCCCGGCATCGGAACGGTACGTCTAGTCTATTTCGCGGAGCTCTCCCAGGAGCTCCCCTGCCCTCTTAAGGGTGGCTTCCATGGCCTCGTCTTCGCCGATTGCTGTGGAGAAGGAAGCGGCGGTGGCGTGCCCTCCTCCGTGGCCCCCCAGCCTCCTCGACATCTCGTCGGCCACCATGACCCCCAGCTGCACCTTCGTCCCGTCTTGGAACCGCTGGGTCGACCTCAGGCTGACCCGGGTTTCCCCGTCTGACTCCCCTGCAACCACGGCCAGGTCCGCCCCAAGGTAGACCAAAGACCTTGCCACATGCGCCTGGAACGACCCGACCCGGCTCGTCGTGACCACCCAGTCCCCCGCCCTGTAGATCTTCAGCCTCTGGGCCCCTTTCAGTTTGGCGAGCACTTCGCCATAGTCGGGGTCGCTCCTTAGCTCCCGCCTCGCCAGGGCCACATCTGCGCCCGAGTCCATGAGCTTGACAACAGCTCTCAGCCCCGAGGGGCTCGCGATCGCAAGATGCGCAGAATCAAACATTATCGCTTCAAGGAGTGCCTGCGCTGTCTTTTGGTCCACTTCGATATCGAGCTCCTGGTAGAGAGCGAACACCACTTCGGCGGCTGAAGTAGCCTCTTCGTCGACTATCACCCTATCGTAGGCGTTCCTGTCGCGCAGAGGGTGGTGGTCTACGAGGACCTTGACCCCCTCACTCTCCAGCATCTTCTGTTTCCATTCGTCAAGGAGCTCCTCATCGCCCACGTCCACGGCAACGTAGAGGTCGTAGTCTTGGTCGCTCCGCTCCAGGGTCGCGTGCGGGAACTTCGAGCTCAGCTTGCGCGTGAGGGTCGTCATCCCGCCGGGGGTCGCTATGTCCACGTGGCACTTGGGCGCCAGACTTGCCAAGAGCCCCGAAACGGCGTAGGCAGAGAGGTAGGCGTCTGCATCTGCATTCCTGTGGCAGACGACAGCGGCTCTTCGGAGGTCCTTCGGGTTCAGAAACGGGAACCTGCTCAGCTTCGCATCAAGCGTCAAGTGGCGCCACGGTCATGCGTCCCCGGGCGGCTGCACCTGAGAGGGCTTCGTCTTCACCGCGTCGTCTATCTTCGACTGCAGGTCCTTGAGACTCTCCCTGAACCTCGCCTCCTGCTTAGCCAGGACCATCTTCCTCGTGTTGCCTAGCTCCTTCTTCTCGTTCAGCTCCTTCACCACGTCCTCCTTCTTTACCTTGACTAGCAGGTTCCCTGCGAACTTGTAAATCGCCTCGGTATCAGAGGCCTTGTCCAGCTCCTCCAGAGCCTTCTCAGTCTCCCCGAGCTCCAGCTCGACCTGCTGCTTCTGCGCCAGCACGGCCTGCAGATTCTGTTGCGTCTGGTCGTACCTGGCGAGCTGCTCTCTCAGAAGCGGCGGAAGTTCCGGCTGGCTCAATTTTCCGAAGCGAAGCCGATTCTGAGCGCCTTAAATCCTTTCGTTGTTATCGCCTACTCCTGCACAGGTCCGACCGGTGAGGAGAGGTATCAGGACAGAGTGTGTGCAATCATGTTCGTCCGATCCACCACAAAAGACAGAGTGGAAATGGTGACATACATGGCCGCGCCAGCTTCCGGCCATTCAGCCCCGACAGCGCCTTTGTCGCTTCTCGCGTAGTCGGAAGAGGGACCCTTCCCCAGCACGGCGTCAGCGCGAGCCTTCGATCGCCCTGACGCTGTCGAGGACTCCCTTCGCCTTCTCCGCCATCTCCGAGGGCGTCTCGGCCTGGATTCTCACCTCGCAGACTCCTCCCTTCAGCACCACCGAAGGGATCGCCTGTCTGATCTTCCTCGAGGTCTCCCTGTCCGCCCGGAAAGAAATCCTTAGCTCGACCGACTCTATGGGCCTATCTAGCCTTCGCCTGGGCGAGTTCAAATGCTCCCCCGGCCACTATGTAGCCGCAAGACTTGCACTTCCATATTCCCGAGGCCGTCCTGCCAAGTTTCATGCGCGAGCACGCAGGGCACTCCCTGGCTTGCTTCTGTGTCCGGAATACCCTCGCATACCTCTTCCTCAGCGTGCCCCCGTACTTGGCCCCTAGCCCCCTCACGTTTTCCTTGGCCCTGGGCACTACTTCGTCGCCTCTTTGATCTGTACCCTGATCTCCTTTCCCACTCTGATGGACGTGTCGACGGCCTGCAACACCTGGGCGGGGCTGATCGTGCTCGCCTCCCCCTTCTGGGTGGCGCAGATGTTCCCGCCGTCGTCCGTGGTGATTGTGATCCTCATGTCCATGGCGGCCTCCTCCTCGGTGCTGGGGTCGACGACCAGCTTGTCTCCTATTCTTGCGAGGGTCACGGATACGGGGGTCCTCTCGACAGGCACAGGGACCCATTCCTCGGTGGGCTCAATCTTGTCTTCCTTCACCAGGTACTTCTTCATCTTCGAGGTCCCTAGTGCAGCGACGACTGCGTAGCTGGTGGCGTCGAACAGATTTCCGTCCACGTTCATCACGTTGCAGTCGACGAAGACAGTGACGACGCTCTTCCCAGGGATGAGGCACAGCTTGGTCAGGTCGACCATCTCTGACTCCCGTATCCCTCTGTCCACAACCCTGGCCAGCTCGATGGCCTCCTCGCTCGGAGGCCCCGGTTCGGCATAGGGGGAAGCCATGGGAAGGATCTCCGCGTTCACGACGAGCAGCCCCTTGTCAGGTGTGTCAGGGAACGGGATCCCGGTAGCGATTTTCACTCCCGCGATGACCTGTGTGTTCCCCAGCGTGACTCTGGCTGATCCGTTTGCCTTCTGTATCAGCCCTGTCTCTATCTTGAGCGGCCTGGGCTGGTCCAGTGCCCTTTCGTCCATCCTCTTTCCCCCTGCCAGAAGCTGGACCATCTGCGCCTTTCTGATGGTTTCGACCACGTAGTTCTTCTTCATCGACATCTACTCAGCAGCCTCCTCCACTTGGGAGCTCTTGGCCTCCCCGCCGAAGAACCTCTCGGTGAGGGCCTGCCTCTGCATCCCGTAGATCTCCTTCCCCTTCTCTATGGCCAGCTCGAAGGCCTTCTGGAACTGCTCGCGGGTGTATATGCCGTCCACCTGGAGCAGAGTCACCTGCCCGAGGTTTGGCATGATGGCAACGGGCATGTCCCCGTTGCCTTCTTTGTCTTCGGTGTCGTCCAGGTCCGAAACCACCTCGTCCTCGATTAGCCCACACGAGCAGCCGACCACCAGGTCCCTCATGTTGATTCCAGCGTCCGCCAGGGCAAGGGAAGCCGCCGTAATCCCGGCGCACCTGGAGCCACCGTCGGACTGCAGGACCTCCACCCACACCTCGATGGCAGTCCGCGGGTAGTCCTCGACTATCACGGCCGGCTCCAGGGCTTCGCGGATAACCTTCGAAATCTCGATTTCCCTCCTCGACGGCGCCGGGTTCTTCCTTTCGTCCACGGAGAACGGGGCCATGTGGTACCTGCACCTCAGCAGCGCCCTGTCAGGCAGGACCTGGTGCTTGGGGTGCACTTCCTTCGGCCCGTAGACCGCGGCCATGATCTTGTTCTTCCCCCACTCTATGTATGCCGAGCCGTCGGCGTTCTTCATGACCCCGACCTGGAGGCTGATCGGCCTCAGCTCGTTCCACTTCCTTCCGTCTAGCCTCTTCCCCTTGTCGTCGATCAGTCTCTTAGCTTCCACCATCGCCACTCCCTCCGAGGTACGCTTCCACCTTGGATATCAAGTCGGCTGCGTGGGCCTCTTCCTCCACCATCTTCACAGCCATGGCCGTCCTCACTATCCCCTCGGGCGGCCCGTTGACCACAACCACGCCGTTCTGGCCCACCCTGATGTCGCACCCAGTCTTCTCGCTGATCATGTTTATCATTGCACCTCTCCTCCCGATGAGTCGCGGCACCTTTGTGGGTGATATCTTAATGATTTCTCCCGAGTCGATTCTTCCGTAGCCGTGCCCCCTGATGCTGAGCTGCGGGTCCCTGGACCTCTCGAAGGACTCGATGCGGGCGCCTATGATGTCCCCGACCTTGAACTTGCTCGAAAGGTCGTGGGTCGACGGGGAGAACTCCCTTCCGAAGACGAAGGACGCCGGCAGGAAGCCGTCAAAGCAGGAGTTGATGTCAACCACCCAACCGAAACCGTTGATGTCAACCACCTTTCCTATGACCTCGTCCTCCGCCCTCGGCAGGTAAGGTCCCGTGAGCGGGTTGAGCTTGACCCCGTCCCTCCCGACTTCGGCCAGCCCCACCCTGAGAGCGATGTACTCGTCCCCCCTCTTCTCGATGTAGCTTCCGTACCTATAGTTCCCCCGGGCGATGACATCGCCAGGTATCACCTGTTTCCTCTCTATCATTGGCAACTCTCTATTTCACCACTGTGACTTGGGCGGCCCCCTTCGTCGTGGCCCCCAGACGGTCCAGCAGGCCGGGCTGTCCGCCAGCCGGTATTTCTACTATTGCGGACAGCGTCCCGTCCGCAAGCCAGTCCTCCTTGAGAATCTCCCCGTAGTTCTTCAGAACGCCGATGGCCTGACCCGAGTACTGCGCCGCCACCTTCACCTGCAGCCTGATCTTCTCGGACTTCAGCGGGAGTATGGTCCTCAGGCTCTCAACGATCGTCTTCATCTGCTCATTAGGGTCCTGGAACGGGTCCACGGACACCCTGGCTTCCTGCATCGCCTGGTCTATCCTCAAGGGCGGATGGGGCAGGAGGGTCCTGGGGTCCACGA
Source organism: Nitrososphaerales archaeon (assembly GCA_035626075.1). Lineage (GTDB taxonomy): Archaea > Thermoproteota > Nitrososphaeria > Nitrososphaerales > Gagatemarchaeaceae > UBA183. Next base: position 16,431 of record DASPOK010000117.1, read on the forward strand.
AGTTCTTCGAGATTGCGGCGATGATCGCCTTCCTCTTCTCGTCTGTCAGCCTCTTCCTCTGCTCCTGCGTAAGGTTCAGCTCTCCGCGCCTCAGTACCTCGAGGGCCGCCTTGGCATGGTCGTCGGTCCCAAAGTGAAGCTTCAGCTTCTCGCTGCTCGCCCTGAGCCCCTTCCTCGCATCGGAGTAGACCTCGTCCGCTGCTATGACAGCGGAGGGTTCGACGTTCCTCCCCTGCTTGAACGAAAGGGCGGAGTCGGGGTTGACGAGTATCTCGTAGTGCTCCCCCTCGATGGTCAGTCTCACCGTGGTAAACCTCGACGTCTCGTGAGTCCTCGGCCTGAACTCGCCGCCCCCGTATCCGAAACCGCCGCTCATTTGAGACGACGCTGCTCAGGAGCTCTTGGCAGGCGGCCTGTCCGACTTCGTCTTGGCCCCGGATGCGCTCTTCCCTATCTCCTGCTCGGCGAGGCGCCTCCACTTCTTGGTCTTGGAGTCGACGACGGCGACCTTGATGTGTGCCGTCCCCGTCTTGTCCTCGCTCACCAGGTAGATGCACTCGATGGCCAGCGTGACCGCAGCGTCCAGCGACAGGTCGGAAGAGTAGTTCTTCTCGAGATAGTCATTGACTTGGTCGCTCCCCTGGCCGATGGCAATGGCGTGGAACCCTGAATAGGTTCCTGTGGGGTCAGCCAGAAATACGACCGGGCCCGCGCTCTCGTCCACTCCTGCAATTATCAGGGAGACGCCGAACGGCCTTACGCCCGCATATTGGGTGTATTGCTGGTTCATGTCGGCTATCCTCTTGGCGATCGCCTCGACATCCACTGGTTCGTCGTAAATCAGCCTGTTGCTCTGGGCCAGGACCCTGGCGCTGTCGACCTGTATCCTTGCATCGGGGATGTACCCAGCCCCGACGGCCCCTACATGGTCGTCGATCTGGAACATTTTGATAACCGAGTCCCCGCTCTGTAGCTTCCTCCCCTTTTCTTCCACGGCAAGCACGACCCCTTCCTGGGTCTGGATGCCGACCGCCAGGCTCCCCCTTCTGACCGTCTCAAGGGCATACTCAACCTGATACAACCGGCCGTCGGGCGAAAATATGGTGATGGCCCTGTCGTATCCTGCCGAAGGTGCAAACATTTTCTTTTTCCTTGCTCCTTTTTGCCCAACGAATTAGGTAGCCATTTAAAGTGTTCTGCGAACCTTTCGTGTTTCCCTGAAAGTTCTTAACGCGAAGCCATTCTCCTTCGATTGTTGGTCACAATCCTGGCTGTCAACAACTATCCCACACGGGAGCGCTTCGAGCGCCTGGCCAGGTCCCTCACGGACAACGGGGCCACCGTGGCTTCGATCGAGTGGGACCAGGCGTCGGCCGAGAGGTTCAACTCTCACGACGGCGTGGTCCTGAGCGGCTCCCCGGACATGATGTCTGAAGCGGAGACCCAAGTTAAGTTTGCGGCCGAGATCGATGGCATCCGAGACTCGGATACGCCGGTCCTGGGCGTCTGTTTCGGCCACCAGATGATCGCCCACGCCTTCGGGGCGGAGGTGGTGAAGGATGGGAAGCATGTTCTGGAGATGGTGGAAACCCGAGTCCTGAAGGAGGACCCACTCTTCATAGGGCTTCCGAGGTCGTTGATGCTCCTTGAATCGAGACACGAAGTGGTGAAGTCCCTCCCGAAGGGGTTCCGCCTTCTGGCCACCAGCGACGCGAGCCGGATTGCGACCATGAAGCACAAGACCCGGCCCCTGTATGGCGTCCAGTTCCACCCCGAGCGGTACACCAGGGAGAACCCGGACGGTAAGAGAGTCATCGGGAACTTCGTCCGCCTCCTGAGGTAGGTGCGGTAGTTGCCAGTCCAGAGCGTCGTCTTCCACAAGGAGGTCGTCGACAGTCTGTTCACCTACTCCAGGATGGCCTATCCCAACGAGGGGATACTGCTCCTGAGAGGGAAGACGAAGAAAGGGGTCGTGGAGGTCACGGGGGTGGTCGTACCCCCTGCTGCAAGCCACGGCGCCGCCTTCTCCTCCTTCAGCTGGTGGATGCTCCCCATCGACTTCTCGTACCTCGGGGTCGCCCACTCGCACCCGTCCGGGAACCA
>DASPOK010000118.1:0-3653 GCA_035626075.1 Nitrososphaerales archaeon
CCTGTTCGGCGACCTTGACATTATTGGCCCGGCGCGCGAGCGTATCGTCTCCCTGTAGTTGATGATGGGAGGAGACGTGATTATCTCGAGGCCTGCCTGCTGTATCTGGGTAGTGGCTATCTCCAGGTGGAGCACCCCCATGCCAGACATCAGCGTCTCCCCGGACTCCTGGTTTATGGTGACCACGAGGTTAGGGTCCTCGATGTTCAGCCTGCGCATCACATCGACCAGCTTGGGAAGGTCTCTGGGATGCTTCGCCTCCACTGCGACGGTGACAACGGGCTCGCTGACGTAGTGAATTGACTCGAAGGTCGCGACCCCCTTCTGGTTGGAGATCGTCTCTCCCGACCTGATGTCGAGGCCCAGCAAGGCGGGTATGTTGCCCGCGGGGAGAGAATCGACTATCTCCCTCTGGAAGCCCATGAATATCTGGACCGATTGTATCTTTCCTTCCCTCTTCGAGTTCAGGAGGTAAACGGAATCCCCGTTGGTCACGCTCCCTGAGAAGAGCCGCCCGGTTGCCACGAGGCCGGCTGCAGGGTCGACGACCACGTTGGTCACCATCATGACCGTTGGGCCGTTCTCGTCGCACGCCAGCAGGGCCTTCCCCACGTCGCTGTTCAGGTCCCCCTGCGGCCAGATCTTGGGTATGCGGTAGGCCTGGGCAACGTCAGGTGGCGGGTGGTGCCTGACCACCATTCCCAGAAGAGCTTCGTGCAGCGGCAGCTTCTGCCCCAGCTGCTCCGGGGTCGAGGCGCTGTAGGCGTTGATTATGTCCTTGAAGGACATGCCGGCCGCCTTGGCCATGTCGAAGTTGAAGCCCCACTTGTCCTTGGACGAGCCGAAGGCCACCTGGGCGTCCTGGATGGAGACCTTCCACTTCTGCTTGTACTCGGGCTCGGCGTAGGTGTCGACGAGGCCGTTAAAGTCCTTGACTATGTTGAAGAGCCAATCCTGCATCTTTTCCGGCGTGAGCCTGAGTTCCTTGATCAGACGGTCGATCTTGTTGATGTAGACGACAGGGCGGACCCGCTCCTCGAGAGCCTGGCGGGTAACGGTCTCCGTCTGGGTCATTATCCCCTCGACCGCATCCACGACCACTATGGCGCCGTCCACGGCCCTAAGCGACCTGGTCACCTTCCCGGTGAAGTCGATGTGCCCCGGCGTGTCAATCAGGTTGATTACGTAGGGCTTCCCGCTCTCCTCGTAGTACAGGGTGATGTTGGCAGCCTTGATGGTCATCTGTCTCTGTTGCTCCAGCTCCATGTAGTCAAGTGCCAGTGCCTGGCCCGCAACCGAAGGGGAAAGCATGCCGCACGCTGCAAGGAGACTGTCGGAAGTGGTGGTCTTGCCGTGGTCGACGTGGGCTATTATGCCCAGGTTGCGAATCTGCGCCCTGTTGTGTACTATTTTGAGAGCTTCGGCAGTCGTCTTGAATTTCGGCACTATCGAATCGGCCTTCCGAACGCGTCCTTCAACAACGGGTTAAGAAGGTTTCCGCGGTCCGCGACCTGATTTCCTTCATGCCACCGGATCGCCCTAGAGTGTTTCCGATTGGGTTCAGCCCTTCCCTACTTTTTGTGCGAAGATCCTTATGGTCCCCGGGTGGAGCTCCTGCTTTGAGGAGACATATCCGTAGCCCGCCAGGATTGATTTCAGGAACTCGGCGGAGCACTCGGTCGTTTCCATGCCTTTCCCCGCGCCGACTACATCGACCTGGATCCGCCCGTCCGCACTGTGGAGTTCGAAGTGCTTGATAGGAATGAAGAAGCCGAAGTCTTTGGCAAGAGGGGCCAGGTCCTCTATGTTCTCCGCTGCCATCTTGAGCAGCCCCACGAGGGACGTGCCGAGCTCCCTGAACTTCGCTTTCGTGGAAGATGAGTCTGCCCTGTACTGCTTCTCGATGAGGTCCTCGACGAAGTCAGACGGAAGAGTAATGACGTCAACCTGCCTCAGGATCGACAGGATCCTCCAGATCTTATAGAACTCATCTGGGTTTCCGCCCTCCTGGGATATCTTTGTGATGGCTGCAAGTGACTCGTTGGCGAAGGCAAAGAGGGTCATCTTCCTCCGGTCCGCCTCCGCTGCGAACTCTTCGAACACAGCCTTGTCGATCGAAAGGTTCGTGCGGACCATGGCCCGTTCGCTCCGAGATGATGATTTAATCGTTCGCACAAACCCGTTAGGAAAGGCGGTCGCTTCGCCCGTGAAATTGCGATAGGTCCTGTGGTCAGGCGCCTGCGCCTGGTCGGTGTCCCTTGGGCCTCGGGAGGAGCCGGATGGCCTTGCAGCACTCCCTAACACTTTCCTCCCCTATCCCTGCAGCTTCTGCCAACTCTGCCTGAGTCACGTTTTCTCCCAGGCTACAGCAGGCAAGGTAGAGCGAAGCAGCGGCGAGGGTCATCGGGTTCCGGCCGCAGAGGCCATTCAGGGTTGCGTACCGAATTGTCTCCTGCGACTGCCTGAGCACTTCGTCGGAGACGGGCCTCTTCAAGGAAATGTGATAGACATAGCGATTGGAGTCGAGGTCGGGCCTGGAGATGTGCATCCTATTCAGAAGGGCCACGTAGCACTTACCGACTTCCCTCACGTCCGAGCCGCTCGCTTCGGCAAGGTCCCTGAGTGTCACGGGTATCTTCGTCTCCCTACATCCTACGTATAGCGAAGCAGCAGCTAGGACCGGATGAGTGACTCCGTGGTCGAGACGCTTGGCGGTGGCGTCAGAGCATATTGCGTCGGCGCGCTTCTTCACCTCAGCTGGGAGGCCGAGCTTGTCTGCAATGGATGCGGCCTCGCCGCGAATCTCGCTGAGCTCTTCACGTCTGTAGTGCCGGGCGCTACCACGGTCCTGGGGGTGTAGAGCCTGCTTCGTGTGCCTCGCCAGATTGCGAAATTCGCGCTGGAATGGAATTAAGCCAATCCGTACAATTGTTCGCATCTGCGTGAAAGCGGAGGTAGGGGTTTCGGGCCGCGTCGAGCCCGCCGCAGTTCGTCGCCGCCCCATTTCTTTGGTGGCGTTGGGAACTTCCCTAGTTTGGACGAAGAACGCCCATTTATAGCGCCCGGTCGAACCTAATCCCCGCTAAGGCCTTGGAGAGAGCCGATAGTTCGTGGCGATTTGGGTGGTAGACGGCCGTGGGCCCGTCTGGTACAGGAGGTTCAGATGGGTCGCTTACGCCAGCGCACTGGCAGTGATGGTCTGGACCACTCTGATGGTGCTCCCGTTTGCACCGTTCTCCGATGTTCCACCAATCATAGTTGGAGGTGGTCCCGGCGTCTGGCTGGTCATCGGCTACCTGCTGTTCCTGGCGGTGGGCGTCGGCGGGTTCGGCGCCATGGCTAGCTTCCTCGTAACCGTTGAGCTGCAGGAGGGGCGGGCTGTGGACTCCAGAATCATGTGGCCAGCAATAACTCTCCTGTCTTTCGGCTACGCAGGAAGCTGCCTCCTCCTCGGCGCAGCTGGGGCCATTGGAGGCTATGAATCGACTTTCGAGACGGCCTCGGCCAAGGCAATAGACGACCTTCTGTCCCCCTACGTGTACCCAATCACAGCGCTGACTTTGATTGCGGTCGTCGGTGCCGCCCTGGCGTTACTCGCCATGGCCCGTGCCCGGAGGCCTTCGACTTGAGGGAGAGGGTGCCACTCGGCTTGG
>DASPOK010000119.1:0-9837 GCA_035626075.1 Nitrososphaerales archaeon
AGTTGATGTACGGGTCGATCTTCAAGCAGGTGACTTCGACCCCAGAGAGCTGCAGCAACTTCGCGACTGAAGAAGTGATAATTCCCTTGCCTAGTCCGGACATCACGCCCCCAGTCACGAAAAGGTACTTCGGCATCAGTATGTCAGCTCCGACATATCTTCAAGAGACCCTAGAATTCGATATCTGTGACTTCTTACGTAGTTCGCGAGCAAGTCATCGCTAGCGGAGACTCGCGCTATAAGCGTTGCATTATTAGCAGACTGCACCCGAAGCTAGGGACTCGAGCAAGGAACCCTAGCGCCATAGAATCGCTGGAAATATGCGCGGCTCCGTTACTCCACTGGTCAAGCGGCACCCCGGTAATCAATCTTAGGAGACTTGCTGCGTTATCACTGCAAGGTCAGACACGTCTACCAATAGCTTACTCACCCGCTCTAGGGAAGCGAGGGTCTCTGCTGCACTAGCGCCGTCCCCGGTCGGCATTTTGGCGATAGCGGCCAGGGACTCAGTGACCTCCAGGGCTATCGCCGCCATCTGCTTGCTTATTGTCCGAGGCCTCCCAGCGCGTCTTGAAATGAACCCCTGGGTGGCCAGGTCGTTCATCGTCTTCAGCTTCATTACGCATGCCGAGTATTCTTTCGCCACCTGCTTGGACCCCGTCCCGCTGAGAAGCTTGTGTGAGAGCTCCGTCACTGCGTCCCCCACGCTTTCAAGGAATGTGGCGAGTACCCTATAATCAAGGAGGTCCACGGGAGAGAGCCCGTAGCCCTCGGCAACCTCGGGCCTCACTATCGCAGCCCTGGTGGCGCGGACGAGGAGGAAGTAAAGTCTGTCCACTTCGTCGTCCCTCTCTCCGACCAGCGCCAGCAGCTTCGAATCTCCCTTCGCAAGCGCTTCCGCCGTATCCTTGAGCATCCCGTCCAGGAGCCCAGACATCCTCAACACTATCTTCTCCGGAATGATTGCCGTTGGCTCGAGCAAGAACTGCATGGTCATCTTCTTGGAGTCCTCGTCCATAATCTCAAGGCCGACCAGTCTCCCGATGGTCGCCTTGATGCCTGCCCTGTCCTCCCTCGAAATGACCTTGCTCCCGACCACATTGATGGTATCGTAGCCAAGCAGGTAGGCGCCGGTCACTTCGTTGGTCACCTGGCTGAGATCGTCTCCAGGGTAGGAAAGGACAATCTGCTTCGGCTCCTCGTCGCCCCCCTCCAGGGGTCGCACCATCAGCTTCCTTGCGGAGAGTTCTTCAACAGAAAGAGTGGCACCCTTCTTGATTCCGTTCCTCCTGACCCAGTCCTTGGGGAGGGAGACAAGGATCGTGCCCTCCCCCATCTCGATGGCCTTTCTCGCTGGCACGTCTCTATAGTGGGCTGGGCTTCTCTATAACCCTTGCAGCTACTGTGACAGCTCGTAGACTCCCTTCCCCAGCAGCCGCAGAAGGTCGGCGACGCCGATCCTGAAGACCGCGTTAGGAGTGCCTCCTGCCGCCCACACCGCACGAAACCTAGTCAAAGAAGAGTCAGGAAGCACGTCCACCCCTTCGTCGTGCGGGAAGGGAGGGACTCCCCCTATGGGGAAGCCGGTCTTCTCTCTGACCTCGTCGGGGCTTGCGATCCTCAGAGTCTCTCCAAGGGTGGCGGCGAGCTTGCTCGAGTCCACCTTCTTGTCCCCGGAGATGACTACTACCACCGCGTTGTCCCCGACGAACACCACGCTCTTGGCTATCTCGGCTACAGTGCACCCGAGCGCCTCGGCGGCGAGGACTGAGTTCCTGGTGCTCTTCCCGAATTCTCTGAACTCAAAGTCGGCCCCCGATTTCGAGAGGAACTCGGCGACCCGCTCCCGGCTTCCCACGCGACCCCCCCTCTATTAGATGGGCTGGGCTGGCTTGTTGACCTGCTTGTTGACCGCTTCAGCTAGGTAGTGCCCGCGCAGCGTAACCCTTGCCTCCGTCACGCCGGGGACGCTGAGTAGGCCCGCCTTGATGTCGCTGGCGATCTTAAGCGCGAACACGGGCGGGCAGAAAGGGGCCGTTAGGTGGAACTCCAAGTCAACTGACCCGCCGCTTACGGACATCCTGTCGACCAGCTTGAGGTCAGTGATGGACCTCCCTAGCTCGGGGTCCATTATCTTTGAAAGCGCCGCAGTGATGGTTGATTCGTCGACTGCCGACAAACTTTCGGAAAAGAGAGTCAACTGCTTATTTATCCGTTTGGAGAGTCCGGGCCCCGAAGCGTTGTCGCTAATTTCCTCCTTCTTCGCCTTCGACATCGTCCTCTTCGCTGAGACCCTCGTCCTCTTGTTCGCAGTCGTAGACGCGATTGGGACCGTGCCCATCTTCCTGTCGCTGACTAGGGATTACCCGGATGATAGGAGAAGAATAGTAAGACAGGCAGTAATGATATCGACGGCGATTCTGATCGTATTCGCCCTCTTCGGCTGGCTCATCTTCAGCATCTTCGGGATAACGATCAACGACTTCCGAATTGCAGGGGGGATAATTCTGTTCGTGGTCGCCGTTGACCAGCTCCGAGGCGGAGATGTCAGGTCCAGGGGACTAGAGCCTACCGACATCGCGGTTTTCCCCTTGGCTATCCCCTTGCTCGCAGGACCGGGCGCGATTTCGACGGTCATAATCATCTCAGGCCCGCCTTACAGCCCGCTGCTCGCGGTACTGGTGATTGCCGCCAACGCCTTCCTCGCCTACCTTGTCCTGTCTAGCTCGGAATTAGTCAGGAAGGTCCTAGGCGCCAACGGCATTAACGCTCTTTCAAGGATCACCGCTCTGCTGATTGCAGCCCTAGCGGTTTCTTTCGTCGTCGGGGGGGTCACCGAAATAGTCACGGCGCTAAAGTGATAACCATGGCCACAGCAGTGCGCATCAGGATCAGAGGAATAGTCCATGGCGTCACTTTCCGGTCCAGCATGGCTCAGGTCGCGTCCGACCTAGGCGTTCGCGGATGGGTGAGGAACCTCCCTGATGGCTCTGTGGAGGCCTTCCTGGAGGGGGACGACAGGAATGTCAGAAGAGTGCTCGACTGGGCAAAACTAGGCCCGCCCCGGGCCCGGGTCGACAAGGTTGACGTCGAGTTCACCTCGCCCAGGAATCATCATGATTTCAGAATCCACGGCTAGTGTCGGAAGGTCCTCTAGTTCGGGCCTCGGAGGCGGCCGCCTTGGTGGGTGTCCCACTTCGCGTCCAAATGTGGGTCTTCAAGGGCGGAGATGACGTAATCCCCGAACTGCTTAGCAGTGGCACCGTCAGGTCTTCCCGTTATCTTCACCTTCGGGTCATAGACTGCGCAAAGGTCAAGCGCCTTGCCCAGCATCCGGCTCTTCTCCAGCATCCCGACATGCTCCAGCATCATGACCGCTGCCCTCATCAGGCTCAGCGGGTCCGCGTAGGCGCCCCTCCCCTCTGTTATCATCCTGGGGGCAGAGCCGTGGATGGCCTCGAACATGCCGAACCTCGCGCCGATGTTGGCGCTCCCTGCTGTGCCCACCCCTCCCTGCAGCTCGGCGGCCTCATCTGTGACTATGTCCCCGTAGAGGTTAGGCAGGACGACCACCTCGAATTCCCTTCTCCGCTTCTCGTCGATTAGTTTGGCGGTGAAGACATCGATGTACCAGCTGTCCCACTTGATTTCTGGGTAGTCCTTGGCCACCCTCTTTGCTGTCTCCAAGAAGAGACCATCCGTGGTCTTGACGACGTTTGCCTTCGTCACCACGGTTACTTTACTCCTCCCTGTTTTCCTGGCGTGTTCGAAGGCGAGGCGGACAATGCGCTCGGCACCTGGCCTGGTTATGACCTTGAAGTCCAAGGCGAGGTCAGGGGTCACCATCATTCCCCTGCTTCCGAGCATGTATTCTCCTTCGGTGTTCTCCCTGAAGAAGACCCAGTCGATGCCTTGAGAGGGGATTCTGACCGGGCGGACGTTAGCGAAAAGGTCGAAGGCTCTCCTTATGGCGATGTTTGCACTTTCGATGTTAGGCATACCGCTCCCCTCCTCGGGCGTGGTGGTCGGTCCTTTCAGCAGGACGTGGCACTTCTTAATCTCGGACAGGACGTCGTCGGGAAGGGGTTTCATCAGCTCGATTCTGCGCTCGATGGTGAGACCTTCGACTTGCCTTATCTCGAGCCTCTTTGATTCAATCTCTTCTTTCAGGAGCCGCTCGAGAACTCTTGTGGTCTCCTTGGCAATTATCGGGCCTATCCCGTCCCCGCCGATCACTCCAACGACGAGCTTCTGCAGCTTCGAGTAGTCAACCCAGTCAAGTGGTTTGCCGATTCTCTCGGCACGCTCAGCCTGCTCCTGAAGTAGCATCTTGAACTGCGTCACTGCACCGTCAAAGGGGCCAGTCTGCTTTGGCATACGATGCCGGGTGATTCTTCACATCATTAAAGTGTGCCTCTGAAATGGCAAGGGTCCTGCCTCAGATGCAGTAGTCGTGAATCCCGTCGCCTCTCCTTCACTGAAAAACTCAGAACACGGGGGTTGCGGCCTGGGCCCACATCGAACATGCGAACTTAACACTTTCACTCCAGCCACACCCCGACCAAGTGATTCCCGCTAACGTTTTTAGCGTAACTTACCCGGCCTTGACTCAATGGCCTCGGAGGACACCGACGTGAAGAGGGCAGCTGAGCTTAAGCTCTGGCTCGAGGGGAGGATTGCGCAGCTGCAGGACGAGATCGAGAGGCTCAACGAGACCCTGGGCTACGTCGACGCGACCCTCAGAGCCTCGACCTTCAAGCCTGCCATCGAGATGCTCGCAGAGGCAAAGGAGGCCCCCGAGTTGAGGGACCTCAAACGCGACAAAGGGGGCCAGGTGATAGCGACCGCCTCCATCACAGCAGATGCGGTGGCGGTCGAACCAAGCGCCGGGGTGGTGCTGAAGTCGGCGACACCGCCCTTCAGGTCTTTCCTCATCGGGAAGATTCTCCAGGGGATGAAGACGAAGGATGAAGACCTGGTAAAGTCAGGAAAGCTAGCGAAAGGCGCTGAGCTCAGGTTCGACGTCGAGGAGAGCAACGGCTCGATAAGCAGGCTGATAATCGAGAACTACAGAGACAAGCCGAGGCTAAACGAGATCCTGAGCACCGTATCCTGGACCTTCTCACGGATGCTCGAGAAGTGACCGGGGGCTACCTTTTCTAACGTGCTCCGAGTTCGGCAGTTGCTTCCCGCTCTATCCGTATGCCCTGGTTATCGTCACGCCGTCGGCTAGGACCCAAGGGCAGAGGGTCGGCGTGTCTACCTCCCACCACTGTATCCACTCCCTCTCCTTCGAGAGGAGCCGCACCGATGAGAAGAGCCTCAGCAGGTCGTCTCCCGCCCTCATCCCCTTCAAGGACTTCACGACCTCTCCGTTCTCCACCAGGTAGGCGCCGTCTCTGGGTACGGTCGAGAACTCCCCAGTCCTGTAATTCTTGAACCTGGTGTACCAATTGCTCGTCAGGATTATCCCTCTCTTCATTTCCCTGACCATCTCTTCGTAGGACGAGTCTCCCTTCGCCACCTCAAGGTTCCAGGGGTGCGGGGTCACGAACCCAGCGTTCCCCGTGCTTTGCGTCCTCCACTTCTTGGCAGTCGTAAGGTTGTGAAGGTAGCCCTTGAGGACCCCTTCCTCTATGATCCGGTTCGACTTCGTCCTGACCCCTTCGTCGTCGAAGACGCGTCCGTCCAGTCCCCCCGGAGTAACGCCATGGTCGGTGAGGCTGAAGGGCTGCGCCGCGACCGCCTTGCCTACCTTCTCCGCGAGGCAGGAGGTACCTGCGTCAACCGAAAATGCCGAAGCAGCGCCGGCGACCGGTTCCACCAGGTTAGAGGCCACCGCAGGGCTCAGGAGCACCTGGTACTTTCCGGCCTCCGGCTCTGACGCACCCTTCATCGTCTTGGCGCCTTCTCCGGCCCTCGTCCCGGCTCCTTCAGGGTCGAAGCCCGACAGGGTCGAGGAGCAGGAGAGCCCGTGGCCGCTGGCCTCTTTCTCTGCGAACGACCTGATGTTGAGGGTGATGCTGGTCCTGGAGTCCGACCCACTGGTCCCTGTGGACGTCAGGATGGCTACTGTCGCCTTGCCTGCGCTGATGACGCCAGCCGACCTTTTTCCCCCGGCCTTTGTCGCCGCTTGGATGGCAGTCCTCGCCATTTCCACCAGCCTCTCGTCCAGGTTCTCAAGCTTCCTGTCGTAGCCGAAGCTGCTCGGAGAGTACTTCACCGCCTTCTCGGGGAGGGGGACATATTCGGACTCCGGGAGCCCCTTCATAGACGAGAAGAGGTCACGGACGAACTTCTTCACGACCTGAGGCTCGAGGTTCGACGTCGAGGCTATGGCCCTGCGCCGGTCCTTGGCGAGATAGACGCTCAACTCGGCCTCCTCCACCCTGTTGACCACTGTGACAGAGTTGTTTGCGAACCTGATGATGCTCTCTGCACTCCTCGCGCTCAGGGCTACGGCGTCGTCCACGCCCAGGTTCCTCGCCGCAGAGATCGCCCTCTCGTTCAGCTCGTCGAGGTCCATCGCTCTCATCTGGCCCCTAGCTTGATTCCAGCCAGCAGCGTTTCGGGACCTCCTGTCCACACAGGCGCGCCCTGTTGGGGGTCGCCCTTGCCGCAGACCGCCGCTTCGAATTCCATGTGCTTGCTCCTCGCCTTCACGCTCCCCCACAGCTTCGGGGTCGTTATCTCGAGGACGGGGGATTTCACGAGCCCCCTCAGTTCCCCCCTTTCTATCAGGTATGCTTCCAGGGCCACGTACCTCTGGTTGAACCTCTTGTCGTCTATGTTCCATTCGGTGAATGTCTTGAAGAGCACACCATGCTTCACCTCCTTGAGGAGCTCGTCCGTCGAGTAGTCCCCTGGTTCGACGAAGGTGTTTGACATTCGGATTATTGGCTCCCTGTCGAATGACACGCTCCTCGCCGCGCCGTTGCTGGTCAGACCGAATTCCCTGGCAGTGGTCCTGTTCTGAAGGAACTCGTTGATTACCCCATCCTTGATCAGAAACCGCTTTCTTGCCTGCACCCCCTCGTCGTCCACGGGCACGAAGCCGTTCGAATGGATCAGAGTGGGGTCGTCGCTCACGTTCGCCTCCTCGCTCCCAATCCTTCTCCCCAGGCTATCGGCTTTCAGGTAAGACTCCCCGGCCTGGGCGCCTTCCCTCCCGAGCACCCTGTCGGCCTCCTGTGGATGCCCCACGGACTCATGGGCCGCGATCCCTGAAAGCTCCGGGCTGAGGACAACGTCCAACCTGTCAGTCGGCGGCTTCGTAGCGGTCCGGAGGACCTTCCCCATCGCTCGTGCCTCCTCCTCCACCTTCTCCACGAGTCCGACTCTCTCTACCACCTCTAGCCCTCCGGTCTCTCCCTGCTGTATGAACCTCTGGGCAGTGGCTCCACCCTCGATCGCGGTCAAGGACCCGACGAAACCTACCCTCGGCAGCCGGCCTTCGACCCTGGCCCCGTCGCTGTTCACGTAGTACCTCTTCTCCAATTCAGCCCCAAGGAAGAAGAGCCTCCCAGGGAGCTTGATCCCTGCCCTGCCGTCAGCGACCCTTCCCTCTATCTCCAGGAGGACGCTCCTAAGCCAGGTGGCGTCCGCGTTCTCGATCTTCTCCTTCTCTGGCGGAGACCACTTTTTCTTGACGGGCTTCGACCCGTCCATGGCCACGGGCTTCTTCAAGACGGCGGAGGAAGCGTGGGCGAGACTCACCGCTTTCCTCGCGATCTGAATGACGGATTCCCTCCTCATGTCGTTTGTGGCAGCGAAGCCAAGGGCGCCTTTCGAAATCACCCTTATGCCGATGCCGTATCCCTCAGAGAAGAAGGAAGGTTGAGGCTCCCCATTCTTCAGAACGTACTGCCTTTCCCAAGTGCTCTGCACTCTTGCTTCGGCGTAGGACGCCCCGGCTGCTTGCGCCTTGGAGACTGCTACCGAGGCGAGGTCTTTGGCCCGTTCCGCACCCATTCCCCCACGACCCCTTCTGACGCTATTTCTGCGTTTTTTCCCGCTCTAGGCAGAGGGCTCAGGAGGCAAACGTTATGGAACCTCCCTTCTTTGGAGGCTGAAGGGTCCACCTGCCCCCCTTTGAGAACACCTTGAACATGCTCGGGTGCTCTGTGTGGATCGGGATGACCTTGGTCGCGGCGACCCCCTTCACAAGTTCCCCAACCTCATCCATGGGCGCGTGCCCCGACGCGTGAAGCTGGGCGTAGCTGAACCCCACGTGCTCGATCCAATTCCTTATGACCGTCTCTTCCCGTTCGCCTTCCTCGTTGAAGGCCTCTGTAGCGGAGTGGATGTAGACCCCGCCCCTCTCAGGCCTGATGTCCACGAGCTCGGGGAAGTTCCAGGCTTCCAGATGGAGGAACACCCCTCCCTGCTTCCTCCTCACCTCCGATGCGCTGACCCCCCCGTTCAGGAACTGCCGCTCCCAGGAATAGTAGTCGCGATCGTCAAGCCTCCCAGATTTCTTCCTCCTGACGTAGACGTCCACATCCCTGCCGACCCTCGGGACCTTCAGCTTCTTGTCATCCTTCAGTCTTTCGAGGAGGAGCGCCATCTTCATAGAAACGACGAGCCTCCTCCCTGAGGCCTGGGCTGCCTCGTTGAAGGTGTTTATCCTGTCGACGTCGTTTCCTCTGAACGTCGAAAAGACTAGGACCCTGGTGCCCCTGACTAGGCGCAGGGCCTCGTTGAGCACGGCCTTTTCGCTCATGTTGTCCTTCATGTCGTCAGCTCGCACCCTCGTCCCCTCGGTCAGGAGGAGCCTCGGCTTCTCTCTGCTCGCGGCCTCGACGAAGTCACGCGTCATGGACCCGGCAGGCCCGTGGAAGCGAAAATCCCCCGTGTAGGCAAGCGCCCCCTCGCTAGTGTGGATGACGAACCCGTATGCCCCTGGTATCGAGTGGTCGACGTGAATGGGCACGACTTCCATGGATCCTATGCTGAATTTTTTCCCCGTCCTGAACTTCCTAATGGGGTGGCCGTCGAGAGGGGAGGACGACGACTCGCTGTATGCGTCGTGGATGAGCGAGGTAGTCTCGCCGCAGTAGACGGGAATCTTCGGGTCGACGTATCCGATCCTTCCGGTGTGGTCCCAGTGGTAGTGGCTCAGCAGGACTGCGTCCACCTCAGGCGCTCTGTACCTCATCTTCGTGTTCTGCAGAGCCTTCTCTGAGTAGAGGCCCGGGATCTCAGGGAGAAGCCCGAACTCGAAAAGGTCTCCCGCCCCGTTCACGGGTCTGGGCATGATGGTGGAGTCGAAATAATCCGAGCCGTCTGCAAAACCTGCTCCGAAGTCTAACAGTACCTTGGCGCCCCTGTCTTCCAACAGGAACTTGTTCCCTCCGATTTCCCCTACCCCACCATAACAGGTCAGACGAGGAGGCACGCCTCACACGTATGTCCGACGCTAAATAACGATTATAGGATTGAAGGTGCCCGACAACGGATAAATACGAACCCTAGTCGACAATGTGCAGGTTGTTTCCTCACCTGCCAGTCCTGCAGGCGGGTTCGGACACGCTCACTGCTATTGCGATTCTTGTCGTTGCCATCGGGCTGGTCGGCCTGGCCATTCTGATCCTGTTCTCCAAGAGAAAGATCTAGGCGAACATGGCAGTAGCCGCCATCTTTGACATAGATGGCACCTTGGTCACCTTCACGTTCGACGTGAAAGGGACCCGGAAGGCCCTGATCGAGGAGCTGAAGTCGCGAGGCTTCGACACGACAGGCCTGGACCTCGCGACGCCCACCCAGCGGATTCTTGACGCCGCGAAGGCACAGGCGTCGGAGCGAGGCGAGAGGGCCTACGAAGAACTCAGAGAGGCG
>DASPOK010000120.1:0-18071 GCA_035626075.1 Nitrososphaerales archaeon
TGAACAACTTCGCAGCTTAATAGAAACTGCAGTTCATCAGATGAACAACTATCCCGGTTAATATCGGTACGGATTATGGGGCTATGCCGAAGACAGAAATGAACGCAATCATTTCGGAAATCGGCAACGGAACGGACACAACAGCGCAACACAACCAAATTTCGCTACAGCGGCGGGCGACGGTGTAGATGTCCTCTGGACTTCCATACAGCCTCGACGTCTACTATCTCGTCATCGCCGTCTTCTTCCTAGCCGTCCTTCGCATCAGCTGGCGGACCATCGCGAATTACAAAGGTACGGTGTTCAGCATGACCAGGACCTTCGTCTACGCTGGGATCTACGTCACATTAGGCGTGGCTTTCTCGGCGCTGTCATTCGCCGAAGGGGTCTCCTACCTCATGGCCATCCCTGAGATTGTCATCGTGGCAGCCGCGGCGTACGCGTCGTTCAGGTATACCGACGGGCGAATCTCCTTCTGGAAGTCTGACGAAGGGTCGCTCTTCTTCAAGGGCGGGATAGGAATCTACCTGGTCTATCTGGCTGGATTCCTGGCCAGGCTGGGCATTGACGTCGCCTTCGTAGGGCCATCGATGTTCAGCTTCACGTCGATCGTCCAGCTGAGCGGAGCTGCTCTCTACGCCTCGATGGCTTCAGACTTGCTTCTCACGCTCGGAGTCGGGCTCCTCATCGGAAGGAACGTCCGCGTGACAAAGAGATACCATCTCATAAAGCAAGGCCTTGAGCTGGCCCCCAGTCCACCCAGTCCCCAGAGGTTCCGGCTTCGGTGAAGGCCATGGCCAATCGCTTCTGCAGCCAGTGTGGAACGGCGCTTCAGGGTGCCTCGCCCTACTGTCCAAACTGCGGCTTCGCCGCATCTCCACAAGCTCCCCCTATGGCATCTCCGGTTTACGTCATGAGAGAGTCGAGGGCCGAGAGGAGGGCAGAAAGACGCCAAGGGCCCCGTACGGGCTACGGTGGCCTGGTGGTCGCCACCATATTCGTGCTGGTGGGCTTGGGGATCTTCTTCCCCGATCTGCCCTGGTACATGTTCTGGGGCTCCCTTTGGCTCCTGCTGGGCGTCTGGATCGCCTTCGCCTGGACCCGGAGAGGCCACAGCTACTCGAAGCAAGCGCAGTCCGCTCCAGTTAGAGGTTGAAGGAGAGGATGTCTCTCCTTCCTTTTTTCTTATCATGTGTAGGAGTGAACAGGGTGGCTCCCAGGGCCCTACTCCCCGGCAGATTCGGAGGTGCTCCCGAATGAGCGAAACTGTTGCTCACAATGTGAAGCTGCTGAAGGGCCCCAGTCGCGGTGCCCCTGTCAAAGCATGGCCAGGCGACGCGGTTGCACAATGTGAGTATTGCCGAAGTCATATGACGATATCGCCTATTCGAACTCCATCAAGAATGCCTACGACCATTATCGCTGAGAGTCGGCACAGACGCATCCATGGGCGTCGCCTCCGTAGACTCCTGAAGTCTGCTGAGTTTGCTTCCAATGACGCAGAAATCTCGTCAAGGGTGGGCGGTGTTGAGGAATAGTCAGACCGCTCCTGAGCTTGACTTCTGGCCAGGCTGGCTCGGGTTGTTCGGATTGGGTGAGCTCTATCTCGGAAGGCGACTGGGAGGGGCCGGATTCCTGGTCCTTAGCGGAGCGCTGTATGTCTGCCTAGCAGCCGCTGTCGCAGTGCCCAGCCTTGGCTTCCTGTGGGGTTGCCTGCCTACTACCTGGGGACTGGGATACTGCCTGCTATCCTATGACATCTTCCGACTGACGGATCAGCTGGACGAGGTGCCTCACAACTAATGGCCCAGAACGTGAGCGCAATGAAAGAGAGCATCCCGCGTCCGAGGATTCAGACGCTGTCCGACATGATATTCGGCCTGGCTCTCTCGATAGGCGCGGTATCTCAGCTCACCCAAAAGCCAGGGAGCGTTGTGGCGATCGCCTATTCCCTGCTGAGCTTCGGCTTCGCCTTCCTCATCCTCGCCGTGGTATGGTTTCGTTATTCGAAGGTCATGTCTGTGCTGCCCGTCGAGAGCACGAAGGTCGTCGCAGCCAACATGATTCTCCTCTTCCTCGTGTCAGCGGAGCCCTACCTCTACAATCTTATGACCATCTCCTCACCCTTGCCTTCAACCGGTCAGCTCGACTCGGCAATCACGACTGCCCTCTATGCGCTAGATCTGGGAGCGCTCATGATTATCCTCGCCTTCTTCACATACGAACTCACAGCGGAGGACAGACATCTGATTCCCCGGGAGCTGATGAAGGTGTACAGACTCACCATGTACTCGACAGTCATCGCAGCGGCGATTTTCATCATCTCCGCACTTCCGATATTTTGGAGTGTGGTGATCATCTCGTCTCCTCACGTCCCACTCAGGTATTTCATGTGGAGCGGAGTCTTCGTGGCAAACATGGGGAGACGTCTGGACATCAGCATGACCGAGCGGAGGGCGACAGCAAAGTGAGCCTTTTCTGCCCCAACTGCCACAGGCCATTCACCAAGGAAATAATGAAGAGGGAACCTGTGAAGGCCTGGGAACACGAACCGGAGCATTTCGACGGAGAGGAATTCGGCCGATCCCAGGCCTGTCCCTCTACCATCGATAGAGCGAAGGAGGTTGTTGAGTTCATGCACTACTGCAGTTGCAAGCACTGCAGGCATGTGTGGACAGAAACCAAGACCGTAGAGTACGAGTTGTAGGCTTGACACTGTGCTCATGTTGTCAAATGGGTACGCCGCGACTAGATCCAGACGAGGGGAGTTCCGAAAAAGCCAGAATCAGGGCTCTTTTCGCCAAACAGGGATGATTCGAGCTGGGGTCGCCCGGATTTGAACCGGGGATCTCAAGCGATCTCGGCCCTCCGAAGTGAAACTCTTTGGGCACCCAAGGCTTGAAGCCTAGACCAGACTAGCCGACGACCCCACAACTCGCCGTCCCGCTTTGGCGTAGTTATGGGTTCTGTGGGAAATAATTTCAGGTACCTCCCCCTGGTTGGACCGTCTTCTTGACTGTGTGGCTTAACTCCCGTTTCTTATGTGATTGGAGCGATTGGCCCCGGAATACACGGAAGCTTTCGAGCAGGCCCTATCCCTCGATTGGGTGGGAGGGTTCTACGACGCAGAGGGGGCTATTTCCATCCATGTGAGACGGTACTCTATTGACATCCAGGCAAGTTTCACCCAGGCCTACCGCCCGTTATTAGCAGAAGTCCAGTTATATTTCAAAAGGCAAGGAATCGCAGAAAGCGTTCTTTACGAGGAGCGGCGACGGCAGAGGATATACCGGCTCGTATTCAGCTCTAACGACGGTGTCGTACAGATGCTGCTCCATCTTCTCCCCGTCCTCACCCTGAAGAAGCGTCAAGCTCAGGCTACCATCGAATATCTCACCGATCGGATAACTGGGAGCGAATTCCTATCCATCATGAATAAAGAAATCGATGCCGGCAGGAAGAGAGGCAAGAAGCACTTCGAGAGTCAACCTTGGACCCGCAGGCAAGGAATCGAGAAGGCACGACTGAGTTCAATGAGTCTGGCACGGTCGGTATATCAAAGCATGCGGAGGGCGCCCAACTTCAGACAACTGGAGCGGGAGCACGCCATAGCAAGAAATCGACGTAGAGGCGAAAGGACTCTGCGCGCAATCCTCATCTTGTTAACCGGGGGTCCTGTGACACCGTCCGATGTAGCGAAGAAGATTTCCCAAACACGATGCCACGCCCGAATGCTTCTAAAAGAACTGTATGAAAGGAGCCCACTAACGAGGAGCAGGACTCGGGTCACTACGCAATTCGAATATTCGTTGAGTCGATTAGGTCATGAATATCTAGAAAGAAGGGTGTAGGTAGGGGTGCTGGAAGCCTGAACGATATGTTCAGCTCCCCTAGTCCGCAAGCCCATCAGGGCTCCCCAACTACTTGGAGACGAACGGGTTTCCAACCAAATAGAAACGCCACCTAAATCGCTTGCCGGCTGTCACCCCCACTCTACTTGATGCTGCTATCTGTGTTCTCTCGGTCTTGGGGCCGACCTCAATGAATAACTGACCGGATCTGGTCATATCGACTCCGTTCAACTCTCCCGAGACCCCCATGGCTTGAGTTAGGTTGCCGGGTCCGTTTGTCAAAGCCCTAGGGCTCTTTGATTTGCGCTTGTTCCTCATATATGGAATGCCTTCCAAAGGTTCGATGGCTCTGATTAGAACCGCCCCTGGAATACCCTCAGACTCAGTGGTCACATTCAGACACCAATTGTTGCCGTACACGAAGTACACGTAGGCGCACCCAGCGGGCCCAAACATCACTTCGTTCCTCGACGTCTTCCCGCGGAAAGCGTGGCTCGCAGGGTCCCTCCGCCCTCTGTATGCCTCGGTTTCGACTATGATGCCAGAGAGCCTTTCATCCTCGACCACCCTCACGAGCCGACAGCCGAGCAGTCCCCTTGCCACCAAGGGGGTGTACTTCTGAAAGAATTCTCGCCCTAGCCTCAACGACGACTTCACCCCCATTCTCCGAGTTTGATGCGCCTAAAGGTCGCGTAGAGGAGCCCGATTCCGAGGAGGTACGGCGCCGTTGCCCCTAGCCAGGGAACATCGTACAGAATGTGATTGACACGCGCGAAACCTGGGTAGAGCAGGTAGCCTCCGATTATCGCCCTGACGCTGTTTGGCAGCCTCCACACCATCGAGGCAATCGCGCTTCCTAACCCTCCATTGCTCGGATGCATCATGAAGTGACCGAAAGCGGAGCTATTCAGAATCTGCGTGCATATCAGAAATCTTACACGGGTGGGGACGAAATCCACGGTGCCATACTTCACCGGGTGCGCCGCAGCGAACAAGCCATCATCTCGACTCGTTGCCGTTAATTAACCAGACCAGGAGTGGAGAGGCTAATGCGCGTAGTCGCCGACCTTCAGCTTCACTCCAAGTACGCCTTGGCGACAAGTAGGGACATGGACCTCGAGCATCTGGCCGAAGGGGCAAGGCTGAAAGGCCTCGGGCTCCTCGGTACCGGGGATTTCACTCATCCAAAGTGGTACTCCGAGATCAAGTCTAAGCTCAAACCGATAGAGAGGACAGGCCTGTTCACTTACTTGGGAATGACTTGGATGCTGTCGGGCGAGGTGTCCACTGTATACGAGCAGGGTGGAAAGGTGAGAAAGGTGCACCACCTCCTCTACGCCCCGGACTTCGACACCGTCTCTCAGATGAACACATTCCTGGCGAAGTACGCAAGACTGGCCTCCGACGGCAGACCCATCCTGAAGGGGATTGACTCGGCGGAGCTCGTGGAAGCCCTTACGGGAATCTCAAGGGCCGTAGTCGTGATACCGGCTCACGCCTGGACCCCTTGGTTCTCTGTCTTCGGGAGCAGGTCGGGCTTCGATTCGCTGAAAGAGTGCTATCAGGACCAGGCTCGGAAGGTCTTCGCCATCGAGACTGGCCTAAGCAGCGACCCTCCCATGAACTGGCGGCTTTCCGCGCTGGACAGGGTAGCCCTTGTCTCAAATTCCGACGCCCATTCGCCGAACCCCTGGAGACTCGGGAGGGAAGCGAACGTCTTCGACCTCCCCCGGCTGACGTATCGAAGCGTCTTCGACGCCATCAGGCACAAAGACAGGTCAAGGTTTCTCTTCACCATCGAAGTCGACCCCTCTTACGGCAAGTACCACTTCACAGGCCACAAGAAGTGCGGTGTTTCGGTCCCCCCCAAGAAGGCAAGGCGCCTTGGCAACAGGTGCCCGAAGTGCGGAAAGAAACTGACCGTGGGCGTGCTCCAGCGGGTCGAGGAGCTTGCCGACAGGCCCGAGGGCTACGTGCCTCCGAACGCAATCCCCTACAAACGCCTCCTCCCTCTCTACGAGGTCATCTCCTTCTCCACCGGGGTCAACCGCCTCTATGCGAAGTCAGTCCTGGCCATGCAGGACCGGCTGATCGGGGCCTTCGGGGACGAGCTGACAGTGCTACTCCAAACGACAGAGGAGGAGCTGGCCAGGGTCGCTCCCCCCAGGGTAGCCAGGGCGATAGTAGCCTCAAGAGAAGGGAAGGTGAAGGTGGTCCCTGGCTATGATGGGGTGTACGGGTCCCCCGTCTTCAAAGCCTCGGATTTGTAGCTCCGACTCCCCATACGGGAATATATCGGCAGGATAGCCAGATAGAAGCCCAAGAACAGCGCGTACCCTATCCAGTTGTGTATCCCCCAAAAAGCGTTCGCCCCGTCCTCGTAGCCAATCCACATCAGAAACACTATCCTCACCGAGTTCAGAAGCGTGAGGACCGCAATCCCCGCTAGCGCCAGCGACATAGTAGAGCGAAGGTCTTTCTTCAGATCCAAGTGCATCAGTGCCAGGAGGCCGAGAAACGTGGTCACGGAGATGATGCTGGAGCAGCCGGGCGTAACTACGCCGCTAACCACGTCTCCCGACCTCGAAACGAGTTCGAACTCGGTCCCCTGCCAGGCGACGGGAAACCCAAGAAGGCCAACCATACGGCCAGAAAGCAGCGATGACACTACGGCGAGAGGCTCCCCAAAGGCCCACTGGAGTGCTGCGGGGGCCCCGACTCCTGCAGCATACACCAGGGCATATGGAAGCATGAAGCGCGTTGTTAAGGGGTTGATGACAAGTGAAGCCGCGTAGAATGTTAGAACCACTGCGATTCCCGAAGTCTCAACAGTCAGGCCGGTAAGTGGCTCAAGCGCGAAGAGAAGGGAGACCATGGCTATCCCCGCGATCCTAGTGGTCACACGTGACCCGAGTCCTCCTTCGGATGCCAGGATTCGCTCCAGCTCCTTCCATCTCAGGGCGAAGATGAGAGCGAGGAGGGCAGCGAACGGGATGGCGGGAAACACGCTCCCGAAGGTGTCCCCCAGCGACTGATTCAGCAGCCCGATGAAGTTTGGAGCCGTGCCGGCTGTAAGGACAGAGGCGGCCCCGATCCAACCGATAAACCTGAGTCCGGCTTTCAATTGTTCCCCACGCTGGGGTCGACGGGTCTGAAAAGGTTGTCTGACCATCCTCTTCTCCCGCTAGTGGTTTTCATCTACGGCAACCCGATTATGAATCTTGGGAATTCAGCCCAGGTGCAGATGTGTGGGGGTAGTCGGATTTGAACACATTAGAAAGCATGGTAATGGACAGCAAATTCAGGGCTTGAGGTCTTACTTTGATTCAAGATGCTTCACGAGGAACTGCAACGTCTTCCGCACAAGAGGCACCAGCATGACAGCCAGTCCCACTATACCAAGAACGCTGATACACAAAGCCAAGACCACATACTCCAGCGGGTTGGGAGGAGGAATTGGAGGCAAGAATACGATACTAATGCTTCCCGATGACACGACCATGATGAACCCTAGGACAATTCGCCAACTATCCCCATCCAAGTCAGAGAGCCTCCAGCATCCGTTTCATGCCATGAATGACTTTCTCAGGCTCGATATACGCCTACTTACCAAAACAGTCTAGCGTCTATTGTGCAAATCGCCGGTGCACGAGTTCGGTGGTTCTTGCTACATTACCCGATGCCCACAGTTCGAGCATTTCCAGATGACCAGCCCTTCATTTTGGTAGAATTGAGTCGGGATAAGATTTTTCTTACCACGCTTGGGACATGAGGGATAGGGGCCAGAAACCGAAAGACCCGCTTTCAATGCGCCTATGAGGCGGTGATTGATTTCTTAAGCAGGTTCCATCCACTTGTTCTGGCCTGACCCGCACGCAGGGTCCAGAATCTTACCATGAAACGGCTCGATAATCTCTACGATTAGCCTGACCAGAGATATGGGAGTGCAGAACTCACCAGGCTTTGGTAGATTCAGGGACCCCTCTCCCCTCCAAATTGCCTCGTAACTGCTAGGGCCTTTTATCGGGACTAGGACATTCTGAGGTATGCTTCGGCGTGAAGTCTGCGGCTTTCGAACTGACTCCTGGCCAGCCAACCATGCCTGCGATAAGTCAAAGGGGCACATGAGCCGGCACGTCTGCTGGTGTGGGGCCTTTCACGAGCAAGGGAACCACTCGGGGCGCTGGGAGGACTACATGAAACCAGAGTTCAAGGGGGACAAGAAATGATGAACAAATGCAGACGCCACGATTTCTGGTACTACGACCATGACGGTTGCCCGTTTTGCAAGATGAAGAGCGGGAAGTCGGACGGGTCACTTTGGTTCTAGGCCAGGTCACGGAGCCGCATCTGCAGGCCATAGAGCGGTAGTATGAGGCCCTCAGACGGCGGAAGGCCTACAGTGAGCCGCGGCTGACTAAGGACTTCTTTCAGTCCGACCTAGCGCCCTTTCCATTACAATATTATTGTGTGGGGGTAGTCGGATTTGAACCGACGGTCTACAGGTTTCTGCAGCTCCAATGCCTAATCATCCACGCTGCCGTGTCATCAAACTTGTATGTTTGACCACTGGAGCCTGTCGCCCTGCCTGTCCAGGGTAAAGCCTTGATAGGCTCACCAAGCTGGGCTATACCCCCCGTCAGGAAGACGATTCAATTTCGACGCACTGCCCAGCACCGCTCGGAGCCGACTCCAAGAGACCCAGTGGCGTCGAATCTTTCGCCTCCCTTGTAGTGAGCGCCCGAAGTCGAAGATTAAGAGTGTTCTGCCTCTCGTGAAGAGTCCAGCACCAAGCTACGGGTGCTTTGCAAAAGCGACGCTCGGAGGCGCTTGATCTGGGTAGACCTGTCCAGAGAGACCTAAAGGCTCCAGGGCTTCCCTCCGTGGACGACTTTGTCAGGGAGCCTTGAGCCCCATCTCTCAAGGAATCCGATATCCTCCTTCTTGTTCCTGAGGTTGTCCGGGAGCATTACCGGTATTTCGTCGATTATTGGGTAGTATCTCCCGCAGTTTGAGCACGTCAGGACGCCGTCGACCACCACGTCGCCTCTCACGTTGAATTCGAGCATTTCAAGCGGGTAGTGTTTGTCGATGGGACAGGCCAAAATGTCGAGAAGCTTCCTTTGCATGGCCTCACGTGTTTCAAGTCCCGTAAAAACGCTTTGCGAAGGCCAGAAATGTTAATCTACTGCAGCCGGTCGGCTCGGTTCAAGCCGGCCATAGCGCGTGGGTCCGACCTGGACTCGTTCCGATCCCAGCAGTCAAACCACGCGTCGTCGCGGTGATACTGACTTCCGAGAGGAGTCGGGAAGTCGCGATGCCGGCACCCATTTCAAGAATTCACGACGAGATGAATCAATGATACAGAACATTTAAGTCCGAGCGCGCGACGGCGATTTTTCGAGGCTCTGTGTCTATACTCTCAGGCAATGTTTTGCAGGTTCTGGGAAGTGACAGCCTTACCACGTTGATGTCTCTTTTCTGGATCGGTTTCATCCTAATCACCTTCTTCTACCAGACCAGGCTCCAGTCCTATCTTGCGCTGAACGACATCAGCAGAGGCTTGAACAAGCTCAAGGTAATGAAGGACAAGGCCAGGAAGGAGGCTATCGACTACCTCGTCAACGTCGGGAAGGCAACCAATGACCCTGCCCAAAGGGTCGACCAGTTCCTCGACTATGTGACCATAATGCCCGTGGACACAGACCCGGCAGGGGTCATGGGCAAAATTGACCACGTGGTTACCACTAACAACGACAGGGTCAGGGCTGAAGTGGGTGCCCTGCTCGACCAGAAGAACCCAGTGACAGTCTCCATATCAGAGAACCTGCTCGAGGTTGCGACCTCCCTCAACCAGATTCATAAGATAGTCAGACACTTCTACCTGCTCGGCAAGAAGACCAACTCTTACTTCACGCTGGTCCAGTTGCAGATGCTCATGCCGATGATCATACAGGAAGCCGACGCGCTTCTGAACGCAGTCGACTCGTTCAAGATGGGGCAGCCGGTCGGTGACGGCATCGGTCCGACCGTCGTGTCGAAGTTCATGGTAGGCAACGAGAAGCGCGTCGTGGCCAAGGACACGGTCATGTCAGTCACAGAGTACAAGGGGAGGAAGTTGTACGTTCTGAAGGCCGACGGGCCGATGGCATATGTAGGCCAGCCCGGCGTGGCGATACAGAAAATCATGGGAGATATGGGAGTGAAACCCAGCGCCATCGTGATGATTGACGCGGCGCTGAAGCTAGAGGGAGAGAAAACCGGAGAGATAGCCGAGGGTGTAGGTGCAGCCATAGGCGGCATCGGTGTGGAAAAGTTCCAGATTGAAGAAGCTGCGACCAAAGCCAAGGTTCCGCTTTACGCGATTCTGGTGAAGCAGAGCATTTTGGAGGCGATAACCGTGATGCGGAAGGAGATCGCCGAAGCGGCCGACAAGGTCACCCAAGTCCTAAACAGGGTCATCGAGGAGAAGACGAAGGAAGGAGACGAGGTAGTAGTGGCTGGAATCGGCAACACCCTCGGTGTTGCACAGTGATGAGTTCCGTGCCAGGCGCAGACAGGAAATCGAAGCTGCTGGTCTACACAATTGAAGAGTGCCCGGTCTGCGGGCAGAAGACCAAGCGGGCCTTCGCGGTAGGAGACTACGTCACGAAGGATGGGTCGAAGTGCACGAAGTGTTCGAACCAGACTCGGGTTAGCCTAGTGTACGCCGAGAGCACGAAGCCCTCAGGTTAGGACGACGAGCCCCACTTCATCCAGCGCCATCGTATGTTCGAACTGCGCCACGGGACTCCCCGAAGCCTCGACAAGCGTGGGATAAGCCCTCAGGATTCTCTTGTCAACAAGCCTGTTGATTATCAAGGGGAGTCTGTCCTTCCCAAACTCGCCGACGTACCATCGGGGGGTGAACGGGAGTGTCTTCCGCTCTGCCCACACACTGTCAGCGAAACCGTCGAGCTCGCCAACCCCTGTCTTCTTCCTTGCGACCAGAGAGAAGATGGTTCGGGTGGGCGTGTCAACGACGTAGCCTGCGGCCGAACCCAGAGTCAAGAAAGGTTCAATGGCGAAAACTTCTCCCTTCTTTAGCGACTGCATGCCGGGCATGTACAGGTTCGGGATGCTCTTACCCGCGTGCACGGTGTATCTGTCCAGGGTGTGTCCGGTGAGGTTCTCGATAGTCTTGAAGCCGAACCTTGCAGCCTCGCGGTGTATCTCCCTGCCGATTTCGCCAGTTCTCGCTTCTCTCCTGGCCGCGGCGATTGCAGCCTCGAGGGCCCTCTCGGTGGCCTCTAGCAGCAGGTTGTACTCCGGGTTGTAGGTCACGCTCACAGACGTATCTGTCACGTATCCCTCTACGTGTACCCCGAAGTCGACCTTCACCAGATCGTCCTCCCGAACTACCGAGTCGTCCCCGTCCTGGGGCGCATAGTGAGCAGTGACTTGGTTCACCCCGATTCCCGTCGGGAACGCGAGGCGTCCTCCTCTCGACTCCACCTCTCTCCTGACGAGGTCGCATATCTCGAGGAACCCAACTCCTGGTTTCACAGCGGACCTCACCACCGCCTTAACCTGGTTGGTAATTGCGCCAGACTTCTTGTACTCCTCAGGAATCAGGGACAACCAATCTCACAAATCCTTTATTGAGTTCCGGGGCCAGCGGCGCCGCCTGTGGTATTTCAACTGATTCGCCAAGTCAGGGGTCTCCGATGAAGTACAGGACAGTCGCGACCGGAGGGACCTTCGACCACATCCACAGCGGGCATTTAGCCCTTCTCACAAGGAGCTTCGACGTCGGAGAGAGCGTCATCATTGGCGTGACTTCTGATGCCTTCGCATCCAGGGAGGGGAAGAGCCCCGACCAGACCTACGATGAGCGGGTTGGCTCTCTAGAAGCCTTGCTTCAGAAGATGTTTCCGGGGCGAAGGTATCTCATTACCAAACTCGATGACTACTTCGGCCCGGGGATCGCGTCTCCAGATGTGCAGGCGATAGTTGTAAGCAGGGAGACTGCGAAACGGGTACCCGTGGCCAACGCCCTACGCAAGGCCAAGGGTTACGATCCTCTCGAGGTGGTCGTGATTGATTACGTTATGGCCGACGACGCGAAGCCCATCTCCTCGACCAGGATAAGGAGGGGGGAGATAGACGAGGAGGGCAAGCTCCTGAAGCGGGCCGGCTCGTGACTGAGAGAAGTGGAATCTTGGGAGCGGTTATATCGGAACTCTTGCAGGCGAGGGTAGGTTGGATAAGGACAGGCTAGACCCCTGGGGAACGAGCTCGATCAAGGACTACTCCCGGCTTCAATCAGAATTCGGGATAGAGCCGGTAGCCCCACTTCTTCCACGCTTCAAAAAACCCAGCCATCACATCGCTCGAGGGATAGACTTCGGGCAGCGTGACCTTAGGCGCGTTCTCGACGCGATTGATGGCAACAAGCCATATGCGGTGATGAGTGGGATCAAGCCAGACGGGGCGTTTCACTTGGGGAATAAGATGACGGCTGACGACATGGTCTACTTCCAGTCCCTTTCGAAGAAGGCAACTGTCTTCTACTCCATCGCCGATGTGGAGGCATACGCCGACAACGGCCTATCCTTCAACGAGACCTCTAAGACAGCCATAAGGAACGTCGCAGACATACTCGCACTAGGGCTCGATCCCGACCGGGCCGTTGTCTACAAACAGAGTGAGGAAATGAGGGTAATGAGGATGGCTACTATTTTCTCTAGAGGGGTTACCAACAACATGCTCAAGGCAATCTACGGGGAGAGGCAGATTGGCCTGTACCTGTCAGCCCTGGTTCAGGCCGGGGACATACTGATGCCCCAGCTCCCAGACCTCGGCGGTCCCAAACCAGTGCTAGTCCCGGTTGGCGCCGACCAAGACCCCCACATCAGGTTGTCCAGAGACCTCGCAGACAGGTATCGCTCCGAGTTTGCGTTCGTCCCTCCCTCCGCAATATACCACCGGCTGGAGTTTGCGCTGACAGGAGGGTACAAAATGTCGAAGAGAGTGCCCGAATCAGGGTTTACCCTTGACGATACACCCACCGAGGCGTCGAGGCGCGTCCGAATTGCTTTCACCGGGGGCAGGGACACAGTTGAGGAGCAACGCCGTCTCGGCGGGAGGCCGGATATATGCCCGGTCTTCGACCTGTACAGGTTTCACTTCGCTCGTGATGACGAGCACGTCCAGCGGGTTCACTACGAATGCACGGAAGGGATTCGTCTTTGCGGAGAGTGCAAACAGGAAGCCATGGGCCTAGTGAAATCCTTCCTCGAAGACCACCACAAGAAGCGCGACTCACTCATGACGGATGCCAGTGAGCTGTTGGAAAAGAGCAGAAACTATCTGATGTCCAGGGGGAAGTAGGAGAAGGACATGTCTGGCTCCCTTCATCCTCTTGAGAGGAAGATTCTCTCAGCCCTGGCGTCGGCAGGTTCGCTTCCATTCGAATCTCTCGTAGATGTTGCCTCTCTGAAGGAAGATCAGGCAAGGCGCGCGTTGCAATGGCTCTCCTCCAAGGGCCTGGTCTCCATCGAAGACATCACAAAGAGCAGGCTTGAGGTCGTCCGGAATCCACCGGAGCTTGAGCTGGTCAAGAAACTCGATGAGGCACCCAATCCTCCCACTGTTGAAGCCCTGAAGTCACAGTTCGAATCGGCCGAAGAGTTTTCCGCTGCCTTCGGCCGAGCTCGCAATTCGGGTTGGGTCAGGGTGGAAGGCGGGCCTCCAGCCGTCGTGACCGTAGGAGATCCGAAGGGCCCTCAAACCATGAGCTCGCTCCTTGCCTCGATCGTCGCAGGCACCGAAGAGGGAGCTCTGCCTCTGGACCAAGCTTCGCTCGTAAACGACCTGCTAAGGAGGGGGGTGCTCAAACGTGAAGAGAACCGCACCACCTCAGTAACCATTTCAGAAGCCGGCAGAGAGGCAGCTTCCTTCGCGGCAGGAGCTGACCTTATCGACAGGCTTACCCCTGAAATCCTGGCCTCTGGGACCTGGCGTGGCAAGAGCCTACGGCCTCTAGATGTCGAAGCAAAGGCCCCCAGGTTCTACCCAGGCCGACGCCACCCGGTCCGGGACTTCATCAAAGAAGTTAGAGAGACGTACATTTCCATGGGCTTCACTGAGCTAGAAGGTGGAAGTGTCCATCCCGCCTTCTGGAACTTTGACGCCCTCTTCATTCCTCAGGACCATCCCGGCCGGGAGATGCAGGACACGTTCTACCTTGAAGGTCTCTACGACCGCAAGATGAGCCGGGAGGGTGTAGTTGCAAAGGTCGCGGCGACTCACGAGAACGGGTGGAGGACTGGGAGCAGGGGGTGGGGCTACCGGTGGCGGATCGAAGAAGCGAGACGTCTGGTCCTGAGGACGCACAACACCGTTCTCACTGTGAGAGCCCTCTCCGAATCCAGGGAGAAAGAGACGCGTGTGTTCGCTGTGTCCAAGGTTTACAGGAACGAAAACCTCGATTACAAACACCTCTTCGAATTCTATCAAATGGACGGAATCATCGTAGGAAAGGGACTGAACGTCAGACACCTGATGGGATTCCTGACCGAGTTCTACAAGAAATTGGGAATGTCGGAGGTGAAGCTCTGGCCAACCTACTTCCCCTACACCGAGCCATCCCTGGAAGTCGTAGGGTACTCGGAGGCGGTAAAGGGGTGGATCGAGCTATCCGGGTCGGGAGTCTTCCGACCCGAGGTGACGGTCCCTCTCGGGGTCAAAGTCCCAGTCCTGGCTTGGGGGCCCGGGATAGAGAGGTTGATGCTGATGCGCTATGGCCTGGACGACATGAGGGCCTTGTACGGGGACGACCTCTCGTGGCTCAGAAACAGGAGAGAAATTGCCAGTAGTTAGAATAGACCTTGCGCGGTTCACCAAAATGGTGGGGGCCGACAGGAAGAGAATCCTCGACCGCCTCCCCTACATCGGACTCGACATCGAGAGTGTTGACAGAGACTCGGTTCGGGTGGAATACAGTCCCAACAGGCCGGACTTCGGCACAGATTTCGGAATCGCTCGGGCGCTGAAGGGGCTCCTTGGGAAGGAGGCGGGCCTCCCGAGTTTCCCAACCTCAGCATCGGGCATCTCCGTGGCTTTCGACAGGAGGCTCTCGGCCGTCCGACCCTTCATCGCATGCGTGACGGCCAGAGGGCTCGACCTCGACGACGAAGACATTCGCCAGATCATCTCCCTCCAGGAAGATCTGCACAACGGACTTGGAAGGAAGCGAAGGGTCGTTGCCGTCGGCCTCCACGATTTGGACGCGGTGAGACCTCCATTTTCCTATCAAGCTGTGGATTCCTCCTTCAAATTTGTCCCACTGGGAGGAACAAGGCCCGTCGCCATCGGTTCCATACTCTCGGACACTCCCGAAGGGAAGGCCTACGGCTCCGCCCTCGCGGGAAGCAAGCTCTACCCAGTGATAATCGATGCAGAGGGCGTGGTCCTCTCCTTCCCCCCGATAATCAACGGAGACGCCACTCGGTTGACCTCGAAGACGAAGAACATGTTCGTCGACGTCACGAGCACTGACAAAAAGGCAGGCGACGACGTGATGGCCGTGGTGGCCACTACCCTCGTCGAGGCCGGCGGGAGACTGGAGACGGTCTCGATCCGATACCCAGGAAAGCCGAGGAAGACCCCCGATCTCAATCCGACAGAGCTTCACCTCGACGATGACTTGGTGAGGTCGCTATTGGGCCTGGACCTCCCACACGCTGAGATTGTGAAGTCCCTGGCCAGGAGCCGTCTGGGAGTCAAGAGCAGGAAAGCACTCGGTCCCAGGTACCGAATCGACCTCCTCCACCCTGTCGACATTGCCGAAGAAGTTGCCTTGGGATATGGCATCGATAGAATCGTCCCCATTTATCCACCGAGCAAGCAACCTGGCCTCTTCAACAGCTTCGAGGACTTCCTGGATTCCACATCGACCATCCTGGCCGGCTCCGGGATGATAGAGATGATGACTTTCGAACTCACCGACGAGGATTCACTCTATTCAAAGTTTCAAAGGCCTTCGTCGGAGAAGATTGCCGTCCAGAACCCGAAGAGTCTGGAGCACTCCGCACTGAGAGACGCCTTGATTCCCACGCTGATGGCCTCGCTTTCAGGGAATGTCAGGTCCGACTATCCGCAGAGGGTCTTCGAAATTGGAAGGGTGTATCGCAGGTCGGGGGGCGGGGTCTCCGAATCCTGGCACCTCTGTTGCCTGGTCGCCCACTCCCAGTCGTCGTTTACCGAGGCCAAGATGTACTTGGAGTCAACCTGTCGCATTATCACAGGAAAGGAGGCTTCCGCCTCGGAAGGCCAGCACTGGGCCTTCACCAGCGGCAGGTGCGCCAGCGTGTCAGTTGGCGGGGTCCACGTCGGGCACGTGGGGGAGCTGAGACCCGAACCGATCGAAGCTTTTGGCCTGGGCATTCCCGTTTCGGGCTTCGAGGTCGACCTGTCCGCGCTACACGAACTCCTAAAATAGCGCCGGGGCCCCTCAGGACCAGACGGCTTTCGTTCCAAAGCGCGCCAAACGGCCACCTGCGAAGGCGGAGACGCTTTGATGAGCCGGTGGTTTACCCAGTCGCGCGACAGACGGAAGCCGTTTGCCCGTTGAAGAGGCTCGGTGACGCTCCCCGCTGAAAGCAGGGACATGATCCGGGCTCGTCAGAGACGGGCAACACTCACCAGGGGAGAGAACAAGATGATCGACAAGCGGGAGAAGCAGTACCAAGCCTTCGGGGAGTTCCTGGCAAGTTTCGTGACCGATTTGAACCATCTTTCCGAAGAAGGGTGGGCCGTCCTGGTCGAAGGTCAACGCGACGCCACCGCACTGAGGAAGCTCGGTTTCACGGGGAACCTAGCCATCATCTCCCTCCTGGGGAAGACAAAGACCCCGGTCTTCGACGATTCGAAGAAAGTCGTGATCCTGACCGACCTGGACAGAGAGGGGGCTGTCCTGGCCGCGAGATACGTCAAGCGCCTTTCGCACGACGGTTTCAGGACGTCCTTGAAGGAGCGCCTGAGGCTGAAGAACGCATCACATGGCGTCTTCCTGCACATAGAGAACCTCTCCAGGTTCGCTCAGAACGAAGCCTGACGACCAGGGACGAGTGAGAATCTTTGCTGGACTCGCAAAAGGCCAAGCCGTAAATATCTTACAGCAGAATCCGCCTCGAATTGGACGAGCGCAGAGCCCGGGCCAGTCATCTGGAGTGGTTTGAACACCTGCCATGTGCGATTACCGTCTGCGACAAGAGGTACACGATTTTGTACATGAACGAAAGGGCTGCAGAAGTGAACGAGGAGGCGGGGGGCAGAGCGCTTGTCGGAACGAACCTGATGGACTGTCATCCACCTGACGCCCAGAGGAAACTCAGGAAGGTCATGTCCTCGGGCAAGCCCAACGCATACACAGTCGAGAAGAAGGGGGTCAAGAAGATGGTGTACCAGAGCCACTGGAAGAGGAACGGGCGCGTCGCCGGCCTAGTCGAACTTTACTTCGAGCTTCCTAGGGACGTCCCTCGCCACGTAAGAACCTGACATCCGAAGCGGCCCCTTGAGAAGGTTAGGGGACTCGGTGGCTGGCGGACTCGCAAATCTATCAGAGTTGTGGGTTAGGCTGCGGTCTGATTCGGCCTCTGCTTGGGCACAAATTGCGAACTTGGCGTAGCCTGAACCAAGTACCCATCCTTCGAGAGCCCTAGCCCGTTCACAATCTGGGCGACAGCCTCGCCGACCTTCGACGAGTCAACGAAGATGCTCAGGGCTTCCCTGTCTCTCATTGGGTGGGGCGGAGTGCTCGCGAGGCTGAAAGTCACCAGCCCGTTGAATATCCCCCCTACCCTCGCTGCAGCCTGCACGCCAAGGTCGAACCCCCTCTGGAAATCGATGTCCTGGAGAAGAATTATCCAGACCTGCACTCCTTTCCTCTCTTCGACCGCCACGCCTTCGTCGCCACCCCGGCTCAGGTTAAGGGTTCCGTACCATCGCTTCGCTCTTGGTAGGGCGGAAGAGGTCGGTAGATGGCCGACGAAAGCTGACAGGGACGTGAATCTTACATCAAGTTAACAGAGCCCGGAAACACGAAGTTTATATCCCCGATAATTTTCGCAGGAAATCAATTAACGATTAACACCGTTAAGCACGAGTGAAACAGAAGTGAACGGAGAGAGGGAAATTGCCAGATTCAGGTATAGTAAAGTATCTAGTCAAACTGAA
>DASPOK010000121.1:0-6289 GCA_035626075.1 Nitrososphaerales archaeon
TCTTCAGATGGGCCATGAGTCGGCTGCGTCCGCTCGACATGGGGCTCACCATCACCCAGGGGCCCCTGGGGAGCCTGTCCTGGTCCTTAAGCGGGTCGAACCTCCTGCCAGGCTTAAGGGGGACGCCGTGGTCCATGTGAACGCTGTTCATGGTCGCGACGCTTTCGTGATAGAAGATGGGGTCCCAGCTTGAGAAGAAGTAGGAAAGGAGCTGCGCCTTCCCCAGGGGGTAGCCCATGAGCACCACGGGGCTCCCCCTGTCGTAGGCCGATGAAATCAGACTATTGACCTCTTTGACCAGCTTGGCCGTGGGGGGGAAGACATACTCCGGGGTCCCGTAAGTGGTCTCCATGACGAGAATCCTCGCCTGCCTCGTCCTGCACTTACCTAGGAACGCCCTCGCCCTGCCGGAAGCGTCCCCGGTGTAGTACACTTCGTCCTGAATCCTTATGGCTCTGGAGCCGAGTATGTGGCCGGAGTCGAGGAGCTCCACCCCCTCGAGCTCTTCGATCGTCTCCCCTAGGTCGTAGCCGCGGGCCTTTGCTAGTTCCCTCGTCAAAGACGACGCGATCACCTTCTCGTTCTTCGATGGATTGTGCATATGGTCGATGTGGGCATGGGACACGAAGGTGTAGTCGGCGCGCACCTGGCCGTGCGGGTCGAGAGAATAGCGAGTCCTGCCAATTTCGACCTGGATGCCGCCGTTGACGGCGACGGTCGTTCCTCCCAAGTTGGAAATGTCAGCAATCATTGGATAATTAAAGTGTGAAGCGTGTCCCGACTAAGCCGCCCAGACCCAACCCGATGGCGATGAAAAGTTTTGGAGATCCGCTTAATCGAACTGACCGATCCCAGGTCGGGACTGACAGCGGTTGGATGTCACGGTGTTGAGAGACGGAAGACTTTCCACTCGTTCGGCTCGAGCGAAGTCTCGAACGACATGGCCGGGGAGACCTTCAGGCTCCCCGTCTTCGTCCAGGAGCTCTTCGACGGCTCGTATGCCTCGAGAGAGGTGCTGAGGTGCCTGGAGAGCTCAGCAGCCCTAGCCGGGAAGCTCACCGCGAACCTCAGCAAGGATGCGGTGCAGTTGCCGAGGCAGATTACCTGCCCCGGGGTGTAGAAGGTGACGCAATAGACACCTCTGAGAGGGATCTCGACTCTTTCGGACTTCGCGAACTTAGTCCCCACCTTCGAGTCGGCCCTTCCCCCGCTGTAGAAGAGGTGGGGTCTTCCCCCGCCCCTGCCGAGAAAGGCAGTGAACGGTTCGCCGGTCCAAAGCTCAGATACCAACAGCCAGTGAAGGTTCGAGGACGCCGCCGGGGTGAGGGACGCTTTCTCAGCGCCTTCCGGGAGGCCCAGCTCCCCCTCGAGGAGAGCCTCGAGGAGACGGGCCGCCGCAACGGGGTCTGTCTCGTCCGAGTGCGCTTCGCCCGTGTCCACGTCCACCCACTGGGGGTACTCCCCCGGGATTCCGCCGAGCCGAGGGGCGTCGTCAGAGACCAGGCGGGCGACCTTGCCGACAGCCAAGCTGCCTATCCCCGAGAGGCCGGCGCGATAACAGACTAGAGCATGGGCGAGAGCAGCCCTGGTCCACACCCCTCCGAGCTGTCCCTTGCCGTAGGCCCGGTTGAAGTACACCAGGTTCGTTGTGGGGACGCACCTCGGGCCGTATGGCGTGTCAAAGTCCTTCTCGAGCAGCCTGTGGGCCGCGGCTTGCTCGGCCGACGCCAGGAAGGGGTGCCTGTATGCCGCGACAGCCATGTCGACGGTTTCGTCCGACCTCAGTCGACCGGCGGAGTCTCGGCAGAGGGAGAGGAACCCACGGTCGTCCAGGAGTCTCTTCCGCACCTGCTCCGATATCATTTCCGACCGCTCCCTGAACTTGCCCGCGTCGTCCGACTTCGACATAGCGCGGGCCAGCTGGGAGGCGGCTGCGAGTCCCCCCGCGACGGCGAGGGAGAGCTCGGGAATCTCGCCAGTAGGGTACCCCCTTCCCAGATGCCTCCGCCACCCCTGGGGGAGGTTCGGGTCTGACTGGACCGTGAACTCCTTCGACTGCGACAGCAGGTAGCCCGCAAGCTTCCTGACAACGGGATACCATGCCCGAGAGAGCTTCTTGTCCTGAGCCAGGACCAGATGCGTCGCCGCTGCCCTGAGGAAGACAGCCGTTTCCAGGACGCCTGGACTGGACGGTGACAGCGAGTGCGGAAGCGACCCGTCCCTGCGGACTGCAGGCTTCGCCTCGCCCATGACCTTCCTCGCAAGGGCGGGGTCCAGGTAGGTGAGGGCCCTGAGGGCCTCGTACCGATCCAAGGCGTCCTCGGAGTAGGCGCCACCCTCGATTGCCGAGAGGGCCCAGGACGCCGAGTCCGTGATGGCTTGCTCGGAGCAGGCCACGAGCGGACGGGCCGGGACGGGCTGCTTCTCTCCTGCCTGCAGCCGGCCGAAGTCCGAAAGAGCGTCTTCCAGCTTCCCTGGGTTGTACATCGACGCGAATGTCAGCTCCCTGGACTCGCCCGGGGGGAGCTCGATTTCGTGGCACGAGAGCACCAGGACCTGCCCCGACATTCCCGCCGTTGATTCGGGGAGTTCCCCCACCGACAGGAGTTCTTGAGCCCTGGAGGCGTTGGTGGTCATGTAGAACTTCGAAGGAGAGGGCGTCGAGCCCACGACCCTTGCTGACGGAGGGTCCGACACCTCATCCATGGCCACGTGGCTCTCCCTGTTGAAGGCGTTCACTCCCAGGGACCCCCATCTAGACGACGTGTCCCCGAAATGCGCAGCGGTTGGGTCTAGGAGTTCGATGACCCTGAGTCGCAGGAGCGCCGGACCCCCGTTCCTGAGCCTGAGACGCCTGATGTAGCCGAGCGACTGCGAGCGGTAGAACTCGACCGACTGGGCGACTTCCACCCCTTCGAAGGCCTTGGCCGTGAGCTGGACGGAACGAGGGTTCAGACGAAAGAGCCAGTCGGGCCTCTGCGAGTGGATGACTATCCCGGCCTGGACTTTGTATAGCCAGACCTGTTCGAACCCGAAGAGGGCCCGTTTCTCCTGGAGGGAGTAGAAGGAGCGCACGGACCCGTCGGGGTCGATGAAGATCCTGCAGCCCTTCACTTGTAGGCTGAAGCTCCGCTTGAGGGAGGAGGACCTCAGCCCTGTAGCTTTGGCCGGCAGGGACTCCACGGTAGCGCCCATTCGCCTGAGGGTTGCACGGGGGACGAATAATATCGGGAAGATTTACTGGAATTGAGCGGGTGGGTTTCCTCCGTTAACCTTTCGAGACGCGCTTCCATCTGGTGCCACCGGGGGTGTCCTCTACAACGACCCCTGACGCCAGAAGCTCCTTCCTGAGCCTGTCGGACTCAGCGAAGTCCTTTCTTTTCCTCGCCTCGTCACGGCGGACGATGAGTTCGGAGAGATTCGGCGGGAGAGATTCCTCCCCGAACTCGAGAACACCGAGTACGCCATTTACTCGCTCGAGGGCGGCGAGGGCTTCCGAAGCCGCGGCTTCGTCGAGCTTGTTCGCATCAATCATGGAGTTCACCTTCTTGACGAAGGTGAACAGGACGGCGAGGGCCCTTGGCGTGTTGAGGTCGTCGTCCATGGCTTCTTCGAAGTCGGAGAGGAACCCCTTGGCCAGAGTAGAGCCCTTCGTGCCGAGGGGGGGACCAGGGGCCTTGAGCCGGGCGACAAAGTCAACAAGGCGCGCCCTCTGGGCCCTGGCCTGCTCCAGAGCTGCGTCTGTCAGGTCGATGGGGTCACGGTACCTGGAGGAGATCAGGAAGAGCCTGATGGTCAGCAGTTCCCACCCGGATTTTACGAGGTCCCGGAGGTAGACCACGTTCCCCACCGACTTGTGCATCTCCTCCCCCTTGACGTGGAGGAATTCGGAGTGGAGCCAGTAGTTGACAAACTTCTTCCCTGTTGCAGCCTCGGACTGCGCAATTTCGTTCTCGTGATGGGGGAACTTGAGGTCCATTCCGCCGGCGTGTATGTCGAATGAATCCCCGAGGTACTTCAGACCCATTGCAGAGCATTCTATGCTCCAGCCTGGCCGCCCCTTGCCCAGCTCCGTTTCCCAGAATACGTCGCCGTCGTTCTCGTCCCAGGCCTTCCAGAGGGCGAAATCCGCTGCCTCCTTCTTCTCCTCATAGTGATCGGCAGAGACGCGCCCTGCCTTCTTGCCGGCGCCGAGCTTGACTCCCGAAAGGGCGCCGTAGGTCTTGAACTTGGAGACGTCGAAGTAGACGGAGCCGTCCTGAGCCTTGTAGGCGTAACCCTTCGACAACAGGACCTTGACCAAGTTCACCATGTCGCCGATGTTCTCCGAGGCTCTTGGGTAGACCTCGGCGGGTTCCACTCCCAAGGTGGCAAGGTCCTCCATGAACGCACGCTCGTAGAAGGACGTGAGCTCGAGTCTAGTCTTCTTGAACTGCTCGATTCCACGAATGATCCGGTCCTCCACATCCGTGATGTTCATCACTTGGCGGACCTTGTACCCCTTGAACTCGAGGTGCCTTCGCAGGAGGTCTTCGAAAACGAATGTGCGGAAGTTGCCTATGTGGGCGTAGTTCCAGACGGTGGGGCCGCAGGTGTACATCTTCACCTCGCCCTCTTTGATGGGCCTGAACGGCTGGACCTCCCTGCCTAGGCTGTTGTAGAGCTTCAGAGCCATTCGGTCAGCGTAGTGGTCTCAGAGGTTGAGATAAGAGTTCTGTAGACTCATTCGCCCGACTGCCGCGTGTCAGACCGGAATCCCTTCCCACTTTCGAAACTTCTGGCGAAGTATGGAAAGAGGGAGAAGAACCGAACCGAGTCTCGTCTGCACAAAACCACAAGTCAAATCATCGGCTACGCAAGGGACAACGAGCTACGCATCAAGGTAGAGACATTAACTTGATTCAGAACCGCAGGAACGGGAGAGAAAAAAGGAAAGGGAGAGTAGAATCTACTTCAGCTTGCCAATCCTGAAGATTTGTTTGCCACACGAGGCGCAGGTGCCCTTGATGGCCGGCCTGCCGTTCTTCAGTTTGATTTGCTTGGGATTCTTAATCTCCCGATTCTTCTTTTTCTCGTAGACGCAGTATCCAGTGACCACTGCGGGTTTCCTCGGCCTTAATTCGCTCGATTCGCTATATAAACTCTCGTAACGGGGCTCAAATTGAGGTTTTTTCGCTTCGAAGACTGATTTGAGGGCGATTGGGGATTCCAGGGGCGACGGATCAAGGTGGACGCCGGCCTGATTCTCCCGGAAACGGCAGCGATTGGTTAGCTCTACCGTCTCGTAACACCGTGTTGGCCAATCGAGGGACGGCACTTGAACGAGGCAGGAAGGGCGCTACCTTGTCGACAAGCCGATTTGCGACCGAACGGCCAGATTCTTGGCATGCAGCCCCGGCAAAGTCAGAAACCAAACGCAGCGGTTCCGTCGGGGGCAATCGAATTATAGACAGACCGAATCGGCCAATGCCGCGGCTTGCTAGATTCGGTTCGGGACGGGAGGGCCCTGGGGTCGATGGTCTTCGCGAGGGTGGTCTACGCTGTGAACTGGCTGAACGTCGGTGCCATCTTCTTTCTGATGAGCAACGACCTCCACTCAGGCGTCTCCGGTCTTGGGACGCTGACCGCGGCCTTCTATCTTGGCATCGGGCTGCTCCAGGTCCCAGGGGGATTGCTAGCTGCAAAGTGGGGACCGAAGAAGGTCGTCGTGATCGGGATTTTCGTTTCCTCGATCTCGGCCCTTGGGACCTCCGTGGTGTCCACAATGCTGGAGATGGCCGCTCTCAGGTTCTTGGTGGGAGCGGGCATGGCTTTCGTTTTCGCTCCAGGGATCGTGATTATCGCGCGGCTTCTTCGAGGAGGGAAATCGGGGATGGGGGTCGGTCTGTTCAGCTCTGCCTACGACCTCGGAGGTCTCGTGGCTCTGTTCGGCTGGGTGGTTATCGCGACAGCCACAGGTTGGAGGATCAGCCTCGCGTTAAGCGGGGGGCTTGGCGTTGCAACCGGGGTACTCACGCTCCTCTTCGTCCCGAGGGACCAGACTAGCGCCGAGTTCGCAGTGAGCGCGCGGCCCTTGCTGAACATATTGAAGGACAGGCGCCTCATTCTGATTGGGTTGGGCATGTTGGGATTCGACATCGGGAACACAATCATCTCTGGGTTCATGAACTTCTACTTGGTGAACAGGGTCTCAGTTTCGGGGACCGTCGCCGGCTTGACGACTTCGCTTGTTACCGTCGTCCCCATCTTCGCGGCGCTCTGGGCCGGACGAATCTATGACACGATCTCG
>DASPOK010000122.1:0-3910 GCA_035626075.1 Nitrososphaerales archaeon
TTCCTTGACTGGGACCACTGTGCTCTTCCCCGTCCCCACCTCTCCCAAGAGGACGAAATGGTTCGAAAAATCCACTGAGTCGAGTATGGAGAAGATGGGCAACTCCTGCGCTGACCGCCCCTGCGGAGCCCCAGGGCTCTCCCCTTCCGCCTGCTCTTCGGGGATGATGGATTCGAACGAGTCGTCTATCTCTGACTCTGGCAACCTCTTCCGTTGGCTCCTTCGATTTCAGGCCGATTTGAACCTAAGGCACGCATTGCTGCCCTCGCTCGTCAAACAGATGGGGCGAGATGGCAAGTTTGTAGGCTTAATACCTCTGGGCCTCCGAATCGTAGAATATGCGTAGGCTGAACTTGGTATCGTTCGGAGTCGGCGTAATCGGCTCGCTCACCGCGAAGTACATCGTAGAGGAGAAAGGCGAGCGGATGAATCTGGTGGGCGCCTTCGACGTCGACCCCAAGAAGGTCGGAAAGGACTTGGGGAACGTAATCGGCCTCAGAAGACCCCTAGGCATCAAAGTTTCAGATGATTTGGGAGAGGTGCTTACGAAAGACGTTGATGTGGCCATTCACACGACATCGAGCCATCTCCGCGACGTATATCCGCAGCTGGAGTCAATAGTGAACCAAGGGGTGGATGTGGTCTCCTCCTGTGAGGAACTTTCATATCCGCTTGTGGTAAACAGGAACCTGACCACCAGGCTCGACTCTCTCGCGAAGGGGAAAGGAGTCACAGTCCTGGGGACTGGAATCAACCCTGGCTTCCTGATGGACGCGCTTCCGATTGTGTTGACCACCCCCTGCAAGAGCATAAAGTCAATCAGGGTCTCGAGAAGGATGAACGCAGCGACGAGACGGATACCGTTCCAGAAGAAGATAGGCGCCGGCTTGACAAGGGAGGGATTCTACGAAGCGGTAAAGAAAGAAAGGATAACGGGCCATGTGGGGCTACAAGAATCCGTAGCCATGCTTGCTGACGCCATTGGATGGCATCTTGACGACATCCAGATCGGGAAGGTAGAACCAGTTATCGCGGCCTCCGATGTGAAAGACGGTTACGTCGGAATCTCACGCGGGATGGTCGCCGGGGTCAGGCAGACGGCCAAGGGCCTAGTAAAGGGGAAGGCGCTGATTGAGCTGGACTTCATGGCCTACGTCGGCTCGGAAGAGGAGTACGACAGGGTGCAGATAGACGGGACGCCACCCATCAACTGCAGCATCAGCCCCTGCGTGCACGGAGACCACGGGACGGTAGCCATGCTGGTCAACATGGCCCCGAAGGTGGTCAGCTCGAGGCCGGGCCTCTTGACAATGAAAGACATTCAACTCCCCTCGGCATTCCTGTGACTTCTACGTTCGAACCGGGTCTGGCTGGATACCTTTCGTGCTGTCGCCTTTGCCTTCCTCAGGTCGTCTGCCCTCGAACAGGACTCTCTTTCCTGGGAGTTGTACGCTCGAGGATGCGGTTCCTGAGCTGACGCAATCCGTCTCCCCGGACCGCCGAGACCTTCACCGTGTTGAACCCCCCGAAGAGGGGATCCGCTTCGACCGTGGAGCGGCTTCGCGCGTCGAGTAGGTCGACCTTGTTCAGGACGAGCAGGATCCTGCCGGGGTCCACTTCGAGCTCGTCTAGCGTCTGCCTGCAGCTCGAGAGCTTGATTCGGATGCTCTCCAAATCCTCGCTGACATCGATCATGAGCAGGACTAAGTCGGCGAAGCGAAGCTCGTCCAGAGTCGACTTGAAAGATTCGACAAGATACGCGGGGAGCCGCGAGATGAAGCCGACGGTGTCGGAGAGCAGAATCCTCCTCTTGGAGTTCGGAAAGCTGACGGTCCGCGTCGTAGTCGTGAGAGTGGTGAAGAGGTTGGGCGAGGCTTCCTTGGACTCAGAAGCGAGCCTGTTGAACAGGGTCGTCTTGCCGCTACTGGTGTAGCCCGCGAGGGAGACGAAAGGCATCCCGAGCTTCCGCCTCTCCGCAGTGTGCAGGTCTCTTACCGTCCTGCTCTTCTCGAGCTTCTCCTTGATGAAAGCCATCTGGCGCCTGAGGGCACGGAACTTGACGTCGACGGCGAACTCCCCCATTCCAGAAAAGCCGGCCTGCTCACCTTTGAGTGAGTATCGGACTGCGTCCCTCGCCCTTGGAAGCTCGTAGCGGAGCTCCGCAAGCCTGACCTGGAGCTTGGCCTCGGTGGTGGTCGCCCTCCTCGCGAATATGTTCAGGATGAGCCTCTCCCTGTCGATGACCTGGGCGTGGGTCTTGGCCGAGAGCTTGTTCGCCTGTGAGGACGTGACGCTCTCGTCGATTATGATTGTGTCCGAGCCATTCTCGGCTACCATGGTCTCCAACTCTGCGGCCTTGCCCACGCCGACGCCGTATTCCGACCTGATGATGTCCCTCTGTGTCATGACGTCTTTGACCTCGTAGCCCGCAGCCCTCGCCAGCTCGACTATTTCGCGTCTGGCGAACTCGTCCGGGTAGGTGACAACGATTGCTTTACTCCCATGCTCTGAGCTCAAAGTAGTTTTCTGGGCGGGTGTCGAAGAAGCGCCTGTAAAACGGTTGCCTCTTCACTTGGGAGAAGGAGTCGGAGCCGACGCTGGGACGAGGATACGTGACTTATGCGCGCGTGACGGTGGTTCCCATGAAGTGGTCGCTGTATTTCTGCTGATACCCCTTCGAAACGGCCAGGCCGATGACGACGTCCAGCAGGAGAAGGAGCCAGTAGAGCTTGCTAATGTTCCTGATGAAGGCCTCAGCGAAGTTCGGTTTCGAGTTGGTCTTCGAAACCACCTTGAGGCGGAACACGTGCTTCCCGATGCTAGCGCCGTATGTGGCTTCGGCCACGGTGAAATACAAGACGAAGATTATGCCCCACAGGAAGGCGACCCCGCCGAACACCACAGCGAAGAAGCTGACCCCGCCGGTGAAGAGGGCCGGCAGGGCGACCAGGGCGGTCAGCACGGCAAGGACCAGGTATACAATGACGGCGTCGATTATGAAACCTACCAGCCTCTGAACCCAGTACTCCTGCGCCGTCTGGTCTCTGGTCAACGTGTCGAAACCGCTGACAGGAGCCGGGGATGTGAAGGTTGGGGCCCCCGCCTGGACCGGGGAGCCGCAGCTGGGACAGAACGCCGCCCCACCAGGCAGCTCTTTTCCGCAGTGCGCGCAAAATGCCATTTCCGCAAGTCCTCCAAGGGCGGCACCCGAGTCGCCTTATTTATTGGCTAGGCCGCGAATTCGCCGATTGGGGCCTAGAGGTAGCCAGCCAGAAAGTACGACAGTGCGAAAGAGGCCAGAGGTGCGAGGAGCCACAGGGAGAGGGTCTCGCTGACGAGTCTCCTGTTGACGACGGAGACGATGCGCGAGTAGGCGG
This sequence comes from Nitrososphaerales archaeon, assembly GCA_035626075.1. GTDB lineage: Archaea > Thermoproteota > Nitrososphaeria > Nitrososphaerales > Gagatemarchaeaceae > UBA183. The sequence continues at coordinate 3,378 of DASPOK010000122.1, forward strand.
CGCCGAGCATTCCGCCGAGAAGGCACTGGCTTATCGAAACAGGGAGAGCATATTGGGTCCCCAGCCAAACCACAAGGGAGCTCGAAACGAACGCCGAGAAGACCCCCTGAGGGCTGAGGGTCAGCATCCTGTCTCCCATGGTCCCCCCTAGGGCGCTCCTGCCAAACAACAAAATCCCGACAGTGCCTGCAAGGACGAGAAGGAGCATGACTAGGGCGTTGATAGGCTGTCCTGTGATGGAGACGCTGGTGGCACTGTAGATTAGACCGATGTTGTTGGCTCCTAGAGTGTAGGAGACGGCCAGTCCGCTGGCTACAGCACCGACCCGGTTCAGGGAGTCAACAGCTAGGATTCCAAAACGAGGGACAACTCTTGAGACCGCTTCGTAGACCACGAAGGTGAAGATGGCGGTCGCCAGGGGGGCGACGAACCAGAAAGCGATGACTTCGACCGACCTGCTGACGTCAACGGGGATGGCTGAAGAGTAGGTCGCCCCCAGGAAGGAGCTCACCATTATCATGCTGAAGGAGACC
>DASPOK010000123.1:0-28811 GCA_035626075.1 Nitrososphaerales archaeon
TCGAAGCCTGGCTGGATGCCTGTTCTGTGAGTCTCGGACCCTATCAGCTTTAAATCGAGAATCCTTGGCCGGCCGAATCGCTTGAATGAGCTGCTCATAGGAACGTCGGGCTGGTCCTATAACGAGTGGGAGGGGGTATTCTATCCGAATTCGAGCGCCAACAAACTCTCGTTCTACTCGAAGGTGTACAACACGGCTGAAGTAGACTCTTCATTTTACGCCTACCCTTCGAAGGGACTCGTTCTAGGATGGGCCAAATACACCCCCGAGAATTTCGTCTTCTCGTTGAAGCTCCCTCAGCTGCTCACCCATGAGAAGAAGCTGGATCTGGGCAAGGGGGTGGAGGCAGACCTGGTCCGCTTTCTGAGCCTCCTGAAGCCGCTGATGACCACCGGGAAGCTGGGGCCCATACTCATACAACTGCCGCCGAGCTACTCGTTTCAGTCGGATTTCGAGAAGCTCAAGGGTTTCCTATCGAAGGCACCTGAGGACGTGAGGTTCGCAGTGGAATTCCGCCACCCCTCCTGGCTCAAGGAGGAAGTGTGGTCATTTCTGAGAAGCAGGAATGTTGCGAGCGTGATAGTGGATGAGCCGCTACTTCCCCCAGACACGATTGTCACGGCTGACTTCGCGTTCATCCGGTGGCACGGGCATGGGTCGCGGCCCTGGTACAACTACAGGTACAGCGAGAAAGAGCTCCAAGGCTGGGTTCCCAAGGTAAAGGAAGTGACGTCGCGTGTCGAGAAGACCTATGGTTACTTCAATAACCATTTTAGGGGTTTCGCGGTGGAGAACTCGTTGAGGATGATGGAGATGCTCGGCACGTCCAGCCCCCGGCAGCAGGAAACCAGAGTCAAGGCGACCAGATTCATCCAGACCGGCAGAAAGGACGAAGGGGAGGGGAGCATTCTGGAGTTCGTTGACAGGAGCGGACCTGAATGAAGGCGAAGATGCTTGTCGATGGCGGGGCGCCTAAGGTGCCGCCGGCGCAGCTGAAGAAGGTGATTCGAAGCGCTGGCATCGAAGTCACCCAGGAGGGGGCGGATATCGCCGTCGTGGTGGGCGGGGACGGGAGGTTCAGCTTGTACGGGAGGACGGAAGATGTGCCTCTGCTTTTCGTAGGGGTCAGGTCCAAAGGAGCGACCGGGTCCAAGGCGCATCTGGCCCAGACAACCTTCGACCGCCTGCCTATGGCGCTGGAGCGAATCAAGGCGGGGGACTACTCGATTGACCGGCACAAACGGCTCGGGGTGTTTAAGAACGGAGAGAGCGTCGGTGAAGTCTTCACTGACGTGTACTTGCAGAGGGGGAGCGACAGCACCTGCATAAGGTACAAGGTCAGGGTATCAGGTCCAAGTGTCAGCATTGACGAGGCGGCCATCGGAGACGGCGTTGTGATCTCGACGCAAGCAGGGTCCACGGGGTACTATTCATACCCCGATAGGATCAAGGGGGATTGGATGGATCCTGATGCCTTCGTGACAATCGGGAGGGAGGAGGTGGGAATATGCCACATCACCCCGACATACTCAGAAAGGGGTGGCGAGACGCGGCACCCTCTCAGGTACACTGTCCCATGGGGCAGCCGGATCGAGCTTTCTCTCTTCAGGCAGGCGGACGCCCGCATCTACGGGGTGACCGACAGCCGGAGAGGAATCAAGGTGACCCTCGGGGATGAGGTCACCATCATGCCTGGAAAGAAGACAACTCGAGTTATTTCGTTCTGAGAACCTTTCGGTTCGCTTCGCTACTCAGAGGGTTCGACCCCTGTGGCAATGTACTCAACCGTTTCGCCAATGTAGGTCGCATGGTCGGCAATTCGTTCCAGGTATCTCATGATCAGCATAGCTGACAAGGAACATCTGATGTCCCCTTTTCCTTGAATCGTTTTCTTCAGATTCTCTCTGTAGCTGTTGTCTACCGTATCATCCATGAGGGGGATTCTTCTGGCTGTCTCCACATCCCGCCGGGCGAAGGCTTCCACGCTCAATCGAATCATCTCCTGAGTCTTCTTTGCCGTTTCTACTACGAAAGTGCGGTCACATTTGTCTAGATCCCCGAACATGTCAAGCACCTGTGTGATGTCGAGTGCATACCGCCCGTACCTGAAGAAACCGTAAGAGATTTCGAGACAGGCCTTGAGAAACCTGAGGTCAGAGGCGACAGGCTGGTACCTCGCGATCATCTCCATCGACAGGTCGCTCACCTGGCGGTGAAGGGCGCGTAGCCGGTTCGACATCTGCTTGACTTCAGCTCCCTTGCCACCACGGGTGTATGCTTCGATGGAGGCGGCGACCGCCTGTTGAGAGAGGCTCGCCATGTCAAGAAGCAGTCTGTTGAGCTGGTCAAGCCCCATGTCCATGAGCCTAGGCATGGTCAATCACCCGAACTTCCCCGTTATGTACCTCTCAGTTAGCTCTTCCTTGGGGTTCTCGAAGAGCCTGGCAGTTTCGTCGAACTCGATGAGCTTGCCGAGATAGAAGAAGGCAGTGTAGTCAGCGACCCTAGATGCCTGCTGCATGTTGTGCGTTACAATGATGATGGTGTAATCCTTCTTCAGGTTGGTGACGAGCTCTTCTATCTTCGCTGTTGCCGTGGGGTCCAGGGCTGAACAGGGTTCGTCCATGAGGAGAACCTCCGGCTCCACAGCAAGTGCTCTTGCGATGCAGAGCCTTTGCTGCTGTCCACCAGACAGACTGGCTCCTGAGTTCGCGAGTTTGTCCTTGACCTCGTCCCACAGGTACGCGCCTCGCAGACTGTGCTCCGCAGCGTGATCGAGGATCTTCTTGTCTCGGACTCCGTTAAGTGAGAGACCTGCCACCACATTATGATAGATCGACATGGTGGGGAACGGATTTGGTTTTTGAAAGACCATTCCGATTCGTCGACGGATGGCGACGGGATCGGCGTTCTTATCATAGATATTCTCGCCGTCGAGCAAGGCTACCCCCTCGACGGTCGCCCCCGGAGTGAGCTCATGGAGCCTGTTGAGACATCTGATGAATGTAGTCTTGCCGCACCCGGAGGGGCCCATCACTGCCGTTATTCTGTTCTGGGGAATTCTCAGGTCAATTCCGTCTAGAACCATGTGGCCCCCAAACCCTGCCTTCAGGCCTATGGTCTCGAACTTCGTGGAATAACCCTGAGGCCCGCTCTCCATGTTACCTGTCTCCGGACGAAGCTGGAGGTTCTCCTGAATCTCTATGGCTCCCAGCCACCTATATTTCAGCCCGGACGCCGGCGAATTTGCGTCCGATAAGAAGCTTGAGAGAGAGGTTCAGAAGGAGCATGAAGCCGACTAGCACCAGAGCAGCCCCCCATGCTGCGGAATGCCAGTCCTGAAATGGGGAAATTCCGTACGTGTAGATGAGGAGCGGGAGCGCCGCTATCGGCGACCATAGATTACCGCCGAAATAGTAGTTGCTTCCGAAAGCTGTCAGCAATAGGGGCGCGGTCTCCCCGGTCGCTCGAGCGATGGCGAGGAGGATGCCGGTGACCAGGCCCGACCTTCCTGTGCTAATGACTATCCTGAGCACGGTCTTCCACCGCGGAATGCCGAGAGCCAACGATGCTTCGCGCAGAGAAGTGGGCACTATCTTCAAGGACTCCTCGGTTGTCCTTGCTACAATGGGGACCATTATTATCGCAAGGGCTATGCCTCCGGAGACCGCGGAAAAGGTTCGTGTGGCCAGAACGACGATTATGTATACAAAGATCCCAAGGGTAATCGAAGGGAACTCCGCCAAGACGTCGTTCATGAAGCTGGAGACGAACGAGAGTTTCGATTCAGGCCACTCGGAGAAGTACACGCCCGCCCCCACGCCGATTGGTACTGCAATCAGCGTGGCCAAGCCCACGAGTATTGCTGAACCTTCAATAGCATTACCGATCCCTCCTCCCGACACCCCTACTGGAGTAGGAAGATGGGTGAGGAAAGTCAAGCTCATCTCTGCTCCGCCTTGGGCGACGACGTCACCCACGATTAGAATGAGCGGTATGACGGCAAGAACGACAGCTAGATAGATAAGCCCGGTCATCACCTTATCGAGAAGGTTCCGACGCCGGAAGCCTTTGCCGGCGAGGCTGGGTGTACCCACTGCCGCTCTCTCCCCTACACCCTGAACCTCGTATTCCTCGTCATCCTCCAGATGAGTAGGCGAGCCAGCAGGTTAATCGTGAGAGCCAGACCAAACAGAATCAGACCGATCTCTACCAGAGCGGCAGTGTATAGTGGATAGGACGCCTCCGTGAACTCGTTGGCGATGACTGCTGCAAGCGTGTATCCTCCCGAGAAGAGAGAGGCTGTAATCCGGGGAGTGTTGCCAATGACCATAGTCACGGCCATCGTTTCCCCCACTGCCCTTCCCAGCCCCAGGATCGTTGCCCCGAATATCCCAGATCGAGCATAGGGAAGCACAGCCTTCCGGATGACTTCCCAGTGCGTACCCCCCAGAGAATACATGGCTTCTCTCTGGCTGTTAGGAACGGCATTCAGAATGTCTCTTGACACTGCTGAAACGGTCGGAATTATCATGATGGCCAGGATGACGCCTGCCGTGAAGAAATCCAGTCCGAAGGGCGCGCTGGCGAAGATTGGCAAGATTCCTAGGTAATTGTGTAGAGGGGTTTCGACGTATGTCCTCAATATGGGACTGAGGAAGAATAGCCCCCACAGCCCATAGATTACGCTTGGAACAGCCGCCAGAAGCTCGACGAGAGTGCCGAGAGTGTAGCCAAACATTCTCCTTCCTTTGGCCTTTTCTGCGAGGAATATCGCGACTCCCAGACCAATTGGAAGTCCAATTAGAAGCGCCAGGATTGACGTCAGGATTGTACCAAAGAGGAAAGGGAGAGCGCCGAAGATCTGGTGAACCGGGTCCCACGTGGTGCCGATTAGGAAAGAAGGCCCGAATGTGATAAGGCTGAGGCTGGAATGAATGATGAGTTCGGCTCCCAGGGCCAGAAGTAGTATGACGACAGCGATGGCGGCGCTGGCGACCAGGCCTTTGAGGATCTGGTCTCCACCTCTGCGTCGGCGACCAATGCCCTTGGCCGAAGTCAACTGAATTCCAGACGACTCCTCCAAGGCCGTCTCAATGCTGACAAAAGATGGGAGGATCCTGCCCTAAGGCTAGGATCCGGTATACACTGGTGTTCCGTTGTATGTGATTGAACTGAGGGTCGTGTCGTCAAGGGCGACGACGTTAGACGGGAGTGGGGGGTAGCCAATCTTCGCCCCGGCGTTCTGTCCCGAATTCACTACCCACCAGAGGAAGTTCACAGCGCCTACTGCCTGGGACTGTGATGTACCGGCATACGAAGCGCTCAGGCTTTGATAGACTAGGGCGTAAGTGAAGGTCGTTATCGGATAGACTTGGGTATCGGTCGAATCGTTGTATATGTTGTTTATTATTGAGAAGCCAGTCCATGGGGCGTTGCCCGCTGGCAGCCCTGCGCTAGCCCCCGCCTTTACAGCGAGGTTGATGTTTGTGAGATTCGCCAGGATGAAGTTTCCAGCGTGGTTCTGAACAGACCCATAGTTGATGGCGCCGCTGTTGGTGATTTCGTATGCGATTTCGAGGGGTCCTATGGAGTACTGCGTGTTCGCAATGCATCCAGCCACGCCCTCATTGCCCTTGCACCCGATGCCCACCGGCCAGTTAACGGAAGTTCCAAAGCCAACCTGCGAACTCCATTTGGCGTTCGAGTCGGATAGATAGTTGGTGAATGCATACATGGTTCCGCTGCCATCGGATCTGTGAATGACTGTTATGGGATTGGCTGGGAGCGTCACCCCAGGATTGAGCGCTGCCAATGCCGGGTCGTTCCACATCGTGATGTTACCCAAGAAAATCTCGGCCAGAACATTGCCTGTGAATTTGAGGTGTGTCGTCGAGGCGATTCCTGGAATGTTGTATGCCGGCACGACTGCGCTGTCAGATATGGGAATTGTCAGGAGTGTTGAACCGGACGGGAGAGCCGCATATTGCGAAGTCTTCAGAGGGGCGTCGCTCTCACCAAAGTTGAGAGTCCCCGCCGTGATTTGGGCTATTCCAGCACCGCTGCCGATGCTGGCATAGTTCACCTGAATGTTGGGCTGAAGCTGAGTGTATGCGAAAACCCAAGATGACATCAATGGGTACACTAGGGTCCCTCCGCCACCGTTCACTGTCGCAGCTGGGAGGTAAGAGGAGGTTGCCGTCGATACAATTGTACTTGTTGCGATGCTGGTCGCAGTGCTTGTAGCTACGCTTGTCGCAATGCTTGTTGCTGTGCTTGTTGCCGTGCTCGTAGCGGTGCTGACGCTTGTTACCGTTTTGACGCCACCGCCCGGGTTGAGTGCGACGTATGCGCCAGCAGCGATAACGACTACCACCAGCACGACCACAAGACCAATAGTGGTTCCGCTTGCACCTGTCCTGTAGAAATTCATCTTCGCTCCGTGCCGCCGCAACAGGTGATTTATTGGTAGCCGACTGGTTCTATAGTGGCTGTCATATAGTATAGGGGTCCCGGGGGAGGCTGAAACGGCACCACGCACCTCCCGCAGCAGGTCGGTGCGGGAAAGCAGGATTTCCACTAACTGCTGCGATCACGAGCCGTCCTGGGAGACTTGGCTTCGACACCGCCGGCGGCGGCACCGGGTGGGCTCCATTACGCAATTGTGACTCGGGAAGGATATATAGCGCCTATAGCGGAGGGAGGGCGCCATGACGGCGGAAAGCAGACGCCCCGACTTCAGGAAGGTCCAGGTGACCGGGGGCAATAGCTTTGTGGTTTCCCTCCCCAAGACTTGGGTAACGGATGTCGGGTTGCATGCCAAGGATCCCGTTGCGGTGTTGGTTCAGCCTGACTCTTCGCTACTCATTGTGCCGAGACGTGACATAAGAGCAGCGCCCAGGTCGGAGGCCATTCTCGAGGCGTCTCAGGGCTTGGACAAGGATTTTCTCCTGAGACACTTCATTTCTTATTACCTCGCCGGTTACGATACGATCAGAATCGCCCTGGGCAAGACCGATTCAGGACTTAGGGGGTTCATCCGAGAGGGGATAAGGCGGAAGCTTGTCGGCGTCGAAATTATCGAGGAGTCGTCCGGTGGAATCCTAACTCAGTGCCTGTCCGGCTACGTAGACCTGCCCTTGAAGAAGGCCCTTGAGCGCATGGCCATAATCGCTGGGGGGATGCTTTCCGACTCTGTGACCGTTCTGCAGGGCAAGACCAGCAGCACAGCAGAAGAAGTAATCGAGAGGGACGACGAGGTGGACAGGTTCTACCATTTCCTCCTCCGGCAACTGAATATAGCTGTCAGGGATAGGTCAGTTATCCAAGAGATAGGTCTGACTTCGACCCGGGACTGCCTCGGGTATAGGCTTGTAGTGAAAAGTGTGGAGAGGGTGGCTGACCATGCGGCGGGAATCGCGGCCCAGGCAGAGAACCTTCATAATCTTCCTGAGGGAGCCGTGAAGAAGGTCGAGGATATGGCCGCCCTTTCACGGAAAGTCTTCGACAGTTCGATTTCCGCCCTCCTCCGCCTTGACGCAAAGACGGCAGAAGATGCCATAGCTCGGACGAAAGAGGTGGTCCTGATGGAGGAAAGGATTAGCGGCGAGGTGCTTGCTCCGAGGATGAGTGGGACTCAGGTGGCCTCGACCAAACTGATGCTGGAGAGCATCAGGAGGATAGCCGAGTACGGTTCTGATATAGCAGAGATCGCAATCGACTTGACCGTTGCTGAGCCAAAATCGGTCTGAATCTGGAAGAATAGCAGAAAACGGGATGGTTACCGCAGCTCAGGCAGCTCGCACGTTCTCTCGAGCATGCTGACGAGGACCGATTCGCCCTTGTCAGTCAGCTGCACCGTCTCTTGGACAACGTCCCCTTCGAGAGTGGAGACAACGTCGACGAGGTATCCTCGCTGGAGCCAGCCTAGGAGTCTGCCGAAGGCCGTAGCCGAGAGCGTCGTCCTGCTCCTGAGGCTTGCTGCGTCCATCCGTTTCGTGCCCACCAGCGCCAACAAAGCTACGAGGCTCTGGCTAGGCAGAATGTCCCGGGGCACGGCGACCGAGGGACTCATCGTAGTTGCTTCTTGCGTCAACAGGCCTCCTTCCTTCACCGCCGCTAAAACGGTTCCCGACAGAAGCTCTAGCACCCAACAGGAAATATAGAGACGGGCCCGCTCCGGGTCCTGAATCGATTCAGAGGAGAAAATGTTACGAGAAAAGATTGCAGGACGCTCGCCACTCGTGGGCGAATTAGCGGAATCCCGGGTTGGAATACATCTCCCGCCCTCTTCTCAACTCTCGTTGGAGAAGGGGAGACCCAAGGCCTGGGAGACCGATTTCGCGAGTTCCCCTCCCAGGATCTTGGTCCTTCCTTTGACGAACTCGAGGCTGAGCTCCTCTCCCGTGTCGTCGGCAGGCTTGCCATCGGCTAGTCGTTTGACGACCGTTCTGTAAGTCGGGCCCATTACCTCCAGAACCTTCTGCAGGACTTCGTGACAGCCCAAATTTTCAAGGGATTCCTCCCCGTTTGCCGAGAGGTGCAGCAGCGCTACCTTCCTCTTCGACAGGTCCGCGAGTTCGACGACCAAGTCTCCGGAGGCTTTCCTGATTGCTTCAATGTCCACAAAGGAAACGAGAGAAGGGTCGTTCATTATGTTCACGGCCTGAATCTGGTCGCTGTACTCCAGCCCGACGAAACCATCCTGCTGGTTCCCCGAAGTAACTACCTTCATCTTGGCCCCGTGCCCTGATTTGAAGTCGGCTCTCAGCCTTCCCCCTGAGATTTCAGCGTCCGCCAGGATGTACTGGTCGAGCCTCTCGAACCCGGGAACCCTGGTCTTGCTCAGGAGTGCGCGGGAGAACCTCACCGGGACCCTGAGCTCGTAGCCGAGCTGGGAAAGCAAGAAAGGCTGGTTGAAAATTCGTGAATTCTGAGAGGAGAGCCTGAAGTCGTACTTCACCCCCCCTTCGCATTCGTACTTTGACATCGCCTCGTAAACGCCATCCGCAAGCCTGACCTGGACGATGTTCTCGACTATAGGGAGGGGGTCAGATGCGAAGTAGGCTTCAAGGCTCTTCAGAGCCTTGTCCTTCTCGCTCGATGCAGCCCTACGGTGGTCCTCAAGCTGCTGTCTTGCCTTCTTCTGGAGCTTGTTCTGAGCCTGTTCCTTGGCGGTGTTCAGGAATCCTTCGAGCTGCTGTGCGAGTTCTCTGAGGACGCCATCCTGCTCCGCCTTCATGGCCGCGAGGAGGTTAGAGACCTCCTCGGTCTGAGCCTCCAGCTTGCTGAGAGCTGTCTCAAGTTCCCCTTCTACGTTTCTGGCAGATTCTTCCAGTTCACGCGCTTGGTCAGCGAATCTGACCGCTTCGAAGAGGTGGGTTATCGTCTGTTTCAGGGAGGCAGCGGCTTGCATTCGCGGGCCGAGACTGCCTTTGGGCTTTAACCGTTTGGTGTGCCTTAAAGCGGTATCCCAAGGGAGAAATACTCCTACTGCGCTGCGGACGGCTCCCCTATGTCCACCAGCGAGACGAAGACGGACGACCTCCTCGACAAGCTTATTCTTGAAATCAAAGCGATTGCCCTTCTATATGGTTCGGAGTTCGAGCTCCGCGAGAGGCTTAGTGATAGGATTGTCCAGTCCCATGACGAGGACGTTCAGCGTTTCGTGAAGGCTCTCCAGGTGGGGAGGCACAAGGCGACGGGAAGGCTACTCGCCGTCGCTCTCGGCGAGCTTGTCATGGCATCGGTTCTGGTGGTGGCGGGGACGATCATCCTCGCCCCGACGGTCGTCGGAGTCAGCACACTTTCGAGCCTTGTCCAGTACTTCGCCGAACGGACCTCGGGTACCGTGAGCACCTCCCCCCTGTCCCCGTACCTGTCCTTCGTGGAGTTCGCCATAGGCATCTTGCTGATGTTGTCGGCATTCTTCGCCCTTCGTGAGGCAGCTTTGAACCTGAGGCAAGCTGGTCTGTCAATAAAGTCAGGCGAGACCTAGTGCATGTACTGAACCCCAGGGTCAGGATTGTGGCCCTGACGCTCAAGGTGGCTGGTCTTGCAGTAGGAGTTCTCGCCCTTTCCTTCGCTCTCGGATACATTTTCGACGAACTGACCTTCCTGACAGGGTCGGGAGGCACCAACATGGGTGACGTTGTAGTTGTTCTAGCGGCGATTTCGCTCGCCTTCTCCGGGACCGCACTGGTCGCCCAGCTCCCGGAGTCCTTCTGGGCTAGGTTCAGGCAACGTCCTGGCTTTGTGGGGAGAAGGAGACCGGTCTACGGCCTGGGCACGATGCTTGCGGTTGGCATTGGGGCAACCCTAGGCTCTCCCCTCTTCATCCTAATTCCGGAGAACATCATCCAGTATGAAGTGGTCTCCGTGGCGTCGCTGATTCTGGCGACGGTCCTATCGGTCGCCATGGCCAAAGTGTACTCCGATATGTACAGGGCATCGAAGGAAATGGGTCTGGAGGGGGTTGGCGGACCGTCCTTCACCAAGGTTGCGGTGGGAACACGAAGTGTCAGGTACTTCATATCACGTCTGTCGATGTGGGTGTCGAATACCGCGCTGGCGGCCTACACCAAGATCGTCTTCTTGATATTCGTCTTGGACCCCAACTACCTTCCTGCCATCCTGAATGCCTACGGACTGAACCCTGTGCTAAGCGAGGTGACGATCTATGTCGTCGCCGGGGCGTTCGTGGCCTGGACCATTCTGAACATACTCTTCGAACAGCGCTATCTCAGGCTCCTTGGGATGGTCCAAATTGCGATGACAGCGGCCCTGCTACTTATACTCGTGTACCACAGCTTCGTGTTAGGAGGCACAGGTTCCTGGAACCTGGCCGGGATATTCAATACGTCGCTCGGGTCTGGTTGGGTCTCCGCCCTGGTAATCAACACCGGGTACCTGTATCTCCTCTTCTTCGGTTTCCAGGAGATTCAGTCGCTTGAACGCGACGCTCTCGAAAAATCGTCCGTACCCGTGCTGTCCTGGGTGAGAAAGGGGTTCACGTTGAGCAAGACCACCTACTTCGGTATTGCCATGGTTTTGAGCGTCGTAATTGCATCGGTTGTCAACATCCTTTACGGACTTGCGGTCTATGCATCTCACACTCCTCTGCAGGGGTCGGCAATTCCCGCCCTCTACCTGGCGGGGCACCTACTCGGGCCAGGCCAGGAGCTTCTGGTGGCGGTAGCCTTCCTTCTTGCCACGGTGACGACCTTCGTCCCTGCCTTTCTTGCTGCTTCGAGGCACCTAAGCGCGTTAGGGGAGGACGGCTATATGCCGAGGTCCCTGGCGAATCTGTCCTGGGTGTTCACCCTGGTCGCAATTCTGCTCCTGGCCATAGGCAACCAGGACTTTCTCGTCAACATCACGGACTTCATGGTTTTGATTAGCCTCGGGATCATCAGCCTGTCCGCACTCTGGCTGAAAGAGCAATCGGCAGGGATACGGCGGGCGGGGAAGAGGCTCCCGCTGGTCGTTGGACTGGGCTGCTTCGTCTTCGGAGGAGCGGTCTACTTCGTTAACCCATCCGTGGTAGTGTTCGGCTCTCTGGCAGTGATATTCGCTTACCTGATATTCGACGTAATAGAGCTGGGAACTTTGGGAGCGCAACTCTTCCTCTCGGCCTTCGGGTTCGTGTCCCTATTGATGCTCACTATTTTCAGACACACGGTGTACACGGGAGGGATACTGCGGTACATCACTCAACCCGTCGGCACAGACCCCAGCGTCTTGCTATTTTGGGGGCTCTTGGTCTCGTCAGTGCTTCTGGCGGCCAACGTGCTACTCGATGTCGGGGTGCTGCAGAGGACCTCGCTCAAATGACACCATACCGCAATTTGAGGGACAGGTTGGAAGGCATCCGCCCTTGAACGAGTAACTGAAGTTATAACATCTCGCACCATGGCGGTTGGTCGTTGCCTTCCCTCGAGGATTTTGGGTTGCAGTTCGAGCCGCAGAAGGGGATGAGCTCCAAAGTCCTAGTAGACTGGTGCAGATACGCAGAAAGGAAGGGGTATGGCTATGCGTTTCGGTCGGACCATTTTCTCCCTATTCCGACGGGAGTGGCCGATTCGCCTGAATGCTGGACGTCACTGGGGGCAATTGCGGCCAACACGAAGACCATTCGCTTCGGCCCAATGGTGACCCCAACGAGCTACAGGAACCCCGCGTTGCTGGCGAAGATGGCGCGTACGATAAACCTGCTTTCGGACGGACGTCTGGTGTTCGGACTGGGTGCGGGCTGGTTCGGGACAGAATACTTCGCCTACGGATACGAGTTCCCCGACATCTCGACACGGCTAGACCAGTTCGAAGAGGCGCTCAGGATCATCATCCCCATGGCGACCGGTGATTCTGTATCATTCAAGGGGAAGTACTTCAAGGCTGAGGTCGAGGCGCTACCAAGGACCAAGATCTACTACCTCATCGGCGGCAAGCACCCCAGGGTCATCAACGCGGCCGCGAAGTTTGCAGACGAGTGGAACATCTACGGGAGTACTCTCGACAAGATCCGACAATGCAAGAGAGTGTTGGACTCAGCCTCCGATGATAGGGCTGTCATAGTCTCCAATACTGGGGAAGCGATAGTAGCCGAAGACAAGCGCAGTTTGATAGAATACGTCAGGAACTGGCTGAGAGAATCAGGGATAAGCGGGAACCCAGAAGCGGAAATCGAGAATCTGAGGAGAGGAGGAACATTCTGCGGAACTCCAGAGGACGTGGTGTCCGAAATCAACGAACGAAGAGACCTCGGCGTCGATCGGTTCTACCTCGAGGTGGCCAACATGCAAACCGAAGCGATGGCCGACCTGCTCACGGACACTCTCAAGGGAATCTAGCCGCAAGCAAATGCAAGAATCGGTGCATCCCCGTCTGTCACAATGGCATCTGGAATCACGTAATTCTAGTCGAATCCGAACGTGGGCCGGCAGGGATTCGGTAAGACTCGTCCACGACTTTTCCACGACCATAGCTTATATAGCCGAACACCCTCATACGGAAATGTCGAGAGGGTAATCGGGGAAGCGAAAGAACACGCAAACCAAGGGTATGATTGCCCAAAGCGGGTTTGAAGTACCTGAGCGGATTCAGAGACTGAAAGATAGCTTGCTGTCGAGGCGTTTCCAAGCAGATTTCGAGCGAGCAAAGTGGTTCACGAGGGTTTACGCAAGGACCGAAGGTCAAAACATTGGGGCAGCCATGAGAGCAGCAATAGCGTTGCAGGAGACCTTGCGCAACATGCCCATCCGAATCGAGGACGACGAACTGATTGTTGGCTCGAAGTCGGCAAAGGATTGGGGGGACCCGATATACATCGAGATGACCACCAGCCAGCGTGAGCTCAGCATTCCGGCGATGTTCTTCGCCTGCCCAGAGAAAGTAAAAGCAACATTTCCCGAGGGAATCGGGAGCCTGTCCGCGGAAAGGCTCGAGGAGTTCGCCCACATATCCAAGGAAGACTACCAATTGCTGATGCAAGAAATCCTTCCCTACTGGAAAGACAAGACGGTGCACACCCTGATGGTTCAGAAGTGGAAGGCAGAGGGATTGCTCGGGGACCCCCCTACTGCGATGATGGACGGTGGGGTGGTCGGGACCTACAAGCACCTGAGCTGGATAATCGCAGACACCTCTGATCTGATTTCTCCCGTCATGCCTATGCAGGGGCACCTGACTGTCGGGCTCAAGAAGGTCCTCGACCTAGGGTTCAACGGCATCGCCCTCCAGGCGAAGGAGCGGTTGGAGGAGTTCAGAAAGAGGCAGGCGCCCGAGGAATTCGGTCGAACCATGGACTTTCTGGAAGCCGTCCAAGTCTCCGCTCAGGCCGCGACCGAATTCGCTGGGCGCTATGCCGCGCTCGCTGAAGAGAAGGCTAGCAAGGCCGAAGGCAAGAGAAGGGTTGAACTGCTCGAAATCGCGGAACGGTGCAGGCGTGTGCCTGCTGAACCTCCACGGAACTTCTTAGAGGCCCTGCAGTCCATTTGGCTGACCCAGGCCATGGTCATGATAGCCTATGGCGGCGGATCGATTACCTGCCCTGGCCGAGTCGACCAACTCCTCTTTCCCTACTACAGGCAGGACATGGAGGCTGGACATATCACCCGCGAGAAGGCCTTGGAGGCAATCATGGAGTACTACGTCAAATTGGCGACAAACATCTACGTGGGGCCCAACAATGTAACCATCGGTGGAGTCGACAGGAGTGGTGAGTGCGCCGTCAACGAAGTCAGCTACCTCTTCCTCGAAGCACACGACGCCCTCAGAGCTTGCTCGCGTAACGGGCTCGCTGTCAGATTCAACCTCAAGAACACACCTCGGGATTTCATACTCAAGGCCTGCGACACCTACAGGCGCACTGGCGGGATTGCCTTCTACAATGACGACGTGGTCATGAGAGACCTCGCCAAGGATGGGTACCTGCTCGAGGACGCTCGCGACTTCTCCATCGTCGGCTGCGCAGAGCCCACCGGCTCTGGGAATAACAATGGCTACACCTCTGCCCAGTCCATCCGAATGCCTTCCATGATAGAGGCGGCCCTGAACGGCGGGTGCCTGGCGATTGCAGGCTGGAAGCGGGTCGGTGCGCCCACTCCTCCCGCTACCGCGTTCAGGACTTTCGAGGACCTGCAGTCTGCTTTCAAGGCGCAGGTGTCCTACGCCGTCGACTTGTGTGCACGCAAGGCATACGTGAAGGACCAGATAGCTGCAGAGAGGTACCCTATTCCATTCCTTTCATCGACCATTGAAGGGTGCATCGAGTCAGGCAGGGACCTGACGCGGGGCGGGGCGCGCTATAACCACGGAAGCGTCAGCGCTCAATCGGTCGGGACCGTGGCCGACTCGCTCGCGGCCATCAAGTGGGCCGTGTTCGACAAGAAGCTCATTTCCATGGAGGACCTGATGAAGCACCTGCGGAACAACTTCGAGGGAGCCGAAGAGGTAAGGCGGCTGTTGCTCAGTGCTCCGAAGTATGGCAATGACGAACCCTATGTCGACGAAATTGCGAAGTGGGTCGCAGACGTCTATGACGACGAGACGAGGAAGAGGGGCTTCTGGATGGGCGGCGTGCACAGGTCCTGCCTGATTTCCGTGTCCGGCACACAGAGACTCGAAGGCGCCCTCATCGGTGCCACCCCCGACGGGAGGCTAAGCGGTTCGCCCGTCTCCATCGGCATGTCCCCGGTGGACGGGTCTGTCAGGAACGGCCTGACAGCCACCCTGGGCTCAGGAGCCGTCGTTTCGGGGGCTACGATAAGCGACGGCACATCTCTCACGCTCAACCTCAATCCAACTGCAATCAGGACCGACGAAGGTTTGAGGAAGTTCGAATCCACAATCGAAGCTTACTTTGCCATGGGCGGCAGGCAGGTCCAGTTCAATCCCATGAGAAAGGAGACTCTGGTGGACGCGCAGAAGTATCCCGAGAAGTACCCTGACCTAGTGGTTAAGGTGTCCGGCTATTCTTGGAGGTTCGTCGACCTTGCCAAGCCCCTCCAAGATGAAATCATCGGCCGGTTCGAGTTCTGCTGACACGGCGTGGCAGTTTCTTAGGCAAAAGCCGTTTAACGCTCGGCTGACCGATTGCTAGTGGTGAACCCCATGCAGCACGCCGAAGAGACGGGTTTGATCTTCGACATACAGCGTGACTGCACCGAGGACGGGCCGGGCATCCGTACAACTGTGTTCTTGAAAGGGTGTCCACTCCGCTGCCCATGGTGCCAGAACCCTGAGGGAATCAAGTCGTACCCAGAGCTGATTTGGTACGATAAACGCTGCATCGGCACCAAGAAGTGCATTGATGTTTGCCCAATGGATGCTCTGACTCTGACGAAGGCCGGAATGACAGTCGATAGAAAGCTGTGCGACGCCTGTGGCAAGTGTGTCGATGTATGTCCCGCTAGGGCCCTGGAGGTCGCTGGAAAGCTCTACACCGTCCGCGAGGTCGTCGAAATCGCGTTACGGGACAGAGTGTTCTACGAAAAGTCGGGCGGCGGGGTAACACTGTCTGGAGGCGAAGTTGCGGTGCAAGCCAAGTTCGCCGCCTCTTTGCTGAGGTCGCTTAAGGAGGCAGGGGTTCACACGGCGATAGAGACCTCCCTCGGGGCTGGCTGGGAGGTCCTCCGTCCGCTGGTGGAAGCCACTGACCTCGTGATCCTGGACCTGAAGCTGATGGACAGAGAAAAGCACTCGACATACCTAGGCGTCCCCCTTGATTTGGTGCTCTCGAACGCTCGGAACGTAGCCTTGCTCGAGAAACCCATCTGGGTGCACACCCCGGTCATCCCCAAGTACACGGACAGCGAAGAGAACATCAAGAGTGTTGCCCGTTTCATAAAGAGCAACCTGCCCACGGCGGAAAGGTACGAGCTCCTGGCCTTCAACAAGACGTGCGGCCAAAAGTTCCGCAGGCTAGGCCTCACCTGGGAGTTTGAATCGGAGGACCTGACGCCCGAAGAGAGAATGGAGCAGCTGGCAACGTTGGCAAGAGAGCAGGGTGTGCAGTTTGTGACTTGGTCGGGGCTGGCAAAGAAGGCCTCCGCCGCTGCACCTCAGATTCAGGCTCCGCCTGGCCCAGCCGGCTGAAACATTCCCGAGGCGAGGGCCAATTCCGAAGGATTAGATTCACGGCTGCAGGCAGCTGATCATGCTGTAGGTCGCTATGGCGAGATCTCCTCAAGTCTCTTTCTTGAGGTTCTCGGACCTGCCAACAGGACTAAGGCCGCAACGCCGTCAATGACTGCAAGCAGGATGAAGAATGTGGTGGAGGTAGGGACAATCTGGGCTGCCGTCGTTACTACCAGCGTGCTGAATAGGAGGGGGCCCAAAATGCCACCAATGTGCCCTATCCCGTCGGAAAGCGCAAACCCTGTGGCTCTGGCCCGGGTCGGGAAGAGTTCCGCTGTATAGGCGTAGCAGACGCCGAGGAGGGCCGTGTTGACAGTTACCAAGAATGTCGCCACGGCCAAGAGGAACAAGTTGTTGTAGATCAGGGCTGCGACGTCCAGCAAGGCGGCTACGATGGAGGGGACGCAGGAGGCCATCATGAGATACTTCCTTTCCCACAGGTCCGCGAAGTAGGGCATCACAAGCGCTCCGACTAGATATCCGACGGCGCCCGTCCCTAAGTACGCCAAGGTTGAGAAAAACTGGAATCCCGCAGAAACGAATATCAACGGAACGAAGCTAATTGAGGCGTAACTTGCGAAATAGACAAGGAACCAGAAGACTGCAATTATCCCCAGTCTTCTCGCATACTTTCTCGTCAGAATTTCCCTTGTGGGAAACCTCTTCTTGAAGGCCTCAGGGGGATACACCTGGGGCTGCGGAATCTCGAGGCCCTTCTTCTTTACGTAATCCTCCATTCTCGAGACGACCTTCTCTGCTTGCACCACCTTTCCTTTGAGTACAAGCCAACGAGGGGTCTCTGGCATCACAAACCTCATGAATACTATGACTATGGCAATCAGAGCAGCAAGCCCAAACATGTACCTCCACCCGTCTGCGCTCGACGGTATCACTACCAAAGCAATGAAGGGGGTGGCCATCAAACCTACAGCCCCCGCAAGATAAGACCACTGAGTCATCTTGCCACGCACACGCGCAGGTGTTACCTCTGCGACGTATGTGTTGATGATGGAAATCTCGGCCCCCATTCCCATTCCCGCAATGAACCTGCCGAGGAAGAGACTCGACACGTCGAACGCGAGGGCAGAAATCAGAGTTCCTATTGCAACCAGAAGCGCATTGACGATTAGACCTAATCTCCTGCCGGAGAGGTCGCTCATCGTCGAGACGATGTAGGTGCCCACCAAGTAGCCGAAGAGTGTGACGGCGACACTAAGGCTTAGGTCAAGAGTGGACAAGTTCAGGGCAGTCACCATCGAAGATAGGAAATTGTAGCTCAGGGCCGAGATGTCATAGAAGACGAAGAAGTAGCCTATGCCGAGGATGATCAGCCATGTCCTCGGATAAGGACGAATTGGGAGACGGTCAATCCTCGCGGTAATTTCGGACAGTTTCGTCGCGTCTAACGCATCTGACAAACGACGTCGCGAGCATCACTAGAAGGAGGTCCAGCGCGCTTAAGCGTTTCCCCCCAAAGGTTGTCCTCGGCGTGTCATGGCTGTGGCAATTATCATTGTGGGGAATTTGGCGAATACAACGTTGCCGTCGTGGACTTTCGTCTCTGGGAGGTCGCCCACTCTCTCACTGCGAGACAAAACAGGTCCATGTGACATGTGGTCTGTGGGCCGGAAGGTATGCGTCTAAGAGATTAAGCGAATCCTCCCCCGAGATGGCTCCGCAGGCGCCCTGGCCGAGAATAGTCAGTTCAGGTAGGCGCCCGGACTGGCCGCTGCCTTGAGAAGAGGAGTGAGCAGGCTTGGGCCCACTTGATTTCTTAAGCGAATCCTCCTCCGATCATAAAACAGTGGGGGCCTAGGGCTATGGCGAGCCCGTACTACCCAGTCGATTCTCCTGTATCAATCCCCAGGAAGCCCAAGTGGCACCCACGCCTCCTATGAAAGCCAGCACTGCGACGGCAAGGACCGCGATGTTCTGATAGGCACTGTAACTCCCAGCGTAAAAGAAGAGCCAGAGTACGACCAATACGAGAATGCCCATGGTTGCGATGACCGATACCGTCACCCTCCAGCCCATTCCATTCGAGTCCAAGGGGGTTGTTGCAGCTTTGTTCTCTTGCGTCATTTGCCTTCTCACCAATGGGCAAGAGGAGCCAGACGACATAATACTTCATTGATGACAATGTTAAGGCGTAAACATTGGTGTTCAAGACGATAAGGAAGAGCGGCTTCACAAATTGAGAGCGCGTGTGAGATAGACTGAGACCAAAACCAGGAAGAGGGGCACGAAGACTACGGTGAATAACCTGACAACAACTCCGGCGTTGAAGGGCCAGCCGCTAATGTGCTGTAGATCCGTCCTGATTCTGTCAACTGCAATCAGTTCGTTCACCATCACAGCATCAATGGGGCCGTCGCCACAGGACTCGATTGACTCGATCGCCCTTGCGTGGCGCCGGGTGATCCACGCAAGTTTCTCCTTCTTCGCCCCGACCAGTCTCTCTCTGAGGCTGAAAAGGGGCACTGCAAAAATCGCGAGGCCAAGCAGGGAGAATGCTGCCTCACTCCAAACTACCGCATCGCTCTTGTATACGAAAATTGGGAACGTCAGTAGCATGGCAACAATGTAGAGGGTTACGAAGAGCAGTGATGCCCTGCCGTAGACGTTCAGTCCGAGCGTCCTGTCTTCGGCGAAGGACTTGAGCCTAATTGGGAGCTTACCCCACTTGTAGATTAGGTACATCGAACACCCCAAAGTCCAAAGAAAAGTCGCCTGTATGAATCGAAGGTACCCAGTAACAACCAGCCGCATGGCAGCCTGCAGAGGGGGATAGTAGAGGTTGTAGACGTAGGGATCAATCACAAGGGATGTCAAGCAAAGAAGCAGCGCCCATGCCATCATAATCCCTTTCAGGCTCGTCAGCCTCCCGAGCTGGTCAGATTCCACCTCGACCCCCAAGGACTTGGTGTACTCTCCCAGCTGGAGAGTTCGTCTGTGGATAAGTTGCGAGGCCAAGAGCAGATAGACCACGTTCACCAGAAGCAAAGGAAGCGAGACAGGAGGATACCCCGTGAAGTCGGTCGCGATTCGGGTACCGATTCCTATGCACCAAAGGATTGCCGCCGGCACCACCCCGAGTAGGCAGTATCCAATTGTGCGCGGGAGGTGAAGCGCTGAAGAGGCGCTGTCGAACCAGAGCTTCGGAGTCTCAATCTGCATGGCTTAGGCCCCGCCCTTTTGGGAAAGCGCGAACGTGTGTGACTAGGACCTTCATTTCAGGTCGCCAGTTTCGTCTTCTGAGTCCTGCCGATACTCAGGGCGACGAACCCTAGAACCAACAGGATGCCACCGGCCCACCCGTAGAGGTTATGCGTGACAACGTCGGTAGCATCAAACAGCCCCACGACTTCGACGACCGCGCCTAGCCAGAGCCCGAAGACTCCAGCGATGACGACGTTTGTTCTCACTATCCAATTCACCTCCGCAAGCTACTTCGAACGCCACCTGGTTGCGAAGGAACCGAGAAGTATGAACGCGATTGCGAGCGCTCCGATCACAGCAAGATCACCAAGCGCAGTAGTTACGTCCCCGGTCATCATGGAGGCTTTCAGCCCATCCTGGAAGTAGAACAGTGGGAGGAACCGTGCCACGCTCTGAAGGTAACCAGGCAGCATGCCGAGAGGGAAGTACGTTCCGGACAGGAACATCATAGGAAACGAAATCGCATTTCCAAGTCCGGTCGCTGCTTCGGGGTCCCTCAGGAAGCCCGCTATGACCATGCCAATCCCGGAGAACATTACAGCTCCGGTGAACAAGACGACTGCGGAGATCGGATTGATCATGGGTTTCACGCCGAAAACTAGCCAGGCTGCGAGAAGCAGTGTAACCGTCAGTATGACCGCGAGCAAAGTTTGACTGAGCACATTCCCTATTATCCACTCGAGCTTCGAAAGGGGGGTCGCGCTAAGGCGCTTCAGCACTCCGCGCCTCTTGAACTCCGTAGTGATGTTGGGGAGAGCTACGATACCGTTGGTCATCACGAAGGCTCCAATCAGCAGGGGGGCCCAATTCCCAGCGAAACTCCCTCCAAACACGGAGCCAAAGACCAGAAGAAGCATGAGGGGAAAGAGCGCGGAGAACATGAGGCCCACGCGGCTGCGAAGGACGTTCTTCGTTACTGCGGTGAAGATTCCTTCGATTCGGCTCATGCTGCTCCGCCTCCAGGTTTGATGCTGAATCCTGTCAGTCTTAGGAAGACGTCCTCCATGTTCGGTGTCTTCTCTTCCATCTCACAGGAAATCCCCCACTTCGAAAGGACCGAGAGCGCCTCTTGGATTTCCGCCGTGCAGGAGAATGGGAGAATGACGTTTTTCCCGTCCAGGGACAACTCCTTGAACTCGGTCTTCAGAGCTGCGAAGGCTCTCTCGCCACCCCCTTTGAAGATCACCAATTTCTTTCCCCCAAACTTCTCCATCAGTTCTTCTGGCGTCCCCATGGCGACAATCTCTCCCTTGACGATAACCCCCACTCTCTTTGCGAGCGCTTGAGCCTCCTCCATGTAGTGTGTTGTCAGGAAAATTGTCTTTCCGGAGCGCGCAAGTGAATCTAGGATGTTCCATGTGGTCCTCCTAATGTCCGGGTCTAAGCCAGTAGTAGGTTCGTCGAGGAAGATGAGGTCCGGGTCGTTCACCAGTGCTGCCGCGACCCCTACTCTCTGTTTCAGTCCCCCCGAAAGGTCCCCGAATCGGGTCCTCGATTTTTCGGAAAGCTCGAGGAGGCTCATCAGCTCGTCAACGTTCGTGGACTTGGTGTACATCTTTGCGAAAAGTTCTAGGTTCTCTCGGACGGTGAGTCTGTCCAGTGCGCTGAAGTCCTGAGGCAGGACTCCGATTCTTTCCTTTATTCTCGGGACCGAATGACCATCTTCTACGTCATATCCCAAAACCCTCGCCGATCCCTGCGTTAGCGGGCGTAGGCACTCGAGAATCTCAATCGTGGTTGATTTGCCGGCCCCGTTCGGCCCTAGGAAAGCGAAGACCTCACCCCTGTAAACTTCGAGCGAGACCCGGTCAACCACAGTGTGATCGCCATACTTCTTCGTCAGGTTGTCCACTGAGATCACAGTCTCGGCCATGTTAGGTCTCCCCTCTTTTCGAGGAATGTTTGGCCAGGTCCTCCAAGGCCAAGTCAACCCTCAGTACTCCGTTAGAACCGGTCACTTCGAGGACCGAGTTCTCGACAAACTCTACTCGTTTCAAAGCTCCGATAGACCCCTCGACAAGCAGGCGCTGCGTCCCATTGGGGATGTTCACCCTCTTCAGATCGCTCCCGGAGTCGAGCTCGATCGAGAAACTTCGGCCATCCGCCGCTTCCGGCTTCTTGGGCGTTTTCCTCACCACCTGTGGACTGATGGCGAGGTGTCGAAGATATCGATTAGTTGACTCCGATGTTTACTCCTACACAGAGCTGTGTATGAGGCGACAAAGCCGTACTCGAGACGCATATTCTCATGATTGATAATTGTCTCTACCCTTCAAATGTCATTAAGTGAACTTCTAGAGTTCTACAGTGGGGTTGCACGATTGACTGCGCAAGCGCAGGCACAGCCTGATGAAAGGGCCGCCGAGCTGTTCTTCCAACTGGCCAGCGTAGACAGGAAGCGGATTCTTTCGGAGTTTCAGAAGGAGGATCTCCACCTCAACGAGGTTGCCAAGCGGCTGGGCATGACCGCCACCGAAACGCTCAGGCAGCTGCAGAGGATGGCCGACGCTTGTCTGCTTGAGAAGATGGGTGACGGAAAGTACAGGCTCACGCCATACGCGAAGGTCGTGTTAGAGGCATCCGCGCCGCTGGACTTCATGTCACGATTCCGGGACTTCTTCATGACACACGACGCGACGCTGATTCCGGTTGAATACCGGGCCCGTCTCGGGGAGCTTTCAGAGGGTGCGTTCTTACCAACTGCGGTTGATACGTTCAACACGGTGACGGGGATGCTCAAGACGGCTCGCGAGAGGATCGACGGCACGATCGAGGTCGGTTTCGCGACTCAACTGGAGGTGATGAAACAGCGCATAACAGAAGGTGTAAAGGTCAGGTGGCTCCTGCAGGAGAGCTACCTTCCGAAGGCGAGGGAAGAGCTTCGTTCGATGAAGAAACTCCCGGAGATGCGGTACACCCCCTGGCTGTGGGGGCACCTTTACCAGAACGAAGACGCAGCTGACGTTCAGCTTCGCCAGAACGATGGGTCCCAGGACTACCTTTCATTCCATGGGAAAGATCCCAAGTTCCTCCGGTGGGCGAGCGACTTTTTCGAGTATGAATGGAAAAAGGCCAAGCCATGGTATCCGTGATTATTCGGCGCCCGACTTTGGTACAACTCTGACACCATTCGAGAAGCAGGGGAGTATTGACTCCCATGGATAGGAACACCCTCGCGGCGGCGATGTCCGGGTCGGCTGTCGCATGGTACAGCTGGTTCCTGTTCAGCTCAGGAGCAATCTACATCTCAACTACGTTCCTCCCCCCGGGTGACCAGGTTACCTCAATTACAGACATCCTGGGTGTCTTTGCGGCCGGGTTTCTTGTACGACCCCTCGGTGCACTGGCATTCGGCCACTACGGAGATACGAGGGGCAGGAGGAAGATGCTAATCCTGACGGTTATCCTCATCTCTGCCTCATCCGCAACAATCGGCCTTCTGCCCGGATATTCCCAACTCGGGAACGCCGCAATAATCCCTGTAATCGCGGCGTATTTGCTTCTCGGTTTTTCGTTGGGCGGCGAGTGGGTGGGTTCCATTCTCTTGATGATGGAGAACGCCCCCGAGGGCGAGAGGGCCAGCCGCTCCGCGTATGCCCAGGCTACTATCGGGATAGGACTCCTTCTGGGCTCCGTCGCCTATGTCATGCTTGGAGGCATCATCTCATCTGGCGATATGTTGGCTTACGGCTGGAGAATCCCCTTCATCATTACACTTCCGCTCGGCTTCGTAGCCTTGGCCCTCCGGTTTAGGATCTCTGAGACGAGGCTCTTTGAATCAGTAGAGACAAGTGGGCAAGTAGCAAAGCTGCCACTTGCAGGCGTCGTCGGGCGTCACAAACGCAAACTCATTCTGGGGACGCTGATTGTCGGGTCCTCAGGCACCGCATTCTACACGGGAGCGGTCCTATTTCCTGTGGTCTTCGAACTACTCAAGGTCGTAACAATTCAATCGGGGCAAGTTGGAATCGCCACCATGGCTGCCGCAGAAATTGCGGCAGTCTTTGCTGGAGGTGCGATCTCAGACCGGGCAGGGAGGAAGCCCATGATTTGGGCGACCAACCTGGGGCTCCTGGCACTTGTCTATCCTGCGTTCTACTTCCAGAACGGAGCGGCTTTCTTCATTTGTATGGCTCTGTTTGGTTTGACTCACGGCATCGCTTACGCCCCGATAGGCACTACGATCTCCGAGGTCTTCCCCACAAACATCCGAGCCAGTGGGAGCTCTTTGACCTATCAGCTTGGGAATACCCTGATAGCTGGTCCTGCTTCCTTCATCTCCGTGCTGCTCGGAACCGTTGCTTTCTGGTTGTATCCTGCTTACACCATCATTTGGGCGCTTGTAGCGCTCGGAGCTGTCTCGATTGTCCCTGAGACGAGGGATTCAACTTTGGAATAGCACCTACGGCCGCATATACACGTCTGTGTACCTGTGAACATTCCCGTCAACGAGACCTAATCTTGTTTCTCAGCTAGAAGGGTGCCCAGGTGAATGAATTGAGGTCAAAGGGTAAGGAGGTGAGAAACTGAAATGACTGAAACTACTTTCGAAGTCAAGAAAGCGGAAGCCGTGCAATCAATGTACTCCATAGAACCTGGTTGGAAGAATCTCTACAAGGGTGCGGCATATCTGCTGGCCGCTTGTGGCGCAATAGGATTTGTCTTGTTCCTGGGGGGTGCAAAGATTGCTCAATCTGCGTCAGGCGCGACCACCCCTGCAGCCAGTCTGCTGTCCATATCGCAGCACCAGCTGCTATACGCAGGCGACGCGACTCTCTGGATCATCAGTGACTTCTTCCTCATTCCAGTGGCTATTGCGGCCTACCTGGTGCTGCGGCCAATCAACAGAAGCGCGGCTCTTATGGGCAGCGCCCTTGTGCTGTTCTACGTTGTCTTCGACGTCTGCGTCACGAACCTAAACGGCTTGGCGCTCATCAGCCTCTCACAAAGCTATGCAAGTGCTGGAACAGCCGCGCTGCAGGCCACATACGTGTCTGCTTCGGCGTATGGTATAGCACACATCGCCGCCCAGCAAGTGTTTAGCTGGGGAATTGGCGCCGTGGGGCAACTAATCTGGAGCATCGTCATGTGGAAGAGCTTCTTCGGTCGAAGAGTAGCAGGCCTCGGCATTATCGCCAACATCTTGCCAATTCTCGGAGCCGCTGCCTCAGTGGCACCACTGCTCGTATTTGAACTGGCACAGCTGCTTGCTCTTCCTGTTGGCGCAATTTGGGCAATCGCGGTCGGAGTGCAACTCTATCGGCACACGCGTCACCTCCCAGTTTCTCCACTGACAAGGGAGCTACAGGTCGGGTTGAAGTAAGTCGTAACTCGCGGCAGGAGACATCCTGCCGCTCCCTAACTCTTGTGACTTGTACAGATTGGACGCTATTCGCATGCTGTAGAATCAGCAAAGCAAGGCATTGTCGGTCGACCGCTGAACGCCCTTGTCCTGCCCCTCATATTTTCATTCAGGAGGCGGGAATACCCAGGAGCGTCAGCGGTTGGGACTTCCAATGCGCATGCGCCTTCAGTGTCGCGCAGGTAGTGCACACCAAACACAGCGCTTCTGTTGACAGTATTGGTGCCGAGTGGGCAACAACTTGTAGTGAGTACCGGAATCGGGAACATTTGGTCGCAGGTGAGAGTCACAGGGATGCCTCACTCTTGTGGCTTGTAGACCGGAATGTGTTGCAGTAAACATCGGTGTCAATGAATGGTAATCTTGCCTCAGCCCTCAGTTGACCCGAAGAAAAGAAATGAACGCAATCATTTCGAAAATCGGCTACGGAACGGACGCAAGGTCACAACTCAACCAAGATCCTGCGCAGGGACAGGCGATGGACTAAATGTCCTCAGGACTCCCATATGGTTTTGATGTCTACTACGTCGTCATTGCCATCTTCGTCCTAGCTGTACTTCGAATCAGCTGGCGGACCTTCGCGAACTACAAGGGCACAGTGTTCAGTATGACCAAGACCTTCGTCTACGCTGGGATCTACGTCACATTGGGTGTGGCGTTCTCGGCGCTCTCATTCGTCGAAGGAGTCTCGTATCTAATGGTCATCCCGGAGATTGCCATCCTGGCAGCCGCAGTGTACGCGTCATACACGTACACAGACGGGCGAATCTCATTCTGGAAGACCGACGAAGGGTCGCTCTTCTTCAGGGGCGGGATAGGAATCTACGTGATCTACCTGGCGGGATTCCTGACCAGATTGGCAATGGACGTCGCATTCGTGGGCCCTTCGATGTTCGACTTCTCATCAATCGTTCAGCTCAGTGGGGCCGCTCTCTATGCCTCGATGATATCGGACCTGCTGCTTACTCTCGGAGTTGGTCTACTGATCGGGAGGAACGTCCGCGTGACCAAGCGGTACCACCTGATACAGCGAGGAATCGAGCTAGCCCCTATTCTGTCGAACCCCCGGAGGATCCGGGCTCGGTGAAACACATGCCAACTCGTTTTTGCAGCCAGTGTGGAACCGCACTGCAAGCCAGTTCGTCTTACTGTCCAGACTGTGGCTTCGCCACATCGCCTCAAGCTACCCCATCGGCATCTCCCGTGTATGTAATGAAAGAGTCGAGAGCCGAGAGGAGGGCAGAGAGACGACAAGGACCCCGCACAGGCTACGGCGGTCTCCTAGTCGCAACCATATTCGTTCTGCTGGGCCTCGGAATCTTCTTCCCGCAGCTACCTTGGTACATGTTCTGGGGCTCTCTCTGGCTTCTGCTAGGCGTCTGGATCGCCTTCGCCTGGACTCGAGGCCACAGCTACTCGAAGCAAGCGCAGTCCGCTCCCGCGAGGAGTTGAAGGAGAGAATGTCTCTCCTCCCCCTTTTTGTTTCAGTCGGTCTCAGCCCCGCGTCGTTCCGCTGAGGGGTGGGGGTCTGGCTCGTGACATCTTCTGAGGCGAGCGCGCCCAAGTGCCCAAGCTGCGGCGCACCTATTCCTCTCAAACTCAGCGAGACAATCGCAACCTGTGATTACTGTGGGAGTCGAGTAACCGTAGGAACTCGTGCACCTCAGCCATCCTCGACAACAACCATAATCATCGAGACTCGTCGCAAGCATGTCCACCGCCACCATCTCCGCCGTTTACTCGAATCCACTGGATTGGCATCCGAAGAATCCGAGAACTCCAGTCGGGATGAGGAATCTTGAAGGGCCATGAAACTGCAGTCGAGCTGGACCTCTGGCTGGGGCTTGTAGGCCTGTTCGGCATCGGCGAGTGCTACCTCGGGAGCTGGGGCAGAGGTGCCGGTTTCTTAGTGATTAGCGGGGTGTTGTACGCCTGCGTTCTGGGGGCTCTTGCGATACCTAGCCTCGCCTCCATGTGGGGATATCTCCCCCCGGCGGGCGGACTCTCCTTTTGTTTGCAATTCTTTGACATCTTCCAGCTGACTGACCAGTTGGACGAGGAGCTCGACCGGTGATGGCCCAAAGCCTGGGCACCGGCAAGGAAAGCATTCCGCGGCCAAGGATTCAGACGCTCTCGGACATGATATTCGGACTAGCTCTTTCAATCGGCGCAGTCTCTCTCCTCTCCCAGAAACCAGGGAACTTCACGGCCGTCACCTACTCGATGGTCAGCTTTGGCTTCGCGTTCCTCATTCTGGCTTTGGTCTGGTTCAGATATTCGAAGATAATGTCTGTCCTGCCTGTCGAGAGTTCAGGGATAATCTGGGCCAACATGGCCCTCCTCTTTCTGGTATCAATAGAACCGTACCTCTTCAATCTGATGACCGTTTCCGCATACAGTCCAGCTCTCGGTCAACTTGATTCGGGTTCGACCACCACCCTCTATGCCCTAGACCTGGGGGGACTCATGCTGATCCTTGCCTTCTTCATCCACGAGCTCACGGATGAGGAGAGGCGGCTCATACCCCGGGAACTCCTGAAGGGCTACAGGCTCACGATGTACACAACCATCCTCGCGGGATTACTATTCCTCTTGTCTACTCTACCGATATTTTGGAGCGTCATTATCGTCTCGTCTCCCACCATCCCCCTACGATACCTGTTGTGGTGCGGGGTTTGGGTGACAAACATGGGAAGGCGATTGGACGTCAAGATGGCCAGCCGGAAATCGGGGGTGAAATAATGGGCCTACTTTGTCCCAAATGCCATATGCCTTTCACCAAAGAGATTCTGAAGAGGGAACCAGTAAAGTTCTGGGAACACCGGCCTGAACGCTTCGACGAAGAAGGGCTTCACGAAACGCTGACTTGCCCCTCCTCGATTGATACCTCGAAAGAAATTGTCGAGATTGCACATCACTGCAGTTGTAAGCATTGCAGGCACGAATGGACAGAAATCAAGACAGTCGAGTTCGATAGGTAAGTTCGGTTTCCTTTCTAGACCATCCAGGCCCACTGAATTTCTTAAGCGAATCCCCGTCCAAGATTATACGCGACAACTGATTCTCTGTCATGAAACGACCGCACTTGCTTACGACACCAAACAGCAGGAACCGGACCCCTTTGGTCGAACGGAGCTCATTCCGAGCTATTTATCCTTGGGCAGGAAGGGACTCTAATAAAACGTAGTATATCCCGCACCCCCTTGCTGCATGGGTTCGAATCCGGTGGGTCGCCAGAGCGAATGGCCAGTGTAACTCGAGGGAAGTTGACTTGAGCCTGCGCCAGGACTCTCAGCCCACGACGATTGCATTCACTCCGACAATTGCAGTTCCTTCTTATAGCCAGGGACAAAGCCCACTCCGAAACATGTCACAGGAAGCAACAGACCAAGAGACTAGGGCTGAATTCTACGGGAGCAAATCGCTCGCCAAATACATCAGGGGCCATGGCGCGCCGAAGTCCAGGGGTACCTGGAGGGCCATGGTTGCCTCAAGTTCGTCTGAAGACTTGGACGGAAAGGACGGCACCGAGCTGATGGCTTGCCTGAGCCAGGTGACTTTCTTTACTCATCCGCAGCAGATTAACATTATGGAC
>DASPOK010000124.1:0-3136 GCA_035626075.1 Nitrososphaerales archaeon
GCATATGCCAAGCCTTCAAGACCGATACGCCCCAAACAGTCGGTGTTTTGGGTGTGGCCCGAAGAACGAAAGTGGTTTGAGAATCAAGAGCTTCCCGGAGGGACGTGACGTAGTGGCTACATTTGTGGCCGAGCGCTACCAGGCTTCATTCGGGGGTTTTGTAAGCGGTGGTATCTTGTCTACGCTCTTGGACTGCCACGGCAACTGGACGGCCCTCTATGCACTGATGAAAGAGAGAAACATTAACGCTCCTCCGAGCACCGTCACCGCAAGACTTTCGATTAGCTTTCTCAAGCCGACGCCTATTGAGAGTTCGTTGCACGTGAGGGCAAGGCCCGTCAAGGTCGAAGGTAACAGAGTAGAAGTGGAAGGAGAGATTGAAGCGGATGGTGTCATCACTGTGAGAATGACCGGCACGTATCTGGAGGTGAAAGAAGGTCATCCAGCTTTTCATAGGTGGGAGTGAGAGTCACAATTGCACATAATCGCGTCCCGCCGACTGCAGAGAGGCTAGCAATCGGACTAATCACATCAGGCGCAGTCTGACCGCGGAATCGTACATACATCTGCCATTCGATGGTTGGGTGATAGTGGGGCCCTGGGAGGGATTTGAACAACAGAAATGGGGCTTTGGCGAACGTACTGGTGGGAAAGAGGATCACCTCAGTCTAGATGAGGGGTCCCCTTTATCGTTTGGGCATGAGAATCACTTGATAAGCAGCCGTCTGTTAGAGGACCGGAGCTGTTGCGTAGAGATCTCGTCTGGACCGATTCGGTGGCAATGGGTATTATCCTCGTCATAGTCGGACTCGCTGTCTGCATGGGCGGAGTCGTGGGCTTTCTTCCCTCATTGCTTGGTGCCCTTCTACTAGGGATTGTTCTCGCAGGAGCGGGTATCGCCCTCGTCAGACAGGGCATGAAGCTCCGCCCACCTCGAGAATCGCACGGCTGATAATGTCCATTGCACCTTTTTTGTTGGAAGAACCGTAGCCTGCGCCGCACCCACCCAGTTGGCCCCTGGACTTTCTAGTCTAACGATGTGTTCTATATAACGGATGCCGGGAATACCTTCTACTCTATAGAATCAATCGAAATGTTCTCGCTATTGGCAATCGTATTCTCGGCTTAAGAATCGGTTCCTGAATGCGAATTCGAAATGGCTAATCTCCTGGTTCTCATTTGGCACAACAAAGAAGGCGCTGGAGAGCCCGACGCCGAAGTGAGGATTCCGGCCAGCATGGCGAAGTGGGTTCCGAGGCTAATGAGATTCGTCCCAAAGAGGACGAAGGAAGAGACATGGGGACAGGAAGTCGATTTCGACGCCGTCTTTGCCGACCTAGAGAAGGCCGTCCAAGAAGCTGTGCAGACGGGCCTGACCGAACTGATGACGGTCAAGACGCATGACGGCTTTGTCAGAATAATGGTCGAGAAGTAGCGGCGAACAAGTTGAAAATTAGAATCGATTTCGGCCGGCTTTTACCGGGACTGCTCCTGGTCATCACGGGACTGATTCTGCTGGCGATACTGCTACTCGTGGCCGTTGTCGCCTTCCTCTTCTCGTTCATTTCTGGTGTCGGTGGGGTCGTGGTTCTGGCTTTGGATTTGATGCTGATCTCGGCGGTGCTCATCGCTGCAGGAGTAATCACGGTTGTGTCGGGCGTTACTTGGTGGGCGCCAGGCGGCGAGGGCTGGTTCTTCGGGTGGGCGGCACGTAGGGCGCAGCAGGACAGGATGCGCGTTTCACAAAGGGTGGGCGAAGTCATCGGGGTTGTCATCACAATCATAGTGTTCCTGTTCCTTTACGAGAACCAACTGCGGGGCGCCGCGTTCTTCGCCTCCTCTTTCGGGAACGTCGCTCAGTTCTTCTTCTACGCCCCCCTCTTCACGGGAATGATTCTTTCCCTTGCCAGGGCGGTGTACGGGCGCCGGAACGCAATTAGACCCTTCGACTGTCTCAACGCCCTCTTCCTTGCGGTTGCCGCATTCTGGCTCCTCTCAGCATTTCCCTTCGACTTCTCCCGTTTCGGGGAGATGTTCGATTCATCGATTCAGTTCCTCTTCGGATGGTTGAACAACGACATAGGGCACATATTGTTCGCTCTCGTCGGTATCGTTTCGCTCATCAATTTGGTCTATACGCTGTTTCTATACTCGGCGGTCCGGGGGCAGTTGCGACATCAAGAGGTGAACTGACGCTCAGAAAGCGCGTGCCCTAAACCTAATGCAGAA
Source organism: Nitrososphaerales archaeon (assembly GCA_035626075.1). Taxonomy (GTDB): domain Archaea; phylum Thermoproteota; class Nitrososphaeria; order Nitrososphaerales; family Gagatemarchaeaceae; genus UBA183. Next base: position 2,230 of record DASPOK010000124.1, read on the forward strand.
CTGGGAGTATTGTGGATATGGAAAGTATTGAGAATCGCCTCTTTAATCCCTACGGAGTTTTTTTGTCCAATGTCAGCGAGTAGGATGGCTGTAAGCAGGCAGTCTCTGAGAGTCTGTACCAATTGTGGGGTTGTATACTCCAATACACTTACGAAGAAATGTCCTGCATGTGGCGAACTCATAGGGCTGTCCACTGAACTACTGGACAAATGAGTGGCGGGCGAGGATCGTATCCCGGAGCGAAGATTGGGAAGGGCTAGGATTTCTTCTCCTTCTTGAACGGGAGCGACAGCCAGACTTGCTATATCTCACACGTCCTGATGGACTCGCAGAGGCGGATCGCAGAATACGCCAAGGATGTCGCTGAGGTCGTCCTCAACATGACGGTCGAGCGGACCCTCAGATGGGAGGAGCTCCCGGTCCCTCAGATCGTGTACTCCTAGAAGGAATCGTCAGCCATACCAACATGAACCAAAGTCATTCCCTATGGAATCGACTGTCGGATTATTGGACGGCCCTGGGAGGGATTTGAACCCTCGATCGAGAGGTCCACAGCCTCCTATGCTAACCAAGCTGCACCACCAGGGCCACGAGGTGCGGCTTTTTGCCCGACTGTCTTCATGTCTTAAAGCGTTCTCTTACCAATGAGTCACCCTCGAGCCCACGAAGATGAAAGTCGCCGCGAGGTCAGGCAGCAACGCGGAGGTCGAAGAGATTCTGGTGTGGGCGGGGGCTTAAGTAAAGCGCTGCCGGTCTTTCGTGAGGGTAGGCTAGAGGGCCTTCTTGATCGCTTCGAAGTCGGGAAGCTGTCCTGGGTTGTCGGCCACCCACTTGAAGATCACCTTCCCCGAGTCATCCAACAAGAAGATGGCCCTGTTGGCGCAAACGTATCCTTCGACCCCACCAA
>DASPOK010000125.1:0-2944 GCA_035626075.1 Nitrososphaerales archaeon
GGTGAGGCTCAACGAGGTGTGGACCCGTATCAGCTTGACATACGCTTCCGCCCCTCCCGCAATGTGCATTATGCCGGGTTTCTCCTGGGGTCTCGCCACCGGGAGTAACTGGGACTTGAGGAACTCGAGATACCGCTCGAATCCCGGCCGCGCCGATTCCCTGACGGCGCCCTCCAGCCCTTCCACGAATTTGCGAGACTCCTCCTCAGTCCAGTCGCGCTTGGCGGTAAGGGGCCGGAGTAGTGCCCATTCTGAATCGGGCTTCGATGTCAGATCTTCGAGCTCTTCGATCACTTTCTCGACTACCACGCGGACTGCCACCCTATGCCCGAGAGCGCCAGCCCGGAGGTTCGCGATATGCCGGTCTATGTAGGGTCCGATGGCTTGCCAGCGCTCCACCATGGCACAGCCCTCGGCGACCGTCCGCACGGGCTGGTAAGATTCGACGTTCATCAACTCGACCTGGAGCCCCTGGAGCGGGTCGACGACCCAGTCGTCAAGGTCGCAGGAAGAGTAGTCTAGGACCGAACCCGCGTCCACCAACAGAGCAGTCCGGGTCAGCCTGTCGCCTGTGGGCAGGCCAGATTCTGGGATCGCCTTGCACCGCCGAACTATCGCCTCATACTGTCTCCTCATACATACCCTTCCTTCTGGCGAGATGTCAGGGAGTCTGTCGTCGAACCTCCTGTCGCCGAGGCCCGTCGCTAAGAGGGGCTCGTTGTACATCCTCTCTTCCCAGTACTCCCTGGCCAGGTCGCCGAGCCTCGTTTGGGGAGTGACTGTCGAGTCCATCACGACAGCGAGTCACCCGAGGGAGTCCTAAACTGTTGCTGAAGTAGAAGGCGGGGTCCGCCGAGTAATTGCCATAGGTGCTGTATATTCGCCCGGGGGAACTAGTTAGGGACGAGGATTATACTCAACGTCCTCTAACATACCAGGCGAGTTCAGTTGAAGATCCCACTAAGCCTGTTCGGCGCATTCAGGCCCGCAGACTGGCACGAGGAGGTCTACACGAGGCATCCTCCCTTTACTGTGGAGAGCATCTCGGGGCGGGTCTACGCCTATCCCAGGGACAGCGAAACAGAGTCGGCCCTGGATAAGGTCTCGTCTTCGCTGGGCCTGAAGAAGGAGCGCCGGGGCCGCGTCAAATACTTGGTGTCCAGGGGACATACAATCAAGGCTCTGAGGGAGTTCGACTGGTACGTGCGCAGGAGCTGGCGAAACAAGGACTTGGCGGCGCTTTGGGCCCTGGCATACGTGGGGGAGAACGGTGACTGGCAGGATGCCAACATTCCACTGCCGTATCTCTCGGAACTCGCTGGCCTGACTGACAACGAGTGCGGGGAGGCGCTGCAGAGGCTATTCCATTCGAAGTTCGACAACGGTTCGACGCAGAGCCTCAACGAGCTCGGGTCCGACAGGAGACTCATCCAGCAGACGCTCGAGAAGGAGGTCGCCGAGCTCCCTATCTGGACAGAGGAACTTGTCATGTCTGTGATGTGCGCAGGCCCCGGCGGTTCTGTTGCGGACATCTATGAGGCTGTACTCGCTCAGGGTCTGAGCATAGGGGCGGTCTACAAGGTCGCAGAACGGCTGAAGACGCAGGGGTATGTCTCCCCCACGAAGCACTATCGAGTCAACGAGCGGGGACCCATGAGGGAGATGCTGTCTGCCGACTGCGAGAACTGCTTCTTCGGCTACTCCAACCCAAATGTCTGCCTAGAAGACACATTTCGACAGATAGAAGACATCATCGAGAGGGACTTCGGGAAGAGCCCTTCCTTGGAGGGGAGGGAAGCGCTCCAGAGCACGGCGAAGTCTAATCCCCATGCATCAAGGACCAACAGGCAGGTCCTCACTTCGCTCAGGCTGATGCAGGAGATAGACAGAATCTCCAAGGAGGAGAGCGTCTCGAACGTGCTGAGGAAGATTGAGGAACGGTACGGACTGAATCTTCCAACGAGCAAGTCTCAAGATTAGCGGCAAAGTCGGAGCCTGACCGAGGTCTTTTATCTCCGACCGTCGACCAGCCGACGGACTCGTCTTGAAGGTGTCACGCGAAGAACGTGAATTTCATCGAAGGTCGGCGGCAAATTGTTTCAATCGGGCCTGGGACCTGCTGGAGAAGAAAGACCGAAGCGGTGAGGAGAACCTTCAGATGCTGCATCTGGCCCATGCCTCTCGCTACCATTGGGGTCTCGTCGGCACGCCAACGAATCGTGCGGTCGGAGACTGGCAGCTTTCAAGAATCTATGCCGGATTGGGACAACCGCAGCTCGCTCTCCTGTTCGCTGAATCCTCTCTGGCAACGTGCGAAGAAAACGAGCTCTCCGAGATTCTGCACACGGCCAACGAAGCGGTAGCGCGTGCCTACGCGGTTGCCAAGGACTATCGAAACGCGCGAAGATATCTGAAAAAGGCCAGCAGGCAGCTCGACGGGTTGGCCCTAAGCGAAAACGACAGGAGAGTGTATCTGGACCAAATTGCAGAAACAAGAGCACTGATTCGAGGATAGGCGGCACAGGTTATCGGTGGTCGGTGAAGCGAAACAGGTTCGACTGGAACCTCTGCGCCCAGAAGCCAGGCCCTACATCTGATTGAAGTCCATTACTGCTTTAGGAGCTCGATCAGCTTCTCATAGGTTAAGACCCCTGCTAGGAGATTCATCACTGGAGGGTCGTCTATTGTATGTGTAGCGAAGATAGGCTTGCCTTTGGCATAAGCATAGCCGATGTCGACACTCACACTTTTTCCAACGTAGCCGCCGGGATTGACAATGTAGACGAGATCTACGTTATCTATCCTCTCGAAGCACCCACGTATTCCGCGGTTGTCAGGTCTCTTGGATACGGCATACTGGATGTCTTCACCCCGGAGTTTCTCTTCCAGCTCCTCAATCTCGCGTAGAAACTTGAAGCTTCCGCAAATGTACAACTTCTTCGTG
>DASPOK010000126.1:0-2825 GCA_035626075.1 Nitrososphaerales archaeon
CAGAATCAAGCGCATAACGAAGACCACCTGGTATCTAGCCATCTTCCAGGGAGTCCTGGGCATCGCCCTGGCGCTGGGGGTCATGCTCTCGTGGGGCTCAATCTACGTCGAATTGGTGAGCCTCTTGCACGTGGCGAACGCATTGGCCATCATAACCCAGGCTTCTTCTTCAGCTACCGCATACGACATGTGGGAAGAGAAGGAGTTCCAGGTCCCGTAGATTCGTTTCCGAACCTCCACTGGACCAGCCCTCCCCTAGGATTCCATTACACTCTAGGGTTCCCTTCGACTCCTGAAGTCCCAGCCGTTACACAGTCTAATGGTCTCAAACATGGAAATCGGCTCCCACTCTTATTACCGAATAGTAGGTCGTCCAAGTTGCAGAGGAGAGATGAAAGCCTGCGTGACATTCGACAGCCGGTACGGCAACACTGAGAAAATAGCGAAATCGCTCGCAACGGGTCTCGAAGAAGCGGGCATCCGAGCAACCTGTGTCGGGGTGAGCAGTGTTATCGTCGAGTCCTTGAGCGAATACGACTTGATCTGCGTCGGCGGGCCTACCCAATATCGAACTGCGTCCAAGGCAATGCAGGATTTTCTGGGCTCTCTGTCAAAGGTGGACCTCTCAGGGAAGCGAGCCTTCGCGTTCGATACTAAGAGAGACTCGCTCTTAGCAGGCAGTGCAGCAAAATACATCGAAGGGGCTCTTCGGAATCGGGGGATGAGGATTGTTAGTCAAAGGCAGTCCGCCATGATTGCTACGCCCGAAGCCGAGATGGAAAGACGGGAGTCCGAAAGCAAGGATGAGTGGAAGGAGAGGAGGCACGGCAGCGAGAAGCTCTTGGGGGGAGAAGGGGGGAGGTTCGAGCAGATAGGGAGACAAGTTGGAAGGGCTCTCCTTGAAGCCGCTCCCATGAGCATACGATCGTAATTCGCGTGTCTCTACCCAATGCGTTTCCGAAACCCCTGCGGCCTGGACAAAACGAGCCCCCAAATCATTCGAACCCGAACCTAATCGTCATCCAACGAAGACGCTTGCGCGCCCGAAGCATCGCGCGACTTGCCGCAGTAGGTTATTAGGCACCGAATTGAGCCCGGCGAGTAAATGCCCAGAGTCGGCATTGATTCGATGTACGTTTACGTCCCTCAGCTCCACGTGGACAACTCCGAGCTGGCGATTGCACGGAACGAAGACCCGAAACACTACACAGAGGGGCTTGGCGTCAACACGTTTGTCATCCCAGGACCTAACGAAGACCAGGCCAGCATGGCAGCTACGGCCGCCTACCGGCTCATGGAGGCGGCTAAGATTTCACCAGAGGACCTCTTCAGGATAGACACTCCCACGGAGAGCGGCCTAGACGCGTCGAGGGCCCTCGTCTCAGACGTCGTCGGTATGCTGGAGCAGGTCTACGGCAGGGGAAGCCTGTCCCACGTGCTGGGCTACGAGCAGAAGTTCGCTTGTGTGAGCGGCATGGAGAGGTTCTTGGATACTGCCGCGTGGCTTGCGGCGGAGTGGAACCCAAGGAAATACGGGCTCGTCCTCGCGACAGACGTGGCGAAGTACAACCTCAACAGTAGGGAGGAGCCGACCCAGGGCGCAGCGGCTGCCGCGTTGCTGATAGGGACAGACCCGAAGATTCTGGAGATCATTCCCGGCGCCATCGGCTCTGCCATCAGACACGAGATGGGGGATTTCAAGAAGCCCGGCGGGAGGACTATCGCACTGGTGGACGGCGCGAAGTCCTACGCCTCCTACCTGTCAGAGATGAAAGATGCGTGGCTGAACTTCAACCTGTCCGTCAGGAAGATCGCGTTCATGAAGCCGAAGGCGGACGAATCCGTCCTGGACCACGTGAGCAAGGCAGTCTACCACAACCCCCACAAGAAGATGGTAATGGGGGCCTATGCCTCATTGCTGGTGCACGAATGGAGGAGCCTTCCCCGATGGAAGGAAGTCGTTCAGGAAATAGGGGACGAACCGTCGAGGGGCGGGATGAGCGACGTGAGCTACTACATGAGCGGCCCCTACCAGGATTTCAGGCGGAAGTTCATGAAATCGCCGCGATACCTCGAAAGCTTCGACGAAAAGATAGGCAGCTCGACCAAGGCGCCCGAGCTGGTCGGAAACTCATACTCCGCATCAGTCTTTGTCGGATTAGATAGCATACTGGAAAACGACGAGTCAGACCTAGCAGGCCAGAATGTCATTCTGTGCGGCTACGGAAGCGGGAGCCATGCAATCATCCAAGCAAACGTTTTCGGCGAGGAATGCAGACGTGAGGCCAAGGGGCTGGACCTCATGCGCCGGCTCCGGGACAGCAAGAAGCTTACAATCGAAGACTACGAGAGGATACACCGAGGCGAGATTCCACCCGAGGAGTGGCCCGCCGAAACCTCGAAGATATTCAGACTAAAGAGCATCGGAGCAGGCGGGACATCGGCAGAAGGCGACCGCGAGTACGTCTTCACGGACTGAGGGACATAGAATCTGAAAGACTTCCGCGTGGGCGTTCAAAGCGGTTCAGAATGCACCAACGGGTGTCGCATCCCTGTGGTCTTGGACGGCGGCTGCCAGGTTATCCCGAGAAAAAAGATTTATCCTAACAAATCTGCTCAGAGGTGAAAGGTTTGTCGGAAGGCGAAAGAAGGCTAGCGGCGATTATGTTTACAGACATGGTCGGATACACTGCTCTCTCGCAAGCCAACGAGTCTCTGGCCATGAAGCTTTTGGAGAGTCACCGGAATCTCATCCGGCCTCTCTTCGCCAAGCACAGGGGGAGGGAGATCAAGACGATTGGTGACGCGTTTCTGGTCGAGTTCGA
>DASPOK010000127.1:0-2188 GCA_035626075.1 Nitrososphaerales archaeon
AGCAAGGCCCTGGCAAGAAGCTTCGCGACGCGCACTGGCTCTGGAATCGAGCCCTGCAGGGTGAACGCGTCCAGCACCGGCCCGACGGCGCTGCTTTCCATCCCTGACGTCCTGACATAGACGCGATGGCCGGTCCGAAGCCTCACCCCCCTCCTCCTGCCGAGCTTACGGTACGCCTTCAGCTTCTCCTCCGCCCCCTCGGGGAAATGCCGCCTGATTGAGCCCTCGATTCCTGCGGTCTCCTTGTAGGTTAGGCAGACGACGGGGAGCTTCGTGGTTCTCGACAGTTCGTCGACATCGATGATGTTGTAGAGGCTGAGAATGGCTCCGGAGACCATTATCAGGTTGATATCGTTGCGGCCGAACCTCCTGAACAGGGACGCTATCGCGGACGTGGCGTCGTCGCCGCCAACAGCCGTCCGTCCAAGGGCAACCCCGTCTATGACGAAATCGCTTCTCATCACTACCCCTGCTAACGCTGACCACCTCTGGCCCTGTCGGAAACTCTCGGCGACGCCAAGGGCCCTGATGCCAGGCTTGTTGAGATGGAGCCGCAACGGCCTCGGACGGCAGGATGCCTCGATTCAAGCTTTTATGAGCAAGAGAATCGCTCCGGGGAGTGGCGAAAATCTACAGCCTGAAGGCGGGCGCAAAGGTCCCAGGTGCAATCCAAGCCATTGCCGCGAGGGAGAAAATCAGGACGGCCCGAGTCGAGGCCATCGGAGGGGTGTCGAAGCTTACGCTCGCCTACTTCAACCACAAGACCAAGAGGTACGAAGAGCACGACTACGAGGAATTCCTCGAAGTGACCAGCCTTCTGGGGAACATCACCCTCAAGGACGGCAAGCCCTTCCTACACGCTCATGGAAACTTCGGGAAAAGGGACCAGAGCGTCGTTGGAGGACACATCGTGTCGGCGACTGCGTTCCCTTTTCTGGAGGTTGTCATCACTCCCACCAAGAACGTGGCACTAAAACGGTTCGACGAATCGATGGGGATGAACGCGATATACAAAGCCTAGCCACGGTCCCGGCGCCAAGGAACAACTCGACAGGTCCGCGTTAGGTCTCTGTGAAGGGGAAGAACGCAGACAGCGTTGGATCGCAGTCGAGTGGAGCTCAGTCTAATGCCTTCCGGTCATCTTGACCTTAACCGTAACTCTGTGTCTTCACAGCTCCGGGGGCAATTATTCGGCTCGTGATATAAGGAGTTGCAAGCGCCCCCTCAGCGTGGCGTGAGAGGCAGGTCTAGAATCGTGATAAGACCGGGCTTCGCCTTGCCTACTCTCTCGACCGCGTGGACGGTCAGGGCAACTGTTGCAGAATCCCCGAAGACTCCCTTCTCGAACCTCAACTTTAGGTCGGGTTCTCCTTTCACCTCTACGACGTCGAAATCTGCCGAGGTTGTGGTCATCTCGAGGTCCAGTCGTATGTAGCAGTTCCCGGCGCGACCCTCGGCGAACTGCCTGACCCCCATCACGTAGTCTTCTGACCCGAGGACGGGGAAAACTCCGTGCTTCAGGTCTTCCAGAGGCTTCCCCAAGGACAACGCAATGAGGTGGGCAGACTCTATCAGCCCTACGTGCCCCAAGGCTCCTTCCCTCATCCCCTTTTCGAACCGGGCCCGTGTGTGACCCACTCCCGTCTTCGTCTGGAGTTGTCGGCGCCTCCTGCTGACGTCGACCGACCTGACGACGTGGATGCTCGTGGGGTTCTTCGTTGCTGTTGCAATCACTGCGGGAACCAGATCCATTACGAAGCCTGGGTTCACCCCAACTCCGACCACAGTCACTCCCTTCTCCAGGGCTAGCTTGTCGAGGGTGGCTGCGGCCTCTGCGCCTGCGTACGCCGGGTAGGCCATTTCTTCGGAGGTGGTGACCACGTCAAGGCCGCTGGACGCGGCAATTGTGATGTCGTCGATTATGTCAGGTATCCTCGACTTCGTAGAAAGCACAGCCACGTCAGCTCCTTCGAGCGGGACGTCTTTGAGGGAGCCGGACACTCTGATGCCTAGTGGAAGGTTTGTGAGCTCAGCGACTGTCCTCCCCACTTTCTCTGGGTCGCTGTCGACGACACCCACGACCTCGTGTGAACGCTTCAAAAGGTAATCCAGGATGTCTGTCCCGATGGCGCCCATCCCGCACAGGACCACCCTGGCCAACGGCATGCCAGAACCGGCCGCCCATTAA
>DASPOK010000128.1:0-3532 GCA_035626075.1 Nitrososphaerales archaeon
GAACGAGAGCGAAAGGAGCCCTGCAACGGCCAGCCCAGCAACCAACGGTTCCGGCAGGCGGTTTCTTGTCGATTAAACGGTTTCCGGCCGGAGTTTAGGCGCTTCAATGTTAAATAATGCCGCCCGGCGACCGATCATTCACATGAACGTACGCGATCTGCGCGATGGCATGAGAAGGGTCGACGCGGAAGGGGAGATTGTCGAGATGGCCGAGCCGCGTACCGTGAACCTGAGGACGGGAGGCGAGGCCAGGGTGGCTGACTGCATGCTGAAGGACGACAGCGGCCAGATCAAGCTGTCCCTGTGGGACGACCAAATCGACATGGTCAAGCAGGGCACAAAGGTCAGGGTGACCAACGGATACACCAACAGCTTTCGCGGCGAACTACGACTCAATGTCGGTCGATACGGAAAACTCGATGTACTAGAGTCGTAGCGCTTTTCTCACCATCCAGTTGCAACTTGCGCGCGATGATTGGTGCGCGTGAAGTGAACCCTAAGTCGCCGCTAAAACGCAAAGGGTCTAAAGCCGGCTATTCTGGTGGGTAATCGCATTGGGAACGGGTGGACTCTTCCTCAGGAAGCTGAGGGCCAGAGTCACGTCTGAACCGACCGGCTTTGTCTGGGTCGAGAAGGGGAAGCTCGCCGGGTCAGGATACCCTGCGTCTCGTGGCCAGGTGGAATGGGTCGTCAAGGCGGGCGTAGGGAGCATCCTCACATTGACCGAGAACGCTCTTCCGCCCGAGTGGCTGGATGGATTGGGCGTGACCGCATACAACATTCCCATGAAGGACCACGAGATGCCCAGCGTTGAGGCGATGGAGAAGGGGGTTGATTTCATCCAAGAAAGAATCAGGGAGGGGAAGGCCGTCCTAGTCCACTGCCTCGCGGGCCAAGGGAGAACGGGCTGCGTGCTCTCGGCCTACCTGATCAGGACGAGGGGAGTCGGAGCAGAGGAGGCCCTGGCCGAGCTCAGAAGGGTAAAGCCGGGGTTTGTCGAATCGCGGCAAGAGAAGGCCGTGTACGATTTCGCGGCAGGGGAGAGGGAGTCCTAGGCGCGGCCCTGCGGATGCAGGAGGGCGCGGCTCCTAGGCTTGGTGCTGTGCCTGGCCAAGAAGTACGACGTCAGAACAAGCAGAATGATTATGGTCACTGCCGCGGCTCCGTAAGGGAATTCTGGAATCGCACCGGCCCCGCTGTTTGACGTCGAGCTGGCAACGACAAAGGAGGTTGTCTGCGTTCCCGAAGCGCTCGCGGAAAGGCTCGTCGTGCTGGTTGCAATCGAGGAAGTCGAGACTGAGGTGGACAGCGAAGTAGAAGCGGTCGAAGCCGAAGAAGGATTTTCAACTATGACTGAGCCCTTCATGTAAGTATGGATACTGCAATGATATCCGAAGGTGCCCGCGGTGGAGAAAGTGAAAGTGTAGGATTGGCCAGGGAGAAGGCTTGCGCCGAACGTACCATCGTCCGAAGTTACAGTGTGGGTCACTCCGTCGTTATTCGTCCATGTGACGGTGTTGTTGACCCCGATTACCACTACGATTGCGCCCGGGTTGAAGGAGAAGCTCTTGATGCTAACGTTGACTGAGCTCTGTCCCGTTGCTGACGGCGCGTAGAACCCCGCAAACAGCCCTGCGAATATCAAAGCCACGGCAAGGATGGAGCCAATGTGCTTGCTCCTGGACGACCCTAGTTCGACTTTGATGGGCTCCAATGAAGACCAATATGCTTCGAGCCTTGATAGAATATGAGGGTTCTTCCAGATTACTTCCAAATCGGTTCAGATGGATTGGCCGCCTATCGGTCTTTTAGATCGTGACCTTGAAGAGCGCCAGGAGGCCAGCGAACTCCAGGAGAGCGACGGCAGCGAAGTAGGGCGAGAGCTGCCAGTCGTACAGGTTGGTGAGAAGAGCGCAGAGGTACACCATGACCGAGTTCTGGGCGAGCAGGAGCCCTGAGAAAATTGTCAGGCCATAGGTGTAGCCGGCGTGGGTCCTCGCAGCCATTCTGACATAAAGGTACATGAGCGAAACAAGGAGAACTACGTTCAACGCAGCGGTTCCTGCAGCAACGGTCGCTATTGTATCCAAGCAGCTGTGCGGGAAGGCGCTTGAGAGCTATTAACGGTTTTTCCAAATCATAGGCACGACCAATTGCTAAATAGAAACGGCGTGGTGGGCGGGACGAATGCATGAAGACCCTGAGCTCCGCCGAACCCTTTGGTTCCTTCTGGGCGGGAAGCGAGGAGGCGAAAACAGGGCCAGGATAATCTGGAGCCTTCGGAGAAGGCCGAGCAACATCAATCAGCTCGCTACTGAGTTGGGCCTGCAGTACAAGGCGGTTCAGCACCACATCAGAATCCTGGTCGGGAGCTCGTTGCTGGCAGCCTCAGGGGAAGGATATGGTGCGGTCTACCTGCCGACACAGTGGTTCGAGCATCATTTCGAGATGTTTGAACAAATCTGCGCGAAGCTTGGGTTTGGCCCCTCCGTCTCGGTGGAGATGCAGAAAGGGAATGGGAGTGACACGAAGTCCGAAAAGATGAATCCTTCATAGTCGTCGTCGCGAAATCAAAATAGAAGGGCTAGTATTCGTAGAGAGGCATGAACAATCCTAGCCGAGATGGTCTGTAGCGCTCGACTCAGCATGATACGTCTTCGACAAATTCATCTAAAGAAGCGCCGAGAGGTGGCATGCACTGAGGTTAGGTATCGAAAGCCGACGGGAGGACTAGATTCAGCTCCGGTTTGCAGACCTTGCATCGCTTTGCTTTGAACTCGTGGGCAGCGGTGGCGATGCTGTCGACCCAGAAGTAGCTCCCCTGTTTGCGCCCGTTGATGCTGACCTTGACGTTGAAGTTGTCAGCTTTGATGCACTTCGAGTTCACCTTGTGGATGATCGCATCGCGAGCCCCGTCCGTTATGACGAAGTACCCTTCGTCTGCGAGCCTGAGCTTGCGGAGTTCTCCGAAGTTGCGTACCTCTTTGGTTTCCGCCACGTCAGAGTCTCCTTGGGCCGTCCCTCAAATACCTGTCTCGACTGCCTAGCCCCGAATCGTTGCGAGCCCCTCGTTTTGCATTTCCAGGGAGTAACGGTAGCGGAGGCTTGCGAGGAGTGCGCCCGACGAGCTTGGGGTTCGATATCGTCAGAGTCGACCCTGTCTCCGCCACCCAGAGGCCTACCCCTTCGAGCGCTCAATTCGACGCGATGAGTTCACAGTACGAGAACTCAGCGGCACCATCAACGAACAGGATCGGACGGCCAATCGCAGGCCGACACCCGCCCGACGAATTCCCACGGATTAGGCCTGAGCCGATTCGTTACCGGGCTCCAGTTGGGGCCCGCGGTCGTCATTCAGTTCAACCGCCGCACCTTTCTGCGCCCACCTTCCTATCACCTCCCTAGAGAGGAACGTGACGAAGAACCCGGCGACGAATCCTATCACCGCGACGTCGTACGCGTACTGAAAGGCGATCTTGGACGGGACCGAATACAGAAGGGGGATCCCCTTGTAGTTGCCGGCGTAGTACCA
>DASPOK010000129.1:0-7609 GCA_035626075.1 Nitrososphaerales archaeon
CAGCTTCGGCCAGGACACCGCCGAGTCTACAGACAATCTTAGGATGAGTTATCTTGGAAATGGTGAGGTACAGGTGTCCGTCGGCACCCCAAACTATGATTATCTGGGTGCAGCGTCAGGGAGCTTTACGCTCTCGGCTGCCGAAAGCCCGCTTGGGTTCCCTGGCTCTTCGACTGTCACTTCGACGTCAAGCACAGGAGGAACGACTACTACCGGCACGACCCAAGGGTCCGGTAATGGGATTCCAGAGTTCCCCTACGACTCTCTGATGGCTGCAGTCTTAGTGGTTCTAATCGTGTTCTCCTATCTCTTGGCGAGGCGCCAATCTGACGCCGCAATGAAAGCAGCCCGCTGTTAGTGTAGGGGCTTCAATCAAATGAACTTGGTTGGACATGCAAGGTGGGGGCTAGGGTGCGAGTCCTAGTGTTCGGGGCCACGGGGAGAACAGAAAAACGCGTCTTGAGGAATCTCTTGACAGATCTCACGGCGGTCTGTTCAGGGTGTTAGTTCATGGTCGCGTCTACATGCTGCCGCGCTGATAGAGACCCATGATATTGCCCTCGGTGTCGATGAAGTAGGCAGTGAAGCCCATGTTCTGGCCGATGTCTTGCTTCTTGCGCAGAGTCTTGCCTCCCATCTTCTCTATTGCCTTCAGCGAGGCATTGATGTCGTCCACCCCAATCGTGATTATAGGGTGCTCGAAGGGTTTGGACCTCTTCATCATCCCGCCGTTTATAGAGCCAGACTCAGAGAACTCACCCTGGTCGCTGACTTTTGTTCCTCCAAGCATCATGTAGTTCGCTTCGGGGATGTCCGTCGTCCACCATCCGAAGACATCCTTGTAGAACGTGGATGCCCTCTTTACGTCCTTAGCCGGTATTTCGAAATGCACCACTTTTCCGGGCATGTATATCGCTATCGACCTAACCTGTTAGGTTTTAAGCTTTGAAAGGAAGCAATTTCACGTTGATTGGCATCTCGTCGTAAGTCACGCCATCAAGAGCGTTGTTCGTAAAACCTTCGGTACCAAGAAAGCCGAACGCCACCCCGTCGCGACGACAGATTCGAAGAATGTTTCTTGCCCATGTCACATCGAACGGACGATGGTTGGAACCAGATTCACCGCCAACACTAGCCAGCTGAATGCCATGAAGGTCTACATCACCAATATCTTCCAAGAGGGGAGTAAAACCAACCCACTTTATCCTGGCTTTGATTCGCTTCAGAATGTCCAGACGCCGAAGATACTTCCTTGACTCGATCGTTGTTCCTACCCAAAGGTTGTCTGGGGCATTGTGACTTCGATAGTACACCTCCATGCGACCTGTGCGCTTGGTCAGGAACATGAACTGGTACTGCGGGTTGGAAGCGAAGTACTTGTGCCACTCCTCCAGAGTCCTGTCAGGAACAAATTCCCCAAAAGTGTCCGAAAGGGCGTTCACGAAGATGACAGAGTTCGGTGGCATCTTGGAAACCTTGCGAGTCTGATTCTCGAAGCTGAAGAAACCAGCCCTACCTTCAAACGGCGTCTTCATTCCGAAACGGCGAGCTTGGTAAGCAAAGGGATATCGGGCAATGTAACAGTTCTTACAACCGTCAGAAACTTTCCTGCAACCATACATCAGATTCATCGAGATGCTATCAACCATGAAGTTGCCACTTGTCCTCCTGCGAAGCCACGTACATGCGGTCTATTCTGGCCGGAAATTGGAGGTTGATTGCGGGGATTGGGTACCTTGAACCAACGTGTTCCGCCCGTTTGAGTCGTCTTCTTGCAGGCGAATGTGTGGTCCACTCCGATTCCAGCTTCAATCGAAGTACTCCTCCGTTTTCGGGGTGAGCTGCGAGAACAAGCTCAAGCAGGATTCGGTAAGAGAGATGCCGGTTCCTATTTACGCATCTGGAATTGCGTTTGCGAGGTAACGAGTTTGAGTTAGTCTAGGGACGAACTTCGCCGGTCCAAGTAGGCACCCGACAAGAGGCAATCGACAGAATCGGAAAGTTGAGGCTGGTGCCACCAGTTGTCCCTGTCCATGGCGTCCATCTGCTTCTGCGCTATCCCATCAGCCAGGCACTCAAGATTATCATGCCTAGGGCCAGCAGCTCCAGACCTATCGCCTGCAGCAACCCCTTGATACGTGCCCGAGTCATGACCATCATTTTTCACAGGATTTTCTACTTAACGGCGACGGACTCTGAATCGGTATCAGAACTTCATGTTGGCAACAGCATCAGCGAGCTGGTCGTCGGAGCCCCTGAGACAGCAGGATGACAACTTCCTCGTGACGACGGGGAAACTTATCTATCGCGGCTGAGGCTCGTGTTTTCAATCATGGCACTTAGGAATTGGGAATACGCAGTACGGTTGATTGAAGGGAAGAATTTCGCCAACCTGGGGACTCTGATGCCAGATGGCTCTCCCCAGGTCACCCCGGTCTGGGTGGACCGTGAGAATGACCTCGTCTTGGTGAACACGGCAGAAGGTCGTGTGAAGCTGGAGAATGTCACCCGGGATCCGAGAGTCGCCATCAGTATTTTCGAGCAAGACGACCCCTACAACAAGGTGTTAATCCGCGGCACAGTAGTGAAGATAACTAAGGATGGAGCCGAGGATCACATAGACAAGATGGCCATGAAGTACAGGGGACTCGCGAAGTATCCATGGAGACAGCCCGGAATCTCCAGAGTTCTAATCAAAATAAGACCAACACGGATTTCTAAGTAGAAACCGTTCTTGTCTCGTCGTAGGCTCGGCCGAGTCGTCAGCTGTTCGAGAATCGGCAACGAAGGGGCTGTATTTGCATCAATTCGAGCGGAGGCCTTCAGCGCCAGCAGCTCTGCCTTGTTCACCCTGGGAAAGGGGCTTGTGGGGAACCGATGATGAGGTCTCTGGTTTTTATCATACCGCGCTTCTGAACTCCCATGAATGGGCGTATCGCTCGGTAAGATTGGCGGAATCCCGATAACGCTGGACTACTCCTGGTTCGTCGTCTTTTTCCTGCTGATATGGTCGATTGGGTTCGGTCTCATGCCTACCGAGTACGCCCGCCTCTCAACAGCCGAGTACCTTGCGATAGGGGTGGTGGCTTCAATCCTGCTTTTCGCCTCCATCCTAATCCACGAACTCGCTCACTCGGTGGTTGCAAGGAGGAACGGTATGAAGATCAGGCGAATCACCCTGTTCCTCTTCGGGGGAGTCTCTGAAATGGCCGAAGAGCCACAGAGTCCTTCGCTGGAACTGAGAATGTCGCTGGCGGGGCCCGCCACGTCGTTAGCCCTAACTGTCTTCCTTTTTGCTCTCTGGCAGATTTCTATCCTCGGGAACGCGAACGTCCTCATTCAAGCGCCCCTGAACTACGGCGCCCTGGTGAACGGCATAGTGGCTGCCTTCAACATGATCCCAGCCTTCCCCTTGGATGGTGGGAGAGCGCTCCGCTCGCTCATTTGGCGAAGGAACAGAGACCTCATCAGGTCCACGGAGATGTCGGCGCAGATTGCAAGTGTCATCTCCTACGGCATGGCCTTCTTCGGCATCTTCCTCGTCTTCTCCGTTGACGTTGTCACAGGTCTATGGTTCATCATAATCGGGTGGTTCATCCTGTCAGGGGCGCAGAGCGAGCTCCGCGGGATGATGGTTCAGGAGGAGCTCGGCAGGCTCCATGCCCGGGACGTAATGACTCGCAGGGTCGATTCCGTGGCGCCCGACCTGACGCTGGCAGAACTTCAGGAAAACTTTCTCAGCTCGAAGCACAACGGCTTCCCTGTCATTTCGGGGAACGAGCTCCTGGGATGCGTGACGGCGGGGGACCTCAAGAAGGTGCGAAAGACGGAGTGGCAAACGAGGAGTGTCAGGGACATCATGACCCCCAGGGAGAGCCTTACAGTGATTTCCGAGGACGAAGTGGCCACCAAGGCGGCTGAGCTGATGGGGACCAAGTCCATAGGAAGGGTTTTCGTCCTAGACAAGGACGGACGGCTTTCCGGGATAATCACGAGGAGCGACGTCATCAGGACAGTCCAGCTCCAGCAGGTAGCGCTCCAGCGTGGAGGCGCCATGACAGGGGGGTCCTTCACGGTCGAGCGGGGGATGGATTTCATCCTCGAGCAGCCTACCTTCGGCGAGGGTCAGTGGAAGGCGACCTGTGAGGGGGACCGCGTGTCGCTGCTTGCAGTCAGGAGCAGCAAACACATGGACGGAAGGGAGTACACCCAATTTGTCTTCGAGGCGCTGAAGCCCGGAATCACGCCCATTTCCCTTGCCCTGGAGAGTGCCTCTCCGCAGGGGAAGCCAAGAGCGTCGAGAACCGTCAGGTACACAGTGAGTGTCATGGAGGTTCCGGCCAGCCAACCAGGACAGCCACGGGCGGGCCCGGAAGGCCCTCTACCGCCGAGTCGGTGATTATCTCAGCGTCCCGGTAGCGGAGGACCAGTAGTTGAACCTCGGTCAAGCGCAAGCAATACGGGGTCAGAGATTCTGACCTGCGACGCCTCGTCTCCGAGTTTCTAGGTTTCGGCGAATCGAATAGCGGCGACTTTTACTGCCAGGGGCAATGTTATACGCGCCCCATCGGGTTCGTTTCTTCCTGGAACTCTCAGATCAAGGAAGGAAACTGATCTATGCAGTCCTTGGAGGACTGGTAGTGGGCACTGCCCTTGCCTTCGTGACCGTGAATGGCGCGTCCCTGACTCCGCTCCTCCTTCAGGACAATGGGGCGGTCCTGAGGGGAGCGGTTTGGCGGTTGGTCACATCAATCATCGTTGCGCCTCCGAACCCGACCGGCCTTGGCGACGTGGTGTTCAATGTCATTGCCCTCGCCTGGCTGGACGGCCTCTTCGCCCAGACCTACAGCAGTAGGCAGTACTATGCGGTCTTCCTGGCAACCGGAATAGCGGGGAACGTCTTCAGCCTTGCCAACGGCCCAATGGTAACCAGCTTCGGCGCCTCTGGGGGCATCTTCGGGCTTCTTGCTGGGGTCATATCCTTCGACCTCGCAACGAACAGGAAGCTCGACCTTTCCCTCGTGCTGTGGTTCATCGGTGTATTCCTCGTGAGCAGCTTCCTGCTCGCATCCGTAGATTGGGTGGCCCACGCAGGGGGAGCCCTTCTCGGGCTGGGCCTGGGCTACGTGGTGGGAACAAGCAGAGGCGAGGACCCTGCGGCTGCCTGACTTTACAATTGAATCCGAGGCGTTAGTTGAGGCCCGAGAAGAGAGAAAAGTGGGGCAATCTTACGCCCATTCTTATGCAGAGAGTCGGGATACTTGGACTCGGACTGATGGGTGGCGCCTTTGCCGCAAACCTTCTCTCCAAGGGACACGAGGTGCACATATACAATAGAACACGCAGCAAAGCAAATCCTCTGGTTAGGAAAGGCGCCATTCTCCACGGCACCCCTAGAGAACTCGCTACCGGGGTTGACATCGCAATAACCTCTCTTACTGATCACACCGCGGTCGAGGAAGTCACACTGGGGCAGAACGGGTTCCTGGTGGCCATGGAGAAAGGTTCTCTCTGGGTGGACATGAGCACCATCGACCCCGACGTGTCGGCCAGGCACGCTGCAGAGGCGTCGCGCCTCGGAGTCAAGAGGCTCGACGCGCCAGTGGTGGGAGGACCAAGCCTCGCGTCAAAGGGCAAGGTTCTGGCGCTTGTAGGCGGGAAGGAGGGCGTGTACAAGACGTATCAGGAGTTTCTGAACGAGTTAGCCGACCCGGTAGTGTACCTAGGGCCGGACGGTTCCGGTCACAGGATGAAACTTGCGATAAACCTCTACTTGGGGCTCGCAGCAGAATCGTTCTCCGAGGCAATGGTCTTCGCTAGGAAGCTCGGGTTTGACCCTAGGGTCTTCGTGGATACCTTCAACAAAACCACGAATCGTAACCATTACTCGAAAACAAAGGGGCCGAAGATAGCAGAGGGAAACTTTGAGCCGACCTTCTCCATGGACAACCTCGTCAAGGACTTGCGGTTGGTCGACGTTCAAAGGGAAAAGGCGCGTTTAATCCTCCCACTTTTCGCAGTGGCGTTGGAGCGATACACGTCGGCCGCCAGCTTCGGAGATGGCGGGAGAGATTACAGCGCCATTGTTCGGGAGATTCAGAGGCTCAACGGAATGAAACCGGATCAGGTCAGTGCAAGGAAGACTGCGTAGAGAAAGACACGTCTAGGAACTCGCGTCATCCCGTCCTTGAGGCTCATATCGGTAAGGACCTTCAAGGAGAAGTGCTCATGCCGAGCCGAGAAAGCTGGTCCACCCTGTCCTTGGTCGTGCTGTACAGCCTAGTCCTGAGGGGCTCATCCCGCAGCCTGGCGCCCCTCACCCCCGCCAGCTTCTTGGCTAGGTCGTCGTCTCCGAGCATAGAGGTCCAGTTCTCGAAGTCCTTTCTATTGGAGTGGAAGGCGAGGGAGGCAGGCTCGACGGTCGATATCCGTTCCAAGAACTCTGTTAGGCTCCTTGCCGAGACATGCAATGGGTTGTCAATCGCCCTGTAGAAGTGGAACGCCTTCTCGGGAGGAACTTCGCGCAATATGGCGGAGGCTCGCGCTGAACTCATTCGGGATCCATTGGTCATGGCCAGGAACATTGCCTCCTGGCTAGTTAACCGACGCCCCAAGGAAGACATTTCTCACATTAGACCACATGATTCTCTAGGGGTCTCCTTCTTAACAGAGAGCCGTTCCTGACGGATGTATGGAGAATCGGAGCAGAGCCCGATGCGTGAGTTGTGGAGCCCCTCTCGAAAATACCACTTCGGAGTTCGCGCTTTGTGAGCGCTGCCTACAGATTCCAAACCTTCTCCTAGGATGAGGGCATCTTTCAACATGGCTGGGCCGATGCCTCGCACTGGCTCTGACCCTTTCGACGACAAGGAACCTTATGAAGCTAGGTCAGTCCTGAGCCTGTGCCTACTTCGATTTCTTCGCGTAGTCGACCATGCCTTGGAAGTCGATCAGAGTGACGGGTTCGACCCCTACGACCCACGCGTCGTGACCAGGCGGGAGCATGGAGATTTCCCCAGGGCCGATTTCCATCTCAGTGCCGTCGTCCATCTTGACATGGAGGATACCGGTCTCGTGGTACTGGAAGTGCGCTGCCTCGCAGCTCTTTGTCTTGGCTACGGGCTTGACGTGCTTCGACCACTTCCATCCGGGCTCCAAAACCGCCCTGCCCACGGCGGCTCCCTTGAAATTAACCAGCTGGAGTTTGCCTTTCTCAAACTCTCTGAACTCATCGGGCGCCCCGAACTTCTTGACCTGTGCCTTTGCCAACCCTAACCCATTAGGTCGACAGGATTTAAGCGTACCTAGGCATTACTTATCCTTGAACGTCACCAGAGCTGGGTCGCCGTGCTGAGCGGAGCACCGCGCCGTTAGACACCACATTCTTCCGCGGACAGTACCACGGCTCTGTAGCACTCGTCCATCGTGCTTTTTGCCCGCCTCCAGCTCATTTGTCTGGCTCGGTAATCGCGTATGGAAAGCGCAATACCGTAGCGAGTGGCAGGGGGGGCTTTTCCAGGGTCGTCCCTCCTGCCACGGCCGCAATCACCTCATATACGGTTCATCGCGTTCGGGTTTGGAGCGGCCTGGCTCTCTCCCATTCTTCTCT
>DASPOK010000130.1:0-5937 GCA_035626075.1 Nitrososphaerales archaeon
ACTTTCTCTGGGTCGCTGTCGACGACACCCACGACCTCGTGTGAACGCTTCAAAAGGTAATCCAGGATGTCTGTCCCGATGGCGCCCATCCCGCACAGGACCACCCTGGCCAACGGCATGCCAGAACCGGCCGCCCATTAATAACGAGTATCGAGGGCTGAAATTACACGACTTCGAGGTTACCCAAGTGTGAAAGCGCACCCACGGCGAAGTCCCGGAGAGTGTGGATGGGGACCACCGCCGCCCCCTCGACGAATCGGAATGGCTGCTCAGTCAATGTGACTACGGCAGACACGATGGGCCTCTCTCCTGCGGGGAAGCGTTCTCTAAGGCGTCTGCTCCTCTCTATCTGTCGTCTCGCGGCGCTTGAAAGGGCGGATGCTCCACCTGAGGTCGCCCAGTGCTTGCAGTCTATTGACAGCACTACGGAGGGGTCGCATGCCACCACGTCAATTTGCATCCTGGGGCGCGTAAGGACGATGTTCTCCAGGGTTTCAAACCCTGAAGCCGCCAGCACAGACCCGCAGAACCGTTCGAAGGACCTCCAGTCGACGAGCCTCGACACGTCTTCAACTGTAAGGCCGAGACGACATGCCAGGATACCTCTCAGCGCAACGTCATCGCGCGGGCCCCCCAGCTTGGTCGCCTCCTCTTTGAGCTCGCTGTCCAAGTCGCCAGAGGAGTACTCCCCTAGCACGAACTTCTCCAGCTGCGCCTTGGTCGTCATCTATGCTTGGCTATGGAGCGTGTCCGCTATTAAGCCGCCACAGGAAGGTAATGGCTGAAAATCACTTCGCCGTTCTCATCGTGATAGTCGCGTAGATCGCATAACCCTGGGTCGTGACCTTGTAGTATCGTTCACGGGAGCCAGAGTCGACCGATGCGACAAGCCCCAAGTCCCTTAGCTCGACCAAGGCTCTGCTCACGTGACTCAGATGCTTGCTTTCCAGGGCCGCCAGCTCTGTAGGCGTATGAGGCTGACTTGCCAGCCTCTCCAGAAGCTTGGACCTTACCGTACTGCCCTTTACGAAGGTCAGCACGGCAGCCTGACTTGCCGCCATATGACCTCGACTTTTTGACGTCGCCAGTCGGTTATAACCATTCTTACCATCACTCCGAATGAGAGGCCGATTGGCTGAAGTTTGCCCTTCAGTTCACTCGACCAGCCTCACCGCTCCCGTAACGTCAGAGAGCGTTTCGTACTCGGTCGCCTGGACGTAGGAGTCGTACACTTGAAACTGCCTCGAGTTCAGGTAGTCCTGCTTGACGCTGCTGTATTCAGACACTGCTGTCGAGGTGCTGCCGAATTCGAGGATGCGGCTCACGACCACCTGCGTGCCAGTGGCGTCCACAACCGTCATCGTGTTGTTCGCGCTCGGGATGACGCCCGGGAAGCCCTGGATGCCGATGGCAAGATGGTTAGCGGTCCCGTTGGCGACATAAAGCATCTGTCGGACGTTCAACCTGGAAATCAGAGCGTTCGCCGGAGTGACCTGGAGGCAATTCTGAATGGCAGTCTTCGCGTCCGTGTTGCCGATAGCGAACGCTATCCCCTGGTCAGCCGGAATGAGGGCGAGCCAGCCGAATTGTATCTGTCCATTCAGGTCGTTCCGCACATAGTACATGCTGTCCTCGCCGACCGTCGTGGCAGCGAAATTCGCGTTCGCAAAGGCGTCGGTGAAGTTGCTAAATGCCGCCGAATTGACGAACGCGAAGGCTATGCTCTCGTTCGGAGCGGAAAACGAGACGGTGAGAGCGGCGTTGATCGCGGTGGACTTCAGACTCACCTTGAGGTCTAGGATGTCAAGCAAGGTCGAATACTGCGTAGGGTACGACGAGTTGTACTCGCGAATGGCAGTGTAGTTCTCGAATCCGAAGAGGGCGAAATTGGCCGGGACGTACTTGCCCCATAGCGAGTTATACTGCGGCACTTTAGCTGGGAGGCTGACCACGTTTACCGGCGGCTTTATGTAAAGAAGGCCGAAGAAGAGCGAGAAAAGAACGACGACTGTAATGACGAAGCCCGCGATGAAAGGTTTCTTGCTCTCCTTCTTTCTGCGCAAATTTCCGCCCGTTGGCCGGTTTAACACTTTTAAGTCTTCGGAGCGCGAGAAGCTTTCGAGCCATGCAATGGTATTTCGAGGTTTTCATCTCCGCCCTCAGAGAGTCGGTGCTTTTCGCGGGTGGATGCGTCGTCGCCGCCCTTTTTGGAACGCTTATCCTCGGAATTCCATTCTTTGACGGGTTGGGACTGGTCCTCCTGATAGTGAGCGCGGGTCTGATGCTCATCGGCGGGGCGCTGAGCTTCGTTAGCCCGGGGAACGTCAAGGTGGTGAACGCGTTTACAAATGCGAAGCTGAACCCGGGGCCTGAAGACTTCAGGAAGGCCAAGCACAGAGCGGCACTCTACTCGATGACGGGAATTCTCCTCTTCACCTATTCCCTGTCGCTGGCCGTGATATTCGCGTAATCCTGTCGACCAGCTCACGCTGGGTCTGTGAAATACAAAAGGGGAAAGAGGGAAGCCTACTGCGCAGCAGCGGGCTTCCTTCTTGATAATGCTATTGCAGCTATACCGAGGATAATGGCTACAGCGATGGCCACGTAGGCTATGTCGGTGGTCGTGGTGAGGTTGCTGTTGAGTGTGTTCACTTGGTTAGTGAGGGTTGTGATCTGGCCACTCAGCTGAGTGTTCAGATTGGACAGGTCTGTCTTTGAAGCCGTGCTGTTGCTTAATTGAGAGAACCCATGGTTGATGCTATTGACAAGTCCGCTTACAACGTCAGATAGCGCACCTATCTGAGCCGTTGTTGGAGATGTGTACTGGGTGTTAGTTACGTTCGCGGGCTTCACAGTGTTCAACGGTGGAACCTGAGCCTCAACTGCACCGGGGGTGGCGAAACCACCCGACGACACGTAGGTCTCGGGCAATCCCGTGAAGAAGACCCTGTATTCGACGGCTCCCGTGACTACAGGCTGGTAAGTTATGGAGAATGCTCCGGCAGTAGTGGTCGCCCCGAGGGCGACTGAAGTCCAGTTGGCACCGCCGTTTGTACTCTGCTGCAGCGTGATGGCGAACCCGCCCGAGTTCAGCCCTAGTACTGGGTCAACGGTGAAGGCTCCCGTGAGGGTAAACGAGTTACCCAGCAGGAAGCTCGGCACTGTGATTCCAGAAATCGTTGGGGCGGTCCCATTGAGACTGCTGATCGAAGGTGGTGCGACACCCGTCGAATACCCGGCTGCAGCGAGGAATGACTTGGCCATAGTCGGGTCATAGGGGTCTGCCGCTACGCCCTTGGGATAGGCGAAGGTGAACGAGGGTGCGACCTGGGTTATGCCAGGCGTCCCGAGTCCTTGCAGCAGCTGGCTGACGATGTAGCTCCTCGGGATGAGGTAGCTGATTGCTTCCCTCACCATCATTGCTGCCCACGCCGCCCGGGCAGGATTGCTCGACCCGAGAGGTGTTGCAGTTCCTGTTCCGAACACGGGGTTGTTCAAGTTGAGGCCCATCTCCTGCCATCCGTTCGACGGGTCGTTCACCTTGACAACAGTGAAGCCCGAAGACTGCATCGAAGCTACGTCTGCTGCATCAAACTGGTAGTTGCTGTCAAGGAAGTTGACCTGGCCGTTGCCTAGAGCCGCAATCGCGGCATCCTTGCTGTTGATGTATACAATGTGGATAGTCTGGATCTTATCCCAGCCCATGGCCTGAAGGCCAGTGGCGTTCCAGAAGCTGGGGTTCCTCTGCATTGTCCCAACCAGTCCTACGGGGTCGTAGCCGTAGTAGATGTAGGCCCCATCACCTAGAGGCCCGTACGACTTGCCGCTACCGTTCCCTCCGTACACTGCCGAATTGTAGGTGTAAGAGAAGGTGCCGGTGGAAAGGCCTCCAGAAGCGCCAGTGAATCCACTGAGGACTCCCGTCGACCAAGTACTGAACGCATACTGTTCGTAGAGGTGCATTGGAGTGGCACTAATTCCAGTGATGACTGGGTCAGTGAAGACGTAAGGTGTACTCATGTGGAAAGTCCAAGTTGTATTAGCAAAGGCTTGGAACGTCGAGTCGGGGGTGAACCC
This sequence comes from Nitrososphaerales archaeon, assembly GCA_035626075.1. GTDB lineage: Archaea > Thermoproteota > Nitrososphaeria > Nitrososphaerales > Gagatemarchaeaceae > UBA183. Next base: position 4,078 of record DASPOK010000130.1, read on the forward strand.
GGATGGGGCTGCCCCGTGGTAGTAGGTACCGTTCACCACGTAGTCGGTCGTCCCGTTGCTATAGGTGAACTGTGTGTTGAGTCCGAGGATGGACTGGAATGTACCTTCGCTCACCCATCCCACTTGGCTGATCAGCCCGGCCATTATGCCGAAGATGTAGTCGTTTGCCTTTACCGGAACCCCGTCAGTGAAGGTGTGGGGCTTCTCTGTCACAGTAAAGGTGAGGTGGTCAGCCGAAGAGGTAACCGTCGAGACTGTACCGTCGATGTACGACGTTGTGCGTGGGTCGAGGCATTCACCGCAAGCCTGGACAGGGTAGAACAAGTAAGCGGAGTAGTACGAGTTCTGGGCACCTGTCGGGAAGATGTTGATAGCGCCGATGTCTCCCGTTTCACCAACGTTGAGCGTGGTCCCTGTTCCGCTTGTGACCTTCCAGTGGGAGTAGTCAGAGTTGGCCGTAGTGGCATCGATCGAGTTACTGCTTCCCCAGGACTGCAGGTCTGATGCCCAGGCATAGACCGATGTCGGGTAGAAGAGGACCATGTCGGGCCTCTGCTGCTCGATAATCGCTAGCATCTGCTGGAGAATCGGGACCCTAGCTGTCTGGTTGAAGGTTTGGTCGTAGGTGGCCGATAGCGAATTGTATGTCGCGTTGTTGAAGAAGTAATAGTTGGAGCCGATTGGAGGAATGTCGCCCGAACCACTGTCTCTGTAGACGATTACGTCTTGCGTGCCAAAGTCGGGAAGCGGCGAACCGCCGCCGAAACCGATGAACCCTGCGTCCCAGCCTCCTTTCGCGTAGGTTGGGGGCGGACAGCCAGACGGGCAGTTGAAGAAGTCAGCCAGCAGGACGTCGAAGTTGACGAAGACGAGGCTTGCCCCGATGTTCACTTCGTCAAGAGAGCTGGTGATGATTGACGCCCACTGTCTTCTGGTGGGATTAGAGGTGGGCGCGAGCAGGGTCATCGAAAAGAGTGGCCCTGACGATGTAGTTTGCGCGATGGCCGGAAGCGGGAAGGACGAAGAGACGAGGACGAATGCTATAACTCCAAGAAGTGCTCCTTTTGCTGAGCCATTAAGCGTTGAAGAACGCATTTTCGAACCTAACTTTCGCCCTCTGGGTTATTTAAGGATAGTAACCATCTCACGTCATTTCAGCGTAATGAAAACTAAGTAGTCTACGCGAATTTCTCGGCGAAGTGGCAGGCGACAAGGTGGCTGGTGCCCAGTTGGCGCAAAGGAGGCTCGTCTGTCCTGCATACCTCGGCGGCGTATGGGCACCTTGGGTGGAATCTGCAGCCTGGAGGTGGGTTAACCGGACTGGGTACGTCTCCTGGCAGGATGATCCTTTTCGTGTGCTTTTCCGGGTCTGGGATTGGAACTGCAGAAAGAAGGGCCATGGTGTACGGATTCAAAGGCGTGTCAAACACCTGACTCACGGGTGCGTATTCGAAAATCTTGCCAAGATACATCACCGCGACCGATTGGCTGACCTGGCGCACGGAACTGAGATCGTGTGAGATGTACAGAAACGAAATCCCCGTCTTCTTCTGTAGGTCTTCGAGCAAGTTCAGAATCTGCGCCCGGATGGAGACATCAAGAGATGAAACCGGCTCGTCAGCCACGATGAATCTCGGTTCCGTTGCCAGGGCTCGTGCTATCGAAATCCGCTGTCTTTGCCCCCCCGAAAACTCGTGAGGGTACCTTTCGGCATGGTATTCCTCCAGGCCCACGAGTTGGAGGAGGGAGTAGACCCTATCCCGCCACTCGCTGCGAGGAATGTGCTTGTGTATGAGGAAGGGCTCGGAGATTATGTCAAAGACTGTCATCCTCGGGTCGAGCGACCCGTAGGGGTTCTGG
>DASPOK010000131.1:0-2168 GCA_035626075.1 Nitrososphaerales archaeon
TCCTGGTACCTGAGGACGAGGGACTTCCTGAGGAGCGCCTGCTTTGGCGTCGCAGCGTCATCTCTCTGCCTCCACATGATAGCACTCGCGAAGGTCGACCTCCCGATGAGCGTCGACGAGAGCGCCATGAGGCTGTTCTCCATGGCGAGCCCGGTGGCAGTCCTCTGAGCCTCAGCATCGAAATCACCCATGTGGAAACTTGAGGATCCCGCCTCCCATCGAGGCGGCGTAGACGACTCAGGAGCCTCTTTCCTAGTACGACCTGCCGAAGTTGGCGACCGTAGGGGCGTCCTTCCCGCACACGACGCACTTCCCACTAGCAGGCTTCTGGTCGAGCGGGATGTTGAGGACCTTGCCACCAGTCTCCTCTCTCATCTTCTCCTCGCAGGCATCCTCGCCGCACCAGTGTACGCGGACCACCCCGCCCCCTTTGGACAGGATTCCCTTCAGCTCGTCCAGTGACCAAGCATCGTGCGTGTTCTTCGTGAGGGCTTCTGAGGCCCGACGGAAGAGGTTGTCTTGGATGGTGTCCAGGTCCTTGCCGACTTCGTCGACGAGGTCGGCGACCTTCACCTTCCTCTTCCCGCCGGTGTCCCTCCTCACGAGCACGGCCTGCTTCTCCTTCATGTCCCTGGGTCCGAACTCGACCCTGAGGGGGACCCCTTTGAGCTCCCATTCGTTGAACTTGCGCCCGGGGGTGAGCTGGTCGCGGTCGTCCAGCAATCCCCTGAACTTCCCGTTGAGTTTGGCCATGAGCTTCTTCGCTTCAGCCAGCACGGCCCTCTTGCTTTCGTCGTTCACAATGGGGACGACGACAACCTGAATCTGGGCAAGCTTTGGTGGCACCACCGCTCCCTTGTCGTCGCTGTGCACCGCGAGCATCACCCCAATCTCCCTGGTGGTCAGCGCCCAGGTGTTCTGCCAAGCGAACTGGTTGTTGCCGTCCTTGTCTACGAAGACTATCTCGAAGGCCTTTGAAAAGTTCTGACCGTCGGAGTGCCAGTCGGGACCCTGAATCGCCTTCCCGTCAGGCAGGAGGTGCTCGATGCTGTAGGTGGCCTCGGCGCCCGCGAACGTCTCCGACTTCGACTTCTTCCCCATGTAGCCGGGAAGGGCCATGAGGCCCTCGGTAACCCGCTTGTAGATGCCCATGATGTCCTCCCTCTCTGCGTCCGCCTCCTCCCTGGTCGCGAAGAGCGAATGCCCCTCGTTCCAGAGGAACTCCCTGGACCTGAGGAAAGGAGTCGGGTGCCTGAACTCCCAGCGGACGACGTTGTTCCACTGGTTGAGCCTGAGCGGCATGTCCCGCCACGACCTTATCCAGCGGGACACCACCTCGTACATCACGGTCTCGGATGTTGGCCTTATGGCAAGCTTCTCTTCTAGCTCCGAGTTCCCGGCCCTGGTGACCCAAGCGACCTCCGGCGCGAAACCCTGGACGTGCTTCGCCTCCTTCTCGAGCAGCCTCTCGGGTATGAAGATGGGGAAGTAGCAGTTCTTCACCCCCGACTTCTTGAACTCGGAATCGGTCTCCCTCTGGATGTTCTCCCAGATGGCGTAGCCAGCCGGCCTGAAGACCATGCAGCCGGATACGGGGCTGTAGTCGGCGATCTCCGCTTTCAGGATGACCTGGGTGTACCACTCGTCGAAGTTCTCCCCCTTCTTTGCGGTCATCCCTTCTTGGCTCGCCTTGGACATGCGGAGTCTGGTCTCCGCGAAGTGCGGTTTATGAAGGTGCCCCCCTGCCCAGAGTCCCGGACCTAGCTGGAGCTGAGTATTATGAAGACGCCGAGGACGAGGAAGACAATCACGGACACGTAGCGAAGCCGCCGAGGAGTCAGAAGTCTGCCGAGTCTGTTGCCAAGTGCCGTCTCCGCGGCAGTGGCCGCCAGGAGACCCGTGATGACCCCGGTGAACACCAGAACCGCGTTGGAGTAGCGGGCCACGAAGACGATGGTGAGAACCTCCGTTGCGTCCCCCGCCAGGTCCAGCAGGGCGAGAGCGACCACCATTGCCAGGAAGACCCTCCACTGGCTCCCCGCCCTCTGAATCCGCGACTCCTCAGCTTCCACGGTCTTTTCTCCGACCAGGCCCCTGGCCTGCCAGGCGCCGTACCCCAGCATCACCACGCCCCCCGCCAGGCGGACCCAGTACACGGGGACGAAGGT
>DASPOK010000132.1:0-7863 GCA_035626075.1 Nitrososphaerales archaeon
GAGGGTCCGAACCGGGGGGTCGTCTTCTGCCACTCGCCCAGCTCCTGCATCATCCTGACGACCTCAGGGTCACCGTTCTGCATGAGGGCGACATAGCCCGCCAGATCGGCATCGTCGAGAGGTTCGGTCAGCCTCGGAAGCCCCAGGTTGTGGCTCTCGACTATCCTTACGCCTTCGTCGAAGGCGGTGTCCTTGATGAACCTCCGGAATGAGCGGTTCCTATGTGAGAAACCTTCGGCCACCTCCTTCCTCAACCTTGAGAAGACCTCCCTCACCTTCGGGTCCGCTTCGGACACCGGGTCGACGGCGGGGAGCCTCCGCCTTCTCCGGCCGGAACCCTGGTCTGCGCTGTCCACGGCCTCTGTCAGAGCATCGACCGTCTTTGTCAGCGCGGTAGTCAGTCCCTCGGCGAGGGCAGCGAAGACCCCTTCGAACATGCCAGCCATGATCATGGAGAAATTGATGACGAGGTTCTCTACCTTCTCGTCCCTGGTGAGGTCATGTCCCGCGCTTGGCACGGCGGCCGGTCAGAGGTAGGTCTCCTTAAGTGATGGTCTCGTTGGAGGCGCTAGACCAGGTAGCTCAGAGGGTGTCTGACCAGCTCTTCGTTTAGCTTTTCGAAGCTTGAAACCGTCCCGACGTCGAACCATTCTTTCCTTGTGTAGAACGGAGCAATCCTCCCGCCCTTCCTGAGAAGCTCGGGGACAAAGTCGGTCATGAGGTCTGTCCTCTTGGGGCCCGCGGTCTTCCTCATCAGCGCCATCGCTTTGGGCCCAGCGACCATCGTTCCTGTGGTCACGCTGAGGTCAATCCTTGGCTTCTCGTGGAATGAGGTGACGACTCCACCCTCGATTTCCGCGACGCCAACGGGGAGAGCGTAGCCCTTGTCCAGTACGAGGGTCAAATCCGCCTCAGACCGCCTGTGGACGGCTAGAAGCTCGGTGATCTCGAGGTCGGTGAGCACGTCTCCGTAGTAGACCAGGAGTTCGTCACACTTTGAGATGGCGCCGCTTCCCAGCGCGTTAGCCACAGCGTTGAGACTCCCCGGGAGTCCCTTCTTGTCCTCCGAGTAGGTCAGTTTCACTCTGTGCTGGGAACCGTCCCCGAAGTAGCGCCTGATGTCCTCGGAGCGATAGCCGGTCAGCAAAGTTACCCTGTCGATGCCGTGGTGCCTGACCAACGCGATAGTGTAGGCCAGCAGGGGTAGTTTCTTCGGGCCGATGGGAATCATCACTTTCTGGAAGTAGTCTGTGAGCGGCTTCAGCCTCTCCCCGCGACCTCCGCAAAGAATTGCCGCCCTGGTGGTCGGCCTCATGGGTCTCCCCGCCCCGCTTGCTTACTTAACGATTGGCAGGAAGTCGGGATAAGCTTCTGGCCGAGGAGGCAATTCGCAGATATGACGCTATCGTCCGTCGTCCCCTTGAAGAGGGGGCGCCTCCGAAGGCCGCACGTCGAGGTTTCCAGTCCTGCCCATCCTGTTGACGCCAAGGCGAATGCTTCCTCCGTGTTGAACTTTCGAGATTGCCACCAGCAAGTCTTTGGTGTGTCTCACATCGCCCCCATCAGCTCCGACGACGACGTCGCCACTTCGTATCCCGGCGTAGTCTGCGGGGCTTCGGGGAACGACCTCTGCTACCAGGAAGCCCGACTCCGCCTGAAGGTTATACCTGCGAGCGAGCTGGGGAGTGACGTCAACTCCCGAGATACCAATCCACTGCCTGCTGACTCTTCCATTTTCGAGGATCTCCTGCGCTATCTTCTTGACAGTGTTTATCGGGATTGCGAAACCCATGCCCTGGGCGTAAGGGATCATCATCGTCGTGATACCGATCACCCGTCCGTCGAGGTCAGCGAGTGGGCCACCGCTGTTTCCCGGATTGACGGCGGCATCGGTCTGAAGGAGTCCCTCGAAGATGAAGTCTGTCCCGGGGAGCGGTCTCCCCTTGGCGCTCAAAACCCCCATGGAGACGGTCGGGCCACCCGGAAGAGCGAGGGCGTTGCCTATGGCCAGGACGAACTGACCGACCCTAAGGACCTCCGAGTCTCCCAGCTCGGCCGCTGGCAGGTCATCGGCGTCCACTCTAATCACTGCGACGTCGGTGGCCTCGTCAGATCCGACCACCTCTCCCGTGAATGTTCTGCCGTCCTTCAAACTGACGTGGACCTGGTTGGCCCCGTCGATGACGTGGTTGTTGGTCACGACAAGCCCCTTTTTGTCAAGGATGATGCCTGAGCCCTGGCCTTCCAGAGGGACGATGCCGAAGAATCTGCGCTCCAGGCGCATGCTGCTCACGCCCACGATCGACTCGCTCAGCCTCTCCACCGCCTGGGTGACCTGGTTCTCGAAGCCTGAAAGCGCCATAATCAGTCCACCAGCCCCCAGCTCCTAATATTGAGTGGGATTATCCTAACCATGGTCACGCCATCTTCCGACGTCACGGGCGCCGCCCTCCCGCGGACCTCGACGCCCCTGACTTTCCAGGGGTCAGTCGATATCAAGTCGTCAACGACGAATGCCACCTTGTCATTGGCCATCAGGTTCCTGAACTTCAGGCTCCTCACGAGGTTCCAGCCTCCGAAGGTTATCGTGGTCCCGTCGAACCTGTAGCCTACGGGGACGACGTGGGGCTGCCCAGAAGGGGACGAGGTAGCGACCCTCCCGAGGAAGTTCTCTGCCAGGTACTGTGCCTCTACTTCGCTGAATGTAGCTCCTACCTTCTCGACACGCTCGTTACCGATCATTCGGCCCCTCCCGTCGAGGCATGTTTTTAAAACCGGTAGTTTTTCCTGACCAACTACGTATGGCAAACCTCACCAAGTCAGAACAGCTTGACCAGAAGGTCTTGGACTCCTGCGCCGTGGTGCACCAAACATGGAACCAGATAACTCGGACCTGGACCCTCCCTACCATTCACATGCTCGGGCAGATGGAGCCGGCCAGGTTCAACCAGCTGAAGAGCCACATCAAGGGGATAAGTGCGACTTCCCTGGCTGAGAGGCTGTCCCAGCTCGAGAAGCTCGGGGTGGTGCAGAGGAAGGTCTACGCCGAAGAGAAGCCAAGGATAGAATACTCCCTGACGGTCAAGGGGCACGAGGTCTACAAGATCCTCTGTGAACTTGCGAGCTGGTCGAAGCGCTGGGAAGGGAAGGAGCCCAACAGTAGGGAATTCCTAGTCCCGAAGTAAGCCTCGCAGAAGGCATGGTCAGCCGGGAGTGCCGCCGGCACCCCGTCTGGAGCCGACGTAGAGCACCGCACCCAGCAGAATTGCTAGAAGTACAGGAATGAAGATGACAATATTCGCCGAGAGAGGCTGTCGTGCGATGCTTACTACCCGAGAGGAGTAGGCAGGGCCGGGAGGCGTGCTCAAGGAGGCGATGATGTTGCTCCAAGGGCCACCGGATGTCGTCGAGCTCACGCTTGTGACTAGAGAACCGGTGCTGTTTGAAGAGCTGCGCGGCGTCGAAGGGGCAAGCTGAGCGGTTGTGGTCGATGTAGCAGCGGTCGACGTAGCAGCGGTCGTTACGCTGTAGTTGACCTGCCCCCCGGTCGGGTAAGAGGCAGCAGAGAAGCTGCCGAAGAGTCCGAAGCTGAGGCCCGACGATGCTGCCACTATCACAAGTCCGAGCAACAAGCCGGCGACCAGCCCGACCCCGAACCGCTTCCCGTCCATGGTCAGTATGCCCCGGCCCGTCGGTACATAGTTCTAGTTCTCAGAACGGCTTCCTCCTCCATACCCTCCAGGCTTCGTACCAGAAGATGGCTGCCCCGCCCACGGTCCCAATGAGGGCGTAGAGGTCGAGCGACGCCCTGTCCGCCAGGAGGTAGGCAGCCGCGATGGTCGTGAAGAAGGCGGCGTAGAAACCTAGCCGAGGCAGAGTCAGGCCAGCGATGCTGACGAATGAATGGAGGATTCCTGTGTCCACCTTCTTCGCCAGGACGTATCTGTCGTACTGGTCCTTCTCGACCACTCCCAACTCGACAAGCTTGTCGAGATGATGAAAGGCGACCGAGGGGCTGGAGAAGCCGAGCTCCTTCTGGATCTCGCGGACTCCCATGGCTTTCCCGTGCCTGAGGAGGTACAGGTAGACGGTGAGCGTCTTTCCTCGCAGCTCGTACTCCACCTTCTCCCTGGAAGGCTCGGGCAACGGTCAGGATTCAGAAAGGAGATGAGATAAGGGCTCTGTTCGCAACCCGCGAACGGTGCGTTCTCCGCGCTGGGACTAATTCGCCCGTTTCTCACACCCCTGGCGATGAACCGGCTCGGAGGCCTAACGGCAAGGACGGCGTTGCTCGGGCTCGCCGCCATCATAGTCGTAGGCGGCTTCGCGCTGGCTCTGATATCGGGCACTTCGTTCGGACTCTTCGGTTCGTTTTCTGCTGCACCGCTGGCAGGCGCCAATAACGGAGTCGCAGTCAACCAATGGGTCGGGTTGAACAACACCGGCTCAGGGGCTGCGATATTCTCGGACAATGCGGGCCTCAACTCCAACGTCGCTCCCAGCGTGACCAGAGTCGTCGGTCAGATCTCCACAACGACCGTGGCGACTTCCACGAGCTACCCCACCGGCGGGGCGGTTACAAACCAGACACCCTACAACTTGACACAGGGTGCGCCGGGAGGCCTCATCGAGTTCTCCACCGACCTCAGCATGAGGACCTCCGCCCCCGAGCAGACGGCTTCCGGAGTGGTGGCCCTGGCTTACTCCGTTGGCGGGTACGTCGCCTACCAGACCACCTACAGTAACTCTGCGTACGTGGTCATCAGAGTGCCGGCAGGGCAGGATCAGCAGGTGCTGAGCAAGGTCGAGGCCATGGGCACGGTCGTCAGCCTCACTTCGAACTCGAATGACGTCACGGTGCAATACACCGACCTGAACGCTACTTTGGCCTCCCTGCGGACAGAACAGGGAGCCCTCCTGAGGTTACTCAACCAGTCTGCTTCAATCAACTCGACCCTTGCCATCGAAACCCAGCTGCAGGGAGTCAATCAGCAAATCAATGACATCGAGAGCCAGATACTACAGACGAAGACGCTCATCAACTACGCTACCATCGACGTCACAGTCACGGAGACGGCGCAGCAAACCCCACTTTCCGTTGTCCTCAGCGCAACTCCCAAGAACGGCACGGCGCCCCTAAGCGTCACCTTCAACGCGGTCGTCAAGGGCGGGGCCCAGCCATACGTCGTCGACTACAACTTCGGGGACGGCTACGCGACCGAGGGACAGATAGTCATACACACCTACTACCAGGCCGGGGACTACAGAGTATCCGTCAGTACCACGGACCAGAACGGCACCGTCGCCCAGGCTTTCGTGACGGTCCACGTGGTGGCAGCCCCGACTCAGTCAAACTTGGTCTCCTTCTTTGGAACCGTTTCAAACCTGTTCGTCAATGTCATAGAGGGGATAGTCGAGGTGGCGGTGGTTGTACTGCCCCTGGCGGCTGTAGGAGCCGCGGTAATCATTCCGATACAAAGACGGGGAAGGGCTCAGAGGCCCATCAAGCAGAGCCAGTAGGCGAAGCCGCCTTCATCTTTTTTGTCTGCCTCCAGAAGTAGTAAGCTATGCCCAGGCTTGTGAGAAGGAATAGAGTCACCAGGCCAAGCATGACGTAGGCGAGCAGGTTGGCCGTGCTCAGTGGAACATTGGCAAGAACTGCGCTGAACATCTTAATTCTGACTCTGCCCTCCCATCCGAGGTTTTAGAGGGTTGCGCCTGGCAGGGCTTGCCTCGACAGATGTATTAACGGGGGCGAGGCCCTGTCCCCGTGCCGAAGTTCACGGTCGAACCCACAGAGGTAATGAGAAAGTACAGGGTCATCGCAGTTGTGGGTGCATCGAAGAACCCTGAGAAGGAGGCCAACTCCGTACCAGCATACCTTCAGAGGCACGGGTACACCGTAATCCCGGTCAACCCTACCACGAGTGAGGTCAACGGCCTCAAGGCGTACCCCTCGCTTTCTGCCATCCCTGAATCCCTGGCCAAGACTGTGGAGGTAGTCGAGGTGTTCAGGCCTGCGGAGGAGTTTCCGGAGGTGGCGAGGCAGGCGGTTGAGATGAAGAAGAAGACTGGAAGGCCCTTCGTCTTCTGGGGGCAGCTTCACCTCGAGAACGACGAGGCGAAGAAAATCCTCTCCGACGCCAAGGTCGATTATGTCATGGACAAGTGCATGAAGATAGAGCACAGCTTGATTGGCGAACCGCATTGAAACCCAGTAAGGTCAACAAGGAGTGGCATGACAGCCACAGGATGCCCAAGAACCCGAGCCGCTCTCAGCGGATCGAGTGGCACGCCGAACACGCAGCTGCCTGCGGCTGCAGGCCTGTCCCGCCGAGCCTTGCGGCCGAGGTAAGGGCGCTGAGAGGACGGAGCACCAGTCGGCGCAACTAGACGAAGTCCACCGGACAGGTTGGTTGGCAGACCGGCATCCGCTCTGGCACGGATTTCCCTCATCCGAACTGCCGGCAGTCAGGAGAGCACGCTGGTTCCAGAATCGGCCCCTTTCGGATGACTGGACCTGGATAGGCCAGAAGGCAGCCACATTCGCCAGGCTGAACGTGGAACCCTCCCCTCACTCAGAGTTCGAATGCGGCCAGCCTTGCCCAGTCGCTGGATTTCGCGGCGGACCTCCTCTCCTTTCGGTCGGTTTCGTCCGCGGGCAAGCCCCACCAATCCTAGCTTGTGCCCAGAGCGCTCTTGCGTCGGTTCCGAAGCATACGTGGCTCTCACAATTGAGATTCAGGTAACGTGTTTTTGTTCTCGGGTTCTGGCCGGACATGGGATGTATCTCACCGCAGGCCGCGAGGCAATTACCACGCTCTTGCACAACCTTCGTGAGGGGGGGTACATCGTGGTCGGACCGTCGCTTTCGGAGGGAGTGGTCCGCCTCAGGGAGATAACCGAGCCAGGAGATCTTGCCTCGGGCGTCCGTGATTCTCAGGCGCCAGGGAAGTACACGGTCAGCACCGGAAGTCCGTTCGTTTTTTCATCGGTCAACGGCCCGGACTCTCCGAAGCGATACCTGCACCCGGCGGTAGCCGAAGTGTTGCGGATTGTGGAAGGCGCGCAGGGAATCGAGGTAATACCCATACCCCGCTCCAAGAAGCGCTACGCCTTCATCGGCATCAGACCCTGCGACCTTAGAGGAGTGGAGGTGATGGATGCGACAATGATGGTGCCTGGCTTCGAGGACCCTGTCTACTCGAGCCTGAGAGAAGACTGCCTCTTCATCGTCGTGAACTGCACGAGGGCGGGGAAGAACTGCTTCTGCGCCTCCATGGGAACGGGCCCCAAGTCCGAATCCGGCTACGATTTAGCGATCACCGAGCTCCCCGAGAAGTTGCTGTTCGATGTGCCTGACGGAAACAGGGCCCTGCTCCGAGGAATCAAGCTCGACCCTGCTTCAGAAAATGACTTGCGTGCCGCGGAACAGATGATTCATCGAGCCCGCGAGGAGATGGGGCTTCGGTTCGACCGGGAGGGCGCATCCAAGCAGATTCTTTCCGAGAGGAACTCTGCGGTCTGGGAGAGGACGGCAGAGAGATGCCTCGCCTGTGGGAACTGTACCATGGTCTGTCCCACTTGTTTCTGTAACACGATAGAAGAAAGAAACGATATCACAGACGGGAGCGTCTCCAGGGTCCGCGTCTGGGATTCCTGTCTCTCGAAGGACTTCACCTACTCCGCGGGAGGGAACCCACGTCAACGGAGGAGCGCGCGCTACAGGCAGTTCGTCACCCATAAATTCGGATATTGGCCCGAGCAGTTTGGGCACTTCGGGTGTGTGGGATGCGGGAGGTGCATCACGTGGTGCCCGGTGGGCATTGACATCACCGAGACTGTCAATGCGGTTGTGAAGGG
>DASPOK010000133.1:0-10124 GCA_035626075.1 Nitrososphaerales archaeon
TTATCTGCCCTACACCGATGTCGAAAGATGGCAAACAACCGCTTCTTCCCTCTTGACTAGATAACCGTGGGGGGGACGCAGTATCGGGGGGTACACTTCAGTCAGGGCGGATGTCTTCGGCGCCGCTCAGGACCTATCCCATGTCTATGCTGCCGCAGGGATCGGTTGTCAGCGGCGTCCCCCCAGGGCATTCGTGTGGAGTACAACCGTCTCGATACTTTGGCGAGTGGGGACAAGGGGCCCGAGAAGCTGACCCCTTGGCCGCTCAGACGCGCATCAGCTGGACTAGGTAGTCGGAACCTTGCACTGCAGTGCGAGTAACCTTGAGGGTCGCCGAGCTGCCCAGCCTATCCGTCAGCTCCTTCACTGTCATCAAATGCATGTGCTCTCCAGTCAGTCCTCCAAATAACCTGAACAGCCTCCCCTTGGCAGAGTGCGGGTCTACTTCGACGATTATGAATGTCCCCCTGCCCCTCAGGACGCGCGAGATTTCGCGGAGCGATCTTTCCATGTCGGCAAAGTGATGAAGTGCCATGGTTGTGTACACCTTGTCGAAGTAGGCGTCTGGGAAAGGGAGGTCCTCGGCCGCGGCAACTTGGCTCCTTACCGCTGGAAAATTCCGCTTTGTCGAAGCCACGCGTTTTTCGTTCGGGTCCACAGCAAATACTTCAGCTCCCTTTGATGTCTCGAGGACACGCGCGGCGATGGCTCCTCTGCCCGCACCCACATCGAGGATTCTATCCCCAGAAGCGGGGGAGAGCATGCTAACGAACAGGCCCCAGGCCGGACTGGAATCGGCCGATTTCAAGAATCGGTAGACCCCCCGATCACGACTGTAGTGAAACCCTTCCCTTCGCCTGATAGGCCCCCACGATGACGAGTATTGGAGCGACTACATCGAGGAAGGGGACGATGGCGAAGATAGCGCCGACCTTTACGATGGTCTCGTTGTATCTCGACCCTACCCTCCACAGTCCGAGAATCTGCCCGCCGATGAGGCCAATCAATCCTAGGAGCCCCCCGATCAACATGAAGACCACGTAGACGAGCAGAGACGCAATTGCCGAAGAGAACGCCTCAGACGGGACCGCGCCAGCGTTCGACGGGGCCTGAGCGATGATGTTCGGGATTGAGTTGAAGAATGGAACGATGCCGACGGTGGCTATGACAGCTCCGGCCAGCATCAGGAGCATCAATACCGAGGGGAGAGAGAAACGCTCCCTGTCAACGATACAGAATTGCCTGAAGCTCAAGGTCAGGAGGATTATTGCGACTATTTGAAAAATTGCCATGATAGGGACCAGCACTGAAAGTCCCCGAAACAGAGGACCAAGAATCGTTTCGACATCGGCTGGGGTGGGAGTCTGGGGGAGGGTGTAAATGCCAAGATTGGAGAAGACTGTACTGAAGACATAGAATCCCAAAACCCAGCCCGCAACCAGTCCCGCGAGCTGGAGAATACCGAACCAGACCACCTTCTGAAGGGCCGACCTCTCGTCGGCCTGGCGCTGCGGAGGCATGCCGACGGGCGGGGCCTGAAAAGCCATCGAGGAATCCGAGGCTCTTGTGTTATTTAAGTCGGGCAACCAGTTCGGGGACGCGGGAACAGATTGAGGTTGCCCGGGTGGTCCAGGCTCCCCAGAGTGTATGTCGACGCCAAGATACTGAACATGCACGACCCGACACTTCCTCGGGAGGCGTATGTCGGATACGTCGTGGAGGAGAAGGGCGTGCACGACGTGAAGAGAGTGGACGCAGCTGAAAGCGATGACGCCGAGGTGCTTGCGATACTCTTTGCGATAGACGAGCTGAAGGGTACCATGCGCCGTTTCACGGTTGTGTGCGACCACGAATCAGTCGTGTCCGAGGCAAAGAGAGACGTGGTGAAGAACCCCAGCGCCCTCATGGAACGGCTTCGCGAAACCCTTCGCGAGAACCCGTCGATAGAGCTGTCTGTGCTGCAATCCAATCCGGCCCATGGGATCATTACTGAGTATGTCAACGGATTGAAATCTACACGTTGCCAAGATTGAATCGGGGCACCGGTGGCCGCCGCTGAAGGATGAAAAAGGCTCAGGGCCCCGAATCAGTGCCGGAGATTAGGGGCGGTAGTCGGTAGGAGACCTTCAGAGTTTGGACGAGACTCTCCAGCGCGAGATAGACTCCTTCAGGGACGCGAACGCGTCGGTGCCGACGGCGTCGGCTTGGTGCGCGCCCCGTACGGCCTGCTTCTGAAGTACCTGATTAGGGAGACACCATCCCTGCTCACCCGAAGGTTGACCTGCCACCTTTCGACCCCTGCCTCCTCGGCAGCTCTCGCGGCCGCGAGTATCCTGGAATTCGAACGGTCAGGAGGCGGAGGCTTGAATGGTCTCGCGTCGTAGAGGAAGCAAAGGACAATTTTCGCCTTCGTTCCCTGGGTGAGCGAATCCTTCAACTCCTCCATGTGCCTTATCAGCCTGTCAAAGGAGTCGAACCTGCCTCGCTTCACTCTCTCGGTCCCCTCGCCTGCAGGAAGCGTTATCAGAGGCGTTTTCACTTCGATGTAGGCGTTTCCAACCAAGAAGTCAATCCTCGAACTGCCGAGCCTGACCTCCCTCTGCACCTCTCCCTTTGCGAGACGCGAAAGCGCCCTGCTCCTGAGAAAGAACTCAAAGTACCGGTTTGCGGCGGTCTGGTTGATCCCCACCCACTTCCGAGCTGAGGGTGATGTCGAGATTGCCTCTACTGTGTACCCCGTCTTTCGTCTTTTGTTTGTGGCAGTCGAGTAGAGACAGGGTAGCCCCGGGAGTTTCAGGTCCCCGAGTCGCCCGGTAGTGGGACAGTGGCAGCGGAGGGTCTTCTTGCCCGCCCTGACAAGCATGATGAATCTGTTTGGACGTGAAAGAATGGTCCCCACTCGCAGCGGCTCCGGGAAGGTGTAGACGGACGAAGGCGCTGGCTTGCGTGGTGTTGGTGTGAATCGTGCCTGGGCCAAATCTCACTTCTCATTTCGAGAGCCAATCATGGCTTCGACTACTGCCATCCACGCGTCGGAGCAGTTCTGGGGAATGTAGCCTCCTCCCCCGAGGGCGACCAGCCTTCCAGAGCACAACTCGTGAGACAACCTGTGGAGTAAGATGCCCACCTGCCTATGTGCCTCAGGAGAGTAGTTCATGCCGGAAATCGGGTCACCTCCGAGGCCGTCGGCGCCGCACTGGAAGATGATGAACTCGGGTTTCGCTGCCCGGGCGAACTCCTCGAGCCGGGGCAATCTGACGACGACCTCGTCGTCTCCGGACCCTGGAGCCAGAGGGATGTTGACCTTGGTCCCCTTCGCATTCCCGGCGCCCGTCTCTGTGGCCCAACCCGTCCCTGGATAGATGAATCTGCCATCCTCGTGGATGTCAAAGATGAAAAGCTCCGGGTCAGACTCATAGGAATAGAAGACGCCGTCGCCATGGTGGACGTCTATGTCGACGTAGAGGATCTTGTGCACGTTGTGACGTGTTCTCAGGAGTTCGATGGCGACCCCGATATCGTTGAAGACGCAGAAGCCAGCAGAGGTCTCCCTCGTTGCGTGGTGCAGTCCCCCGACTGGGTTAAAGGCGTGGTCTAGCTCCTCAGCCATGACCTTCTCGACGGCCGATACAGTCGACCCGACTGAATACTGGGCCGCCTCGAACACCCCTTTGTAGGCAGGGGTATCCCCCTGGTCAAGGGCCCCGTAGCCCAACTGGGACGCGAGCTCGACGTATCTTATGTGCTCCTTCGTGTGGAAGAGCCCGACGAGCTCCTTGTCCGCTTTCTGAGGCTGGAGCCGCTCGACTGGCAGGCCCTTCTTGCCTAGGTCGTCCCAGAACTGTCTCACCCTCTCGTTGGTGAAGGGGTGGGGAGGGGGAAAGGAGTAGAGGAGGAGTTCCTTCCCCTCAAGGACACCGACCTTGCACGCCATCGCGCTCCGGTCCTCAAGAGCCATTCTTAGAGGCTCTCGTTAATAGACGCGGGTCAGGACTAGGCACCGTGGCGAGGGGAGCAACGCAGGGCCTTGTGGAGGAGGTCTATGGGCAGCCGGAGGTGCTGAAGAGGTTCGCCAAAACGAAGCTGCCCAGGGCTCCTAGGGGCTCAATCTTTGTTGGAGCGGGAGATTCCTACGCGGCTGCTTTGGTGGCTTTTTATGCGTCGAAAGGAGACTGCGTGGCCCTCGACCCCTACACCCTTGCCAGCTACCCAGAAGCCGCCACGGGCCTTGAAGTGTTCCTTATTTCGGTATCAGGAAGGACAGCCTCCAACATAGTAGCGGCCAGGAGGGTTAGGGGAATAGCAAGGGGGACGACTGTGATAACAGCTGACAACACCAGCAGGCTTGCACGTCTGGCGGACAGGGTGGTCAGCCTTCCGATGACATACTCCCCTAGGACGTCCGGGATGCTGTCGTTCAGCCTATCTCTGCTCGCAGTGTTAAGGGCAGCAGGGAGCCTAGGCCCCTGCGATTTTCGAAGAGTGCTCGCCATCTCGCGAAGGAGCATGTTGACGACGCGGCCGGGGAAGGGCACCACCTACTTCCTCGGTAACTCTCTGGCTTACCCCGTGGCTCTCTATGCCGCAGCAAAGACCTACGAGCTCCTCGGGACCAAGGCACATGCCGAGCTCCTCGAAGAGTTCAGCCACATGGAGCTTTTCTCGCTGACGAAGGACGACGCCGTCAACGCGTTCTCTTGCTTCGACCCTTCACACAAGGCTGGAAAGCTGGCCCGAGCCCTTCGAGCTCGAGGGTACGAGTCCAACGTGGTTCCATCGGTGGAGGGGACCGACATTGAGCGGCTCTTCCATTCTGTTTTCGTCGTTCAGCTGTCCATGTTCGACCAAGCCAAGAAGGCTGGACTCTCTGCACCCAGGTTCTTGGCCGACGGGGGGAGACTCGGAGTGAGCGATGAAATGATTTACTGAAACCGCGTCGGTGAGATTCAAGGGACCTTTCTCGGCGCCAATGCGATGAACTTCATCTTGTGCCACAGTAAATAGCCTGACGACTGATTTTGTAAGGAGTTGCGAGCTGTCGCAGGCCCCGGCCCGCGGGTGATGAGCCTCAGGGAAGGAGAGAAAGTTCTCGCGAGAGCTTAACAACGTCCCCCCCGCGGCGCAGGGGACAGAGCTTGATCATCGGCGTTCCCAGGGAGACGGCTCAAGGAGAGAAGCGCGTAGGACTCGTCCCTGAATCGATTCTCAAGATGAAGGGAATCGAGATCCATGTCCAGTCCGGAGCCGGGGAGAACGCCGGGATTCGCGATTCCGACTACACAGGGGCCGGGGCAGTGATCGAGAAGGATGCGAACTCTCTCTATGAAGGGGCCGACCTCGTTGTGAAGGTCCAGCCTCCGACACCGCCAGAGGCCAGCGCACTAAAGAGGGGCGCCGCAGTAGTCTCCTTCCTCTTTCCCCAGAGCAACCTGGGGGCTGTCAGGAAGCTGGTCGAGAGGGAAGCGACAGCCTTCGCCATGGAGTTGATGCCGCGTATCAGTCGGGCCCAGTCCATGGATGCACTTTCGTCCCAATCGCTTGTCGCAGGGTACAAGGCGGTCCTCATCGCGGCAGAATCGCTCCCGAAGCTTTTTCCGATGTTGATGACGGCAGCCGGGACCATTGCGCCCGCCAGGGTATTCGTCCTGGGGGCAGGAGTGGCGGGGCTGGAGGCGATTGCGACCGCTCGAAGGCTTGGGGCCGTGGTCGAGGCCTACGACGTCCGGCCCGCGGTGAAGGAACAGATTGAAAGCCTAGGGGCCAAGTTCGTGGAGCTGCCACTTGAGGCCAAGGATGCCCAGACTTCAGGAGGGTACGCCAAGGCTCAATCCGATGAATTCTACAGGAGACAACAGGAACTGCTTGCCAGCCATGCCCGGCAGTCTGATGTGGTGGTCACCACGGCCTTGGTCCCCGGAAGCAGGGCGCCTCTCCTTGTGACTGAAGACGCTGTAAAGGGGATGCGCCCCGGGTCTGTCATAGTGGACCTGGCGGCGGAGCAGGGGGGCAACTGCGCTCTCACGGAGGCGGGGAGGACAGTCGTGAAGTTCGGGGTCACAATCCATGGGCCTCTGAACATCCCCTCAAGCATGGCCCCTCAGTCCAGCCAACTCTATTCCCGGAACGTCACCGCCTTCGTGATGCCGATGCTGAAAGAGGGAGCCTTGAAGGTCGACCTGAGCGACGAAGTGGTCAAGGGGACCATGGTAGTCCAGGGAGGCAAGATCCTCCACGAGCCCACCCGCAAAGCGCTGGAGGGGGGGCAGCGTTGACCGCGATTTCAACCGCCGATCTGGTCACGAACCTGTTAATCTTCCTCCTCGCCACCGTCCTCGGCCAGGAGCTCATCAGGCATGTGTCCAGGCTCCTCCACACACCTCTGATGGCCTTGACCAACGCCATTTCATCCGTATCGTTCATTGCAGCGTTGATCGTGCTGGCTGAGCCCAGCTCCGAGGATGTCCAGCTCCTCGCCGCAGTCGCGGTCGCGCTCGCGGCCACCAACATTGTGAGCGGATTCCTGCTCACGGACCGCATTCTCAGGATGTTCAGGAAGAGGAAGCCGGAGAAATGACAAACCTGCTTGTCGACTCCCTGTATGTGGTGGCCGCCATGCTGTTTGTTCTTTCCTTGAAGTTCATGGCCGAGGTCAGGACTTCGCGCGTCGGGAACATCTGTGGCGTAGCCGGAATGGCCGTGGCAATAGGGGCCACAGTCGTGGCTTACCAGACACAGAACACAAGCCTCCTCGTCGGGGCGGTTGTCGTGGGCGCAGTGATCGGCAGCCCCATAGGGCTCAAGGTTGCCATGACGGCGGTCCCCCAGAGGACCGCCATGTCACATGCGTTCGGGTCCCTTGCTGTTGCTCTGGTGGGTGCGGCCGAATACTATCGTAGCGCGCCGGCGATTGACCCGTTCACCATGTCGGTCCTTTCAGGGGAGATGGTCCTGGGGTTCCTTACCTTCACAGGCAGCTGCATCGCCTTCGCGAAACTACAGGGACTCATCTCGGGGCGTCCCCACCTGTACCCAGGGAGGATGTACATCTCTTTGGGGACGTTGGCTGTCGCCATCGCTTCGGCTGCCTACCTTGTCGTGAACCCTTCACAGGAGCTGGTGCTGCTGGTGGTGGCTGGGGCCGCCCTGCTCTTCGGGTTCCTGTTGGTGATTGCCATAGGAGGAGCGGACATGCCCACCGTCATTGCCATACTCAACTCGTTCGCAGGCATCTCGGCGGCGGCCCTCGGTTTTATCCTAGACAACAAGCTCCTGATAGTCGCGGGCACTCTGGATGGGTCTTCTGGGCTGATATTGGGCATAATCATGAGCCAGGCGATGAACCGCTCCTTCACCAACATACTCTTCGGCGGGGTCGGAGCCGCAGTCGCTTCCGAGGCAGAAGGAGTGAGGGTAGCCCAAACCTACACGGCCGATGATGTCGCAACAGTGCTGAGGGACGCGAGGTCGGTCATTATAGTTCCAGGATACGGCATGGCCGTCGCCCAGGCGCAGCACGCGGTGAAGGAGCTAGCGGATGCGATGCAGGCCCGTGGTATCGATGTGAAGTACGGGATACACCCGGTGGCAGGAAGGATGCCGGGGCACATGAACGTCCTACTGGCCGAAGCGCAGGTTCCCTACGACCAGCTCTGGGAGATGGACAAGGTGAACCCGCTCTTTCCTGGGACAGATGTGGCCATTGTCGTAGGGGCAAACGACGTGACCAACCCCGCAGCGAGGACCAGGGCCGATTCCCCACTGTATGGCATGCCAATCCTCGACGTGGACAAGGCGAGAACCGTCGTGTTCATCAAGCGGAGCATGGGGCCGGGATTCTCGGGCGTAGGCAACGACCTATTCTACCTGACGAACACCATGATGGTACTCGGGGACGCGAAAAGGGTCATGACAGACATACTCGCGTCCGTCAGGAGCCTTCGAGACTAGCTACGGGAACCTGTCCGGGCTCATGATCCCGTCAGGGTCCACCGCCTGCTTGACCCTCTTCATGAGGTCCAGCGGGACCTCGTTCTTGGCGTAGACCCTCTTCAAGATCCCGACCCCGTGGTGGTGAGAGATTGTTGCGTCATGGGCCTTGGTTGCTTTCTCCATGGCTCCCCATATGCTCCAGTAGGTCTCCTTCTTCGGCTGGAAGAGCAGGGTGAAGTACATGCACGCCCCCTGGTCGTAGAGGTGAGAGACGTGGGCTCCGATGCCCCCCATCCCTGGGACGCCTCCCAGGAGGTCGACTGCCTCGTAGTAGAGCTCGAGCAGCCGGCTCCACTTGGCAGCCACTTCAATGGTCTCGAGGGTGTAACCCAGCTTCTTCACCGATTCGATTTCCTCCCTGAAGTTGAACCGCTTCTCGAGCCATCTGTCGACCAGCTCCGGGTTGGCGGGAGTGGATTCTGCCTCGAGCAGTGTCGCGACCTCCTCCCTTATGGCCGCAAGGACCGCTTCCGACCTGAAGTGATAGATGAGCAGGAGGATGCACCCGCTTTCTCCGAACTGGAATTGGGATTCGAGTTCGTTGTGCGCCCTACAGACCGCGGGCTTCACGTCGAGCTCCACCAGTGCTCTGGAGGCGTTGACAGCGGCTTCGAAGGTGGGAAAGCTGAATGCTGCCTTCCACACGTGCGCCGGCAGTTTCCTGATCTTGAGCTCGGCCGCCGAGACTATGCCAAGCGACCCCTCAGCCCCGAGGAAGAGTCTGCTCAGGTCAGGCCCTACGGACGATCTGGGTGCCCCTCTCCTGCGCGTCCAGACTACCTCCCCCGATGGTAGGACGACCTCCAGCCTGATTACCGAGTCCTCAATCCCTCCGTAGAGCGTGCTGTATTGGCCGGTCCCCAGAGTCGAGACGTATCCACCGATGGTGACCAGCTCGAAGGACTGGGGGAATTGGGACAGGGTGAACCCTTTATCGTTCAGCTTTGCCTCGAGAGTACTGAGCCTCACTCCTGACTGGGTGGTGACCGTCCTGTTCGCCTCATCGATATCGAGTATCTGGTTGAGGGCAGCCATGTCCACGACGATGCCGTTCGATGGGATTGAAGCGCCAGTCACCGAGCTTCCTCCCCCTCTGACGTAAAGGGAGACCCCCTTCGAGGAAGCGAAGTTCACGAGTCTGGTGAGCTCGTCCACGTTGACTGGCTTAACGGCTGCCGAGGCGCTGCCGAAGGCCTGGTCGGTGATCCAGAGAAGGGGCCACCAGTCCTTTAGGTAGGCCGCGACGTCGGTCGTCACTCGGCCTGGAAGGAGTTCCTCGAGTTCTTGAGCCAGGTTGTCAGCTTCTGCCACTTTTCGTACTCTTCCTCCAGGTGCGCATCAGCCCTTCTGCTAAAAACCTCTGTCTCCCCCCTGACCTTGGCCAGCTCCTCGAGCCGGCCTTTGCCAACCGCCGCCATCTGCAGCATGGCAAGGCCCCTGGACGTGGCTTCCAAGTCCGGGGCCCTCTCGACGTTGATGCCGGTCGCTGCGGATATCCTCTTGAGCAGTTCATTTGACCTCGATAGATTCCCGTCGGCCCTCAGGGACTTGGGTTTCTCCCCCGACTGCTCCAAGACTAGTCTGACATGGAAGGCGATGGCTTTCAGCAGTCCGGAGATGACGGTTCCTCGGTCAGATGCCAGGTCGAGCCCCGCAACTAACCCCTTGGCGTTGGCTGCCCGGGGGACTTGTAGACCGGAGAGGGCGGGAATGAAGATGGCCCCGCCATCGCCTTCGACCTCAAGGTCAGAGTAGTCCCTGACTAGACCCATGCTGATCATCAGGTTGATGGCCTTCCCTGTCGTAGGGAGGAGCCCCTCGACCCCATACCAGACCCTCCCCTTGTGCTTCAGGAGGACCAAGGGATTCAGTTCGCCTCTTCTGCTGTAGCCCTCCGTGGGGACGTCAACGAAGGTCCCGGTGCCATTGGTCACCTTGGCGGTGTCTCTCTCCACGGTCCACTCGCCGACGCTGGCCGCCTGCTGGTCGGCGATAAGGGCGTTCAGCTCTATTCCTCCAGCGTCCCCGATTCTTTCAGCATTTTCCACAAGGGTCGGCGCATCCATCCTCAGATTGAAGAGGGATCGCACAATCCCGAACTCCTTTATCTTCCTCGGATTTCTTAGGTCTATCAA
>DASPOK010000134.1:0-4617 GCA_035626075.1 Nitrososphaerales archaeon
TGGGTGAAGGAATTCATGTCGCAGGTTGATCGGGCGAGAGGCGGAACCCCCATGACCGAGAACGCGACGCTCGACCGCTTCGCGGCCATCAGGTTCAAGGACGCATCCGCCGAGTATCAAATCTCCGACTATGGGTTCACGGCAGACGCGGCCAGCTTCTTCAGCCAAGGAGTTGGGAAGGGGAGTGTCGTCGAAGTTCTTCTTTACCCGGGAGTTTTCTCTCCTGACACCTACCCGACCTTTCTCTCCGAGTATGCAATAGGACACTGGTACGGGCTGACGAACCCGGCGTTCACCAAGTATGGCTACTATGTTGGGCAAGCACTCTACTACGATGTCTCCATCCCGTGCCCTGTCTACGAGATCCCCGGCCCGGGGATAAACATCACCCAGTTCTTTCTTCAGCATGGGTGCACGACTACAGTAGCATCTACAACCTGGCTTGTCATTATCCTCAGCACCTGATTTCCTGCGCTGCATTGCTCAATGCCAAACAGGGATCGCACCGCAATCGGCAGCATCACTTTTCACCCTTCCGTAGCTGTCCGCGCGATGTCCTCGGCAAGCTCACGAAATCCCAGTTGCGCTGCCCGGCGGCTCAGACCTTTCTCCGTCGAGCTTCCTCGAGCTCACGCTCGACCTGCTCCTCGTTGAGCTGTCTTCCTATCCTTGTCCCGAAATAGTAAAAGGCCGCGAGGCTCGCCGCCACGAGGAAAACCGCAGGCGCGATGTACACTCCCAAGTCGTTGAACGGAGACCACACCCCGGTGTAGCGGATGTGAAACCCGGAGCCATTGTAAGCGATTACGGTGAGCTCCAGCGAGTAAGTCCCGGCAGCCGTTGCAGCGAAAGAGGTGGCCGGACTGCCGCCGACCTTCCCCAGAGAAATCGCTGCCAGAATCTTGTTCCCGATGGTAGGCGATAGAGAATACTCTAGGGCGTAGGGCTTGTAGGCGGATAGTGTCACGTTGATTATCGTTCCTTGGTTTACTGGTGGGATGCCATATCCATAGACCTGGTAGCTCTCCGAAGAATTCGACGACGAGGGCTCGACTGTCTGGACTGTCTCAGGCAGCCTGAGTAACGGTAGGAGCAAAGTCGCAACCAAGAAGGCCACCGAAAGGAGTAGTGCAAATGCTGATACCCTCCTCCATCTCGTTGCTTTCATGTTAGCTACCCTGCCTTGGCTGTCTCCTTCTTGGCCGTCGGTGTTCAGCTCCCTTTTTGAAGCTGTTCTCGCTCGTATTTACTGGTAGCAATTTATATTAAGCAATTTCGACCCTTTGACCATCCAAAAATGGGTGGCCTCCTGAATTATGTCGTACGAAGGCTCCTATTTGCGATTCCCGTATTCCTGGCAGTGTCTGTCATAACGTACCTCATCACAAATTCCGCAGGGGACCCGGTGAACATAGTAAGAATGGGGATTCGATCAATTACTGCGGCACAGCTGGCGCAGCTGAGGGCGTTCTTCCACACCGATCAGCCCGTGTACATTCGGTACTTCTACTGGCTAAGCGACTTCCTTCGTGGGAACCTGGGTCAGTCTCTATACACAGGGTCTGTCGCGGCGAAGATACTTCCATGGGTTGGCACGACTCTCGAACTCCAGATACCTGCGCTGTGCTTGTCACTAGCGATAGGCATCCCGACTGGGATCTACTCTGCCAGACACCAGTATTCAAAGGGCGACTACACAATCACTACCGCTGCCATCTTCGGGATTTCGATGCCTACGTTCTGGATAGGCATAATGTCCATCATACTCTTCTCCTATTATCTGCGCTGGCTTCCGGCCTTTGGCGCGTATTCGGCTTATCCTCCTTACTGGTGGGGTTCTCCCACCCTTGACGCTCTCGCTCACGTGATACTCCCTCTAAGCGTGCTCACGCTTGTCTCCATCGCCACGATTACAAGGCTGACGAGGGTTAACATGCTTGAGGTCCTGAGACAGGACTACGTCCTGGCCGCAAGGGCCAGCGGGCTCCCTGAATCGAAGGTCATATACAAACACGCGCTCAAGAATGCAATCACCCCGGTGGTAACCATCGTGGGCCTCAGCTTCGGGACCCTTCTCGCCGGCGCACCAGCACTAGAGACGACGTTCTCTTGGCCGGGACTGGGGTTCGCCTTCGTGACCGCGGCGACCAAGCTTGATCTTCCGGTGGTGTTGGCCCTGACCATGATAATCACGATAATGGTGCTGATTGCCAACATAGCGACGGACCTGGCGTTTGCGTTTCTAGATCCACGAGTGAGGATTACGTGAGCAATTCCAAACCCGCGAAGAAGGAGCGGGGCGCGAGCCAGGGAGCAGTAGCATGGAGGAGGTTCCGCAAGAACAGGTCCGCGCTGGCCGGCGGCGTCATCGTGGGGTTCTTCGTGTTCATGTCCGTATACGGCGTGTTCTTCGCTCCCCTGCCCCCCAGAAACTTCCTGTACTGCCTCACGAACGGATGCGCCAACCTGCCACCTTTTACGAACTGGGCACATCCGCTCGGGACTGAGCCCTCGGGCATCGACGTCTACAGCGAAATCCTGCACGGAGCACTCGGCGATCTTTACGTCGGAGTAGTGGCCACGGCAATTTCGATACTCATCGGTCTCGTTGTAGGGGCCCTGGCAGGGTACAGGGGCGGAGTGTCGGGCGCGCTTCTACTTGGAGTGACCCAGATATTCTTCGTGCTCCCAGTCCTCATCCTGATCCTACTCTTCGCAAGAATCGGGCAGCTCCTCGTCGCCCATGGGCTAGGGCTGACACTGATTGTGGTCATCCTAGGGATCTTCGGCTGGCCCACGATTGCATACGTCACCAGGGGTGAGATTCTGAGGATAAAGGAGCTGGAATTCGTCCAGGCGGCGAAGTCGCTGGGGGCCAGCAACACTAGAATCTTGTTCCGACACATCCTGCTCAATGTCCTTTCCCCCATCATTGTGCTCTCAAGCCTGCTCGTTGCCGGGAACATCCTCACCGAAGTCGTAATCAGTTTTCTAGGGTTCGGGGACCCATCGACGTCCACCTGGGGGCTGCTGCTTCAGGAGGGATTCTCGTACGTGAGGACTTCGTGGTGGGTCTCCCTGTTCCCCGGAATTGCAGTGGTCATCGCAGTGCTGGGTTTCAACCTCCTGGGAGACGGTTTGGCTGACGCGCTGAACCCGAGAATTAGAGAGTGAGCGCAGTGGTCGAGCTTCTGAAGGTCGAGGACCTGAGAACGTACTTCTACACCGAGGCTGGCGTAGTTAAAGCCGTCGACGGGGTCTCCTTCACCCTCAACGAGGGAGAACCCCTAGGCTTGGTCGGCGAGTCGGGGTCAGGCAAGACCGTTGCGGTGCTTGCAGCCATGGGCATCGTAGCGAGGCCAGGGAGAATCGTTAGCGGGAAGATATTCCTTCGAGGTGAAGAACTCGAGCACTCGTCCGAGGCAGAGATGCGCAAGGTCAGAGGGAAGAGAATAGGTTACGTCTCGCAGGATCCCAATTCCTCTCTCGACCCGCTCTTCACCGTAGGCAATCAGCTAACCGAAGTCATCAGGACCCACTTCCAGCTGACAAACGAACAGGCCTTCGAACGGGGCGTAAAGCTGCTAAAGCTCGTCGGCATCCCTGAACCGGAAACCAGGATGAAGTCATACCCCCACGAACTCAGTGGGGGAATGAGACAGAGAATCGCCATTGCGCGCGCCCTGTCGGGCGAGCCAGAGCTCCTTGTAGCGGACGAGCCCACCACCAATCTGGACGTGACGATTCAGGCCCAGGTGCTTGATCTGCTGAGGACCTTAGGAAGAGACCTCAAGATGTCCCTCATCTTGATTACCCACGACATGGGGCTCATCGCAGAGATGACGGAGAGAGTCGTAGTCCTCTACGCCGGCAAGGTCGCGGAAGAAGCGTCGACCCATGAGATATTTCAATCACCTAAACACCCATACACGGCGGCACTCCTCGCTTCCGTCCCCCGTCTCGACATGAAGGCGAACCTCATCCCCATAGGCGGAGGGATACCCAACCTGATTACGCCTCCTAGCGGGTGCAGGTTCAACCCCCGCTGCGCATACGCAAAGCAGATTTGCGTCGACCAGGTCCCTCCGCTGGAGGACATCGGAGGAAGGCGTGCTGTGGCCTGTCATCGCTGGAGGGAAGTTGACCTGAGGAGGACGCCATAATGGCCGAGCCACTACTCAAGGTGGAGAACCTGGTCAAGTACTTCCCGGTCTATCAGAGAGGGATTCTTACCAAGAAGAAGGTGGGAGACGTGCATGCGATCGACCAAATCTCCTTCGCCATCGGAAAGGGGGAAACGGTCGGCCTTGTGGGGGAGAGCGGGTGCGGAAAGACAACCACCGGCAAGGTCATCCTCGACCTCGAAGAGAAAGATTCCGGGAACGTGCTCTTCGAGGGCAAGGACATACACGACTCCCTCAAGTCGAGTTCTCGCGAAGAGAAACTGGCACTAAGGAGGAGCATGCAGATGGTCTTCCAGAACCCCTACGGGTCGCTCGACCCGAGGATGACAGTCTTTGACATAATCTCCGAGCCCTTCCTCATACACAAGCACATTCCTCGCAGCGAGTGGCGGGATAGGGTCTACTCCCTCCTCCAACTCGTGGGCCTGGAGGA
>DASPOK010000135.1:0-5184 GCA_035626075.1 Nitrososphaerales archaeon
TGGGCGCAATCCGCTTTCCTCTGACCTGAACGACTTCCTCGGCCCCCCTCTCCTCGATAGTAACCTTGTCGTGAGTCCTCGAAAGGTCGAAGGTGGAACTCGGCGCTGCAGGGTAGAATGGGACGCCATGTCTCTTGGCAAGGACCGCTTCTTGATACGTCCCAATCTTGTTGAACACGTAGCCGTCTCGAGTGATCCTGTCAGCTCCAACAATCACCTCATCGACCCTGCCCAGGCTCATCATGTGGCCCACGGCGGTGTCCGAGATCAGGGTGCATGCTATCCCGTCCCGGACTAGCTCGAAGGCTGTCAGCCTCGCACCCTGAAGGGCGGGCCTCGTCTCTGGAACAAGAACCTTGACGAGCTTACCCTGCTCCACTGCGGCCCTGATGACCCCGAGAGCAGTCCCGTAGCCCACAGTGGCCAGCGCCCCTGCGTTGCACTGGGTGAGAACAGAGTCTCCGTCCCGGACGAGGCCGGCCCCGATGCTGCCGAGCTTCCTGTTCGTGGCCACGTCCTCCTCCTCCATCGCCTTCACTTCTTCCGCGACCGCCTCCTTCGCCTCTTTTACTGATCTCGCGGACGCTGCCTTTCTCATCACCCTGTCCATCCCCCAGAACAGGTTCACCGCTGTAGGCCGCGTTGAACGGAGGAGCGCAGCGCTTGACTCCATGTCACGAAGGAGGTCGGCCAAACCACTAGCCTTGGACCGGCGGGCGGCGAGAGCAAGTCCCATGGCTGCTGCGACGCCAATGGCCGGAGCGCCCCGGACAACCATAGTCCTTATGGCTGTAGCGACCTGTTCCGGAGCGAGGTAGGTCACGTAGGCCAATCTGCCAGGTAGAGCCGTCTGGTCTATCATCCTAATTCTGCCTCTATCCCAGGAGACTGTACGGATGGTGAAAAAGTCGGCCAACGGGACGAGCGACCACCAGAGTATCTAAAGGATTTGCGGAGGCCTCGCAACACCTTCAACTTCAAATAGAGTCAGGCAGGCGTCAGAAAAGCGGGAGCCTTGGAGGGAACACAGACCCAGGAGGAGCAGGTCAGGCCGTTCTCCGCTCAGATAGAAGAGGACTCCGTGAAGGTGACAGATAGAGACCGCTTCGGAGAACTGGAGGAATCAGGCTATGGGGCAAGGGAGGGGCAACAACTCGTGTTGCGAGACTACGAGGCCCTCTATCTCCTATACGTCAAGAAGCTCGACCTGGGGGACAGTGCCGGGAAGAAGGTAAGCTTCGATAAGCTAGCGGAGCTCGCGCAGAAGAAGGCGGGTGATGCCTGGACCAAGTTCGTGATCTACAGAGACCTGAAGAGCCGTGGCTACATCGTGAGGGAGGGGTTTGGTTTCGGCACCGACCTGAGGGTGTACGAGCGCGGTGATTACCCTAAGAAACCCGCCAAGTACGTCGTGTTCGCGCTCGACGAGGGGATAGAGAAGGGCATGGCTGACCTGCAGAAGTCGGTCAAGGAGATGGCCAAGATGGGGAAGGAGGCCATTATCGCGGTGATCGAGAGGAGAGGGGAGGTAATCTACTACAAGGTCAGCAGGGCAAGGTTCTGAGTTGAGATGAAGGTCAGGGACGTCCTAGACCTCATCAGGCCTGTCAACTGCGCCATGATTGGGTTCGCGGTGATAGTAGGGGCGTTCGTGTCCAAGCCCGTCTCCGTCCCTGTGTTACAACTCGCCCTAGGATTCCTGACGGGATTCTTCCTTTGCGCGTATTCCATGGCTGTGAACGACATCTACGACCTAGAAGTCGACAGGATCAACAGGCCGGACAGAGCCATTCCGAGCGGCAGGGTCTCCGTGAAGCAGGCGTCCCGGCTCTCGCTCGTGGCGTTGGTGGTTGGGTTCGCCTGCTCCGTCCTCTCCCTCAATCCGCTTGCAGTTGCTGTCGCGGCTGCATATACGTTCCTGTCGTGGCTTTACAGCAGCAGGGCAAAGAGAACAGGGCTCGCCGGGAACCTCATCGTAGCATCTTCGCTCGCCATTCCTTTCGTCTACGGCGGAGCGGTTGTAGGTGGCTCCATTGTCGGTTCGCTCTTGCTGTTGATGGCGATTACTGCTTTCTTCTCCGGGGTGGGCAGAGAGGTTGTCAAGGGCATGGCAGACGTCCCCGGGGACGCGAAGCGGAACGTGAATTCGATAGCTAGGAGCAGAGGGCTCGGGTTTGCCTCGGCAGTAGGCGCCTTCTTCTTCTTGCTCGCAGTTCTCACCAGTTGGGTGCCCCTCTTGACAGGGCTGGCAAACCAGCTGTACACCTTCGGCGTCGTTGTGCCGGACGTCATCTTTCTGTATCTGGCTGTCGCCATCGTGGCCAGGCACGAGCCGGCCAGCGCTTACAGAGTGAAGAGGATAGCCCTGGCTGGAATGACCGTGGGTTTGCTCGTCTTCGTAGGGGGGGCGTTCTGATTGTGGACTGAGAAGTACAGGCCGAGGAGTCTGGAGGAGATGGTGGGGAACGACGAGGGTAAGGCGAAGCTCCTCCTCTGGCTAAGGAAATGGAAGCCTGGAGGCAAGGCCGCGTTACTAGTCGGACCTCCCGGGACAGGAAAGACGACGACGGTTCACCTAGTCGCCGAGAAGATGGGCATGCAACTGATCGAACTCAACGCCAGCGACTCCAGAACGAAGGACAAACTGTCGAAGAAGATCGGCGAGGCCATAGCAAGTACGAGTCTATTCGGGGGCAGCTCGCTCATATTCCTCGACGAAGTCGACGGCCTTGCGGGGAGGGCGGACTATGGAGCAATTGATTTCATCAAAGAAGCCGTGAAGAAGAGCGAGAGCCCCGTTGTGATGGCTGCGAATGACCCCGACTCGGACGAGGTCAGGAAGCTTGGGAGCACCGCCACCAGGATAGATTTTCGCAAACCCGAGGCACATGAGGTGGCGAAGCGTCTGGAGAGGGTAGCAGGGCAAGAGCGAATCGCGCCAGGGAAGGAAGAGATACAGAAAATCGCCGAAGCGGCGAACGGAGACCTGAGGGCGGCCATCAACTTCCTCCAGTCTGGCATCCCGGCAAGGAAGGATGAAGAGCTGTCAGCCGCGGAGTCATTGAACTCGTTCTTCGATGCCCAGGACGAAAAGGCCGCCCTCCTGGCATTGCGGGCCTACCCAGGGCAGCCGAGGGACAAGATTCGAGAAATATTCACTGCCGTTGCGCGGTCCAGGGTACACGAAGAGCGCAGGGCCCTGGCCCTTGACGTGCTATCGAGGGCCGACGTCGTCATGGGGAGGATAATGAAAGGGAAGGATTGGAGGCTGTTGAGATACATCGACCCGATGCTGGCGTCGGAGCTCCGGCAGGCCCTGGGGGATGGCGGTCCCAGATACACCCTGGACTCGGTTTCGTGGCCGCTCCAGCTCAGAATATGGAACGACTCGAGGAAGCTCAAAGACATAGCTGCGTCGGCAGGAAAGAGGCTGGGAATCAGCCAGAAGGGATTCCTGGTTGAAGACATGCCCTACCTGCTTCTCTTGTGCGGAGGAAGGGCGTTCAGGGAGGAGTTGGTCAGGAGCCTCAGCCTCGAGGATAACTATGCGCTCTTCCTCGTGAAGGAATCGGGAAGGACGGCTAAACGTTAGTTGAAGGACTGGGGGAAGATGGACCCCCCTGCCTCCTTCCACTCTGAGTAGAACCTGGTCAGGGCCCCCGCAAGAGGACTAGCCTGGTCGACGCGGAAGATTCTAATCCTGTTGAAGCGCTTTTCAGTGAGTATCCCCGATTCTTTTAGGAACTCCAGGTGCCTCTCAACTGCGCTGTGGGAGAGCCTCGACCTCCTGACGATCTCTGATATGTTGAGCTCTCCTGTCTCGAGCATTATTGTGAGCACCTTGGTCCTCCCGTATGAGGACATCAGCCTCTCAAGTTCTAATGCCTGCCACCATGCCTTTTTCGAGCTCCCCCATCAGCTCTTTCGCAGAGACCAGGGATAGCCCGATCATCGTCGTCCTCCCTCTCATTCCCTTCCCGGAGAGTTGTGTCTCTATGATCCCCTTCCTGGAGAGTTCGTTGATGTCGCTCCACACCTGGGTGTGTCGGTAGGCGGCTATGCTCATACTTTCGCAGAGTGCCGAGTAGCTCTTCTCCACCTCTCCGATGGTCACGAAAGTCGAGTCCCCCTTCTTCAGGAGCGTTGAGATGGCCATGAGCAGAAGTTTCTGATGCGCGGTAAGGTACGCCAGCTCTTCCTTCCTGAGCTGCGGTGGGAGCGAAGCCTTGGCGGCCCTGATGTGCTCTGGGAGGATGCGCGTCGATTCCGAGTCGTCGGCCAGCTTCCCCGCCCTGTATACGAGTTCGAGCGCATAGCGGGCGTCGCCGAACTGGCCAGCAATGTTTGCTGCGAACTCTATGGCGTCATCGTCCAGACAGCCGTCGTTGAAGGCCTCGCTTCTGGAGGCAATGATGTCCACCAAGTGGTCTGAAGGGTAGCTTTCGAGGGAAATCTCGTTCCATTGGAGCGAGCTGAGGGTGCTGAGGTCCACCCTCTTCAGGTAGTCCGTCGTCTTGGAAATCAGTATGGAAGAGAGGACCTGGCTCCCCGGGGCCATCTCTCTCAAGCGCGTTATGGTGTAAAGCGACGACGGGTCAGAGAGCACCAGATGGTCGATCTCGTCGAAGGCGATGACCAGGTGGGTCCTGTTGCTTCTCAACTCCTCGACCAGCGCGGTCAGGAGCTCTTCGAAGCTGTACCCCCTGGTGGGGTAGCTCTGCCCCAGGGATTTCAGCGCCTTCACCATTATTGCCTGGAGGGACCTGTCTATCCTGCAATTGACGTGTAACACCTTGACGAGGTTCCCGTAGAGCGCAGCCCTCCTGGGCAGAGATTCGAAGAGCAGCTTCTTCGTAAGCATGGTCTTCCCCGAGCCGTTAGGCCCCGTGATCATCACGCACTGGCTGGCCTTGGAAGCGTTCTGGGCCACATTCTGGAAGTAGAGTTCTAGCTTCTTCATCTGGGCCTCGCGATGGGGAATCTGATGTGGCAGGTACTCTGGGAGCAGTATGGTCTCGTCCCGGAAGACCGAGCGCGTCATGGAAGAGCTTGGCGATTTCCCCCGTTCGTCTTATAACCTTGATTATGCATTTGATAGAACGACAGGTGGAGGGTTCTCTGAAAGTATTCTTGCAAACTAAAAAGAGAGCAGAGAACGCGGATGGACGATGAAGGCAGTCAGGT
>DASPOK010000136.1:0-2102 GCA_035626075.1 Nitrososphaerales archaeon
TCGGGTTCGTGGTGGAGTTGCCGGGCGCCTTCGTCAGAGGTAGAAGCGAGTCGGAGATTCTGTCAAAGGTCGGCCTGGAGGCAAAGTCCTACCTGGATTGGCTGGGAATTCAGCGGGCCTCCTTGGGACGGGGACATGTCGTCGAGCGGCACTTTTGCCAGCTGACAGTCGAAGATGCCGACAGTGAGATTCTCCTTGCAGCGGACAGAGGGCCGGTGAACGAAGAAGAATTTGACCGCCTTTCAGAAATCGTCCTTTTGTCAGGAAGAACCTTTACTTCATTGTATGATCAATGCCAGCTCAAGAACTGGGTCGATACAGCGCGCATCAGAAGAACCTTCTACGGTGAGAACCCGGCTTCGATACAAGTGATATTCAACCATGTGGACAGCACCCAAAGGTACTATCTCTCCAGGGTCGGCTTGGATGTCGCGCAGGGTCAGTCGTTTCTGGATATGCGTAGCCTCGGCCTAGAGAAAATAGGAGAACTCCACCGGAGAAAGAACAACTCTGTGGTGTACCAAGTCGAAGACGAGTCATGGACGGTGAAAAAGGTAATGCGAAGGTTCGTGTGGCACGACAGGATTCATGGCAAAGCCATCACACGGATCCTAGCAAAGCAGAAAGGGCTGGGGCTGATTCGGGAGTACGAAGATTCGTTCCACTTTGGGCTTGTTTGATTCAGGAAGAGCCAACCACGCGGCGCCTTCGGTTTCGGGTCGCCTTGATGGCTATGTGTCGGCATTGTCTTAGGCTCAGAACAATTAGATAACTGCGGGTCGTGCCCGACTCGTTGCCGAAGTTCTGGGACGAGCTATGGAGACGTGAACAGGAGTTCTTCGACTCGGGGGCTGGTGAATTCAGGCATGGCGTCTCTTTCGTTGCTGTCTCTTCCATAGCTGAGCAGTACTATTGCGAGTACAAGCTTGAGAACGAGTTCGCGCTTGGAGAAATCCCTACCGAGACGAAGGAATCAGGCACCGCCCTCCACGCCGAGTTGATGCCGACGGAAGGAATAACCAAGGAGGAGTTCGCTAGCCTTGTTAGCAGCAAAAAGCCGACTCTGGCGGTCCTCGCCGTCTGGGGCTCTGCGGGCGGTCTGAAGGTTGTAGGGGAGCCTGACCACATCATATGGTCGGGGGGCAAGCCGTTATGGCTGGTGGAACTCAAGACAACGAAGGGCGACCCTGCTCCTCTCTGGGAGGACCAGGAGAATCAGGTTAGAATCTATGGGCTCCTACTCGAGTCTATGGGGTTCGACTGCTCCGAATTGCGGCTGGCGGTGGTGAGGCTCAGGTCAGGGGAGCTTAGCACGGCTGAGAAGAAGGAATGGGTCCTGAGGGTCTCCGATGCGCTGCTGGAGGGAGGTGTGAAGGAGATAGAAGCGAAGTATCGAGGGACCATGAGGGTGCACCTGCTTCGGCACGACACAGAGGCGGCGGAGAAGGCGATTCTATCGAAGTCAGGTTATTGGCTCGGACGGCGGGAACCTACCTCAAGCACAAGCCCAGGAAAGTGCAAGGCGTGCGAGTATAGCTCGGTGTGCGAGAGGTCCCTCTTCAAGCCGGCGTAGCAACCCCGCCTTGGAACGCGGTCAAAGGAGAACTCTCGGTGTCTCCGTGTCTGTAATCGCTTTACTCTTATCTACACGTGATGCTGAACCGCTATGAAGGTCTCAACACAAGATGACAACAGAGCCACCCCCAGACGACCTGAAGCAGATCCTCGGCCCCGAGGAGCAGGTCCAGCTTTACCTCAAGCAGAAGATCTACCACCCGAAGATAAACATCGATTCTGTCGTCATAACCAACGAGCGGGTCATCCTCAGGCATCCTCACGCGCTTGGACTGAAGAAGGATTACACCGACTACAACTACCAGGACATCTCGAATGTTTTCTTGGCGAAGGGGGTCCTTCGTTCGAACTTGAAGTTCACGCTGAGGCTTGGTGGGGAGCCCCTTACACTGGATGCAATACCCAACGACGATGCTCAGAAGGCATACGGCCTTGTTAGGCAGAATCTCGTGAGATTCCAGACCCCCTTCACGGCCCCTTCGGCCGGAGTCTCGGCTGCCGTTCAGACCGGTCAACCGCCGGCTGCC
>DASPOK010000137.1:0-10296 GCA_035626075.1 Nitrososphaerales archaeon
TAGATTTGGACGCGAACCCATAAATTCCCACCCCCCGCACTCCTAGTTAGGCGGGGAACACAATTCCAACCCAGCACCAGAGGTGGGAACGCCTGTTGCGTGCCCGTCAGACAAGATGAGCATTGTGATGAATTGCCGAGAAGCCGGACCGATTTACATTATGTCCACTGTATGGAGTAGGCAAGCGAGGAGTCGGGGGCCCCGGGGTCACCTGGTAATGGAGGTTATCCGATAGCTGAGATTTGCACTGTGGGTGTACCCGTTGATGGTGAAGCTCCCGGCGATGTTGAGCAGGGTGAGAAGGGCCCCTGGGGTCCCTGAAACCGTCCCCGTCTGGAGTGAAAACCTAGTAAGATCGACCGACGTTCCGCATTGGTTTGCCTTCAGGGGGAGAGCATTAGGGGCGTAGTCGGTGACGGAGACCTGAGTCGGGCCCAGCATCACCGTTCCCGTCCCTGTCATGTGGAGGTCGCCTGAAGAGGTGAGCTGGATGAAGGCGGCGCCGAAGAAATTGCCTACGAAGAAGTACATCGATGCCTCATAGGAAGAGACGGCGTCATGAATCCCGGTGTAATTGTCCCCCGCGTGGATCCCAAGGTACGTGTTCGTGGATCCTGCGTAGACCCACAGGGCCGACCCGTTCTTCAGGACGAAGTCGGTAAAATGGATGTCATTACCCCATCGGCTTGACGTCAAGGTGACGTTCACCTTGTACCCGCTGGCCGTCGTTGAGATTACGTGGTAGTCAGAAGAGGCGTTGGCCTGGAGCGGCGTGTTGCCGTCGTATGCTGTCCCGTTGTATTGAACCGCCATTTCGGAGAACGAAGCGAAGGTCCGTGAGAAGTTGATGGCGTCGCCCTGGGGCGAACCGCTAGCAGTCAGGTTCATCGATGGAGTCGTACATGAGGTGCTTGTCGTTGAAGAGATGGTGGACGATATCGAAGAAGACGACGGAGAGCTCGTGGTCGTGGAGGACAGGAAGAAGTACGCCCCTGCTCCTACAACAATCACCACTAGGAGAATGGTCACAGCCAAGGCCGTCCCAATCGCACTCCTCTGTAAGTGCACGAGTGACTGTGGGAGGCCCGGGGTATTTATTGAACCAAGCGATTCTCGTGCAGTACACTGTTGCTAGGGTGTCTTCTTACTGACTCTCAGTGTCCTTCTGGCCGGGTCCCGGTTGGGAATAGCCTTGGCTATCTGCTCTCGTCTCCTGGCCATGCCATAATGTATCAAGTAGTCGGTGCGGGAACCGCCGCCTACATTACTGTACAACGGACTTGACCCTTCCAACAGGAATCAAGTCCAAGGAACCCATTGCCGGCCTGTTTGCCGTTTGACAAGATACGCATACTGTCGAGCCCCCACCAAACATGTTGGGCTAGACTCCCACCCCCCGCACTACATTGCATCGCCTATACTCGGTAACAGTCCCGTTTCGATTTGAATTGCTAGGTCTAGAGGAGTGTCAACAGCCCGATTCCGACTATGGCGAGTACGGCTATGATGACAATGAATATGATGACCGCGACTATGGCTACGACCAGAGCCTTGAGCCATCCGCAGTCGAAGAAGTGCTTTATCAGATAGAGCCAGAGAATGAAGGTGATCAGGGCACCAAGTAGTCCGTTGACGAGGGCCCCGACGGCAGCTCCAACAACGACGCCGAGAACAACTATCCAGATGGCATCAGTGAACTTTGCCTTCTGCTTGCCGACAAGTGCCCTTCCGGAAAGCCAAAGCACGGGAGCTAGAATGATTATCCCCACAATGATCTGAATAACGATTGCAGTCAGGTCCACTGCTTCTCTCTCGTCTCAGAGCCTACTCGCTTGTTAAGCCTTTGGCATAGAGCGTTAAGTGATCGGGCTCGGTTCTCACCTCGCATGAGTTGTGAAAGAACCTAATCAGGGGCGGAACCCTCCGGGCCCGCTGTCTTTTGTGCTTGAATCCCTTTTCCAGAACCACTTTCCCGTTGGGGAGGTTGCCGACGAAGACCCAACCCTTCGCCAAGAGGCTTTCGACCTCAACTTTGCGACCCGTTGCGCTGGGGTAGGGGTTCCCCGCCAGTCTCTCGACCGCCTTTAGGACCCGACCCAGCTTCTCACTTTGGGATTGTGGGGCTCGGCGCCACGAAGGGAGTGTCGAGGCTTAGTGCATCTCTGCATGCAATCCGCTGGTTAAGGTAGGTCAGGGCCGTTGAGGCGGCCGCGGCCGAAAGGAAGGGGAAATACTGCTTTCTCGATTTGCTGATTGGCCTTCTTACGACCGTAAGCCTTGACGAACTCTTCCACGGCCTTGGTGTCCTTCAGCCTCAGATGGCGGGGGTGCCCGTAGTCGGTCCACGGGTCTAGGTTCCGACGCACCATGGCCAATCCCATGCCGGCGAGTACACTTCGCCCCTGCCTTCTCCGGTCCGGCTCGCGTATCGTGTTATGGATAACGCCACGGATAGCGATGGCTTCGACCAGCCCAAAAGAGCGCCCCAACCAAAGCAAATACCGTCCAGAGAAAAACGCCTAGGAAGACTAGACCCGAAGCGAAGGAGACAATTCCGGTGAAGAACATGACAGCCAGAATGGCGTAAAGAAAAGGCTTGAAGGGACTCTGACTGTAATCGGAAAGGCTCATGCGCACGTTGTGCGCCAGCATCACGCCGGGAGCAAAACGGATGAAATTCTGACGAGCGGACCGCCAGTAGGCAACAATCCTGCCACCCTGGGGATTGGCAGACGCTGCAGCAGACCGTGCGAGGGCCAAAAGCCGACTACCCGTCTTGGAAACAAACCCGAAATGAGCACGTCCAAACTTCACTATTCGCATCGACCCGTCGACCTCATATTTCCTTCGGCGGGTCAGGAACTTCGGAACTCTCATCTTCGCTCAGACAATCGGGCAGTCTACGGCGTTAAGCATGCTGGCGTTTTACCAAACACCGCGGGTTTCGGACTTGAGCAGTCGGCAAGGTCGGCTGCGCCCAAGGCCCCGGCAGCTGAGGCCGATTGTTCCCTCACTAATTAGGGTTGGGTTCGCAAATGGACGAACCGATTCGCGGCCTACAAGAGGACGCGGGCAACGTTCGTTCGCGGGCATCACCGACCCTGGCGCTGCCGTCCTTCTTCTATACGAAGAAGGGCTTGAATCCGACTTGGTCTCCAAACGCGTTCTCCACTTCTGTCTTTGACATCTGAGCCAGGGGGTTGTATTCACCAATAAACGATGGTGAACTGATCATTTCAGCGAACTGAGACAAGTCCTCTTTCTCGACAATCTTCAGATTTACAGTCCTTCCTTCAAGCAACTTAGTTCACCGTCGATGTGGGGCATGCATATCTGATAAGCCTGATTGCACTCGGCGACTTCATCAGGCACTCGCAAGTCACCTGACCGATTGAAGAGACTCGGGCCCGAGGAGACCCTTAAACGGAAATGACAACTCAGAATGCTGAAGGGATTCCAACTCATGATAGCGGGCCCGACCTCAGCTCCTCGACCTCGGTCCAGTACTCTCTCTTCCTCGACTTCGGAATCATGACCGCCTCCCACTTCGCGAAGAATTTCTCCCCGAGTTTCGACAGCTCAGGGTCTTCGTCCCACTTCTTCACGAACCTCTCGAAGTCCTCGCGGCTCCTGTACTCGTCGAGGAACATCCAGTTCTCCTCTGAAGACCCTTCGTCGGTATAGGTGAAGAACCGGGACCTAAGGAGAGAGACCGTCTCGGGGTGAGACCGTTGATAGTCAATCATCTCACCCCAGATTTCGAGCTGCTCCTTGCCTTTCTCCTTGGGGACGCGCCACTTGACGATGTTGACCCACATGGTCGGCGCTTTGAATCAGGCGCTACTTAGTCTCTCACGTGCAGTAGTCTGATTCGTGATGCCTCTAAGGTATCTCCTTTCCAGACACAGAAATCAGGTAGACTAGAGGAAGGCAGAAGGGATTCCCACCCAACATGCTGGGTCGGAGTCCCACCCCCCGTACTGCGGTGCCGCACCGA
The DNA here is from genome assembly GCA_035626075.1 of Nitrososphaerales archaeon. Classification (GTDB taxonomy): domain Archaea; phylum Thermoproteota; class Nitrososphaeria; order Nitrososphaerales; family Gagatemarchaeaceae; genus UBA183. The sequence goes on from DASPOK010000137.1 coordinate 3,998, forward strand.
ACTTTAGGCTGGGTGAGGAGTTTGCAATCTGAGCTCAACTTGAGCGTCAGGGTCTACTGTGTGCGCTGACTCTCTAGATGGCAATGCCTATAATTCAGACCTGTAGCCCGAATCAGGGGATTCTGAAATGACCGAGAATAGACCAAGGATTACTACAGGCGCCCGGGCTACGTCGAATAGAGACTGGTGGCCCAATCAGCTGAACCTCAAGGTGTTGCACCAGCACTCGTCGCTTTCCAACCCCATGGGTAAGGACTTCGATTACGCCAAGGAGTTCAAGAGTCTCGACCTTGCGGCCGTGAAGAAGGATCTGCAGGCGCTAATGACCGCTTCACAGGACTGGTGGCCTGCGGACTTCGGCAACTACGGGCCATTGTTGATCCGCATGGCATGGCACAGCGCTGGTACGTACCGCAAGGGTGACGGGCGTGGCGGCGCCGGTGGTGGCCAGCAGCGCCTCGCTCCCCTGAATAGTTGGCCCGATAACGCGAATCTCGACAAGGCGCGTCGTTTGCTTTGGCCGATCAAGCAAAAGTATGGCAAGAAAATCTCATGGGCTGACCTCATGATTCTTGCGGGCAACGTCGCCCTGGAGTCGATGGGATTCAAGACCTTAGGCTTCGGTGGCGGTCGTGAAGATGTCTGGGAGCCGGATGAAGATGTTTACTGGGGTCCTGAGAACAAGTGGCTGGACGACAAACGCTACTCCGGCGAGCGAAACCTCGAGAACCCGCTTGCTGCCGTGCAGATGGGGCTGATCTACGTCAATCCGGAAGGCCCGAACGGCGTCCCGGATCCAATCGCGGCGGCCAAGGATATCCGAGAGACTTTCGGCCGCATGTCTATGAACGATGAGGAGACAGTTGCGCTCATCGCCGGCGGCCACACCTTCGGCAAGACCCACGGCGCCGGCCCTGCGTCCAATGTCGGCCCAGAGCCTGAAGCGGCCGGTATCGAGGAACAAGGACTCGGCTGGAGGAGCAGCTTCGGCACCGGCAAGGGCGATGACGTGATCACCAGCGGCCTGGAGGTCACTTGGTCCAACAGGCCAACGAAGTGGGGAAGCAGTTTCTTCAAGAACCTGTTCGGCTATGAATGGGAACTGACGAAAAGCCCGGCTGGTGCGAATCAGTGGCAACCAAAGCATGGTGCAGGTGCGGGTACGGTGCCGGACGCTCAAGACCAGGCTAAGCGTCACGCGCCAGGCATGCTTACAACTGACCTTGCCTTGAGGTTCGACCCTGCCTATGAGAAGATTTCAAGGAGATTCTATCAGAACCCTGACCAGTTCGCAGACACATTCGCCCGGGCATGGTTCAAGCTCACGCACCGCGACATGGGTCCGCGCGCACGCTATCTCGGCCCAGAGGTTCCTGCCGAGGAGTTCATCTGGCAAGATCCCATCCCCACGGTCAATCACAAGCTGATCGACGCACAGGACATCGCCTCCCTCAAGGGCAAGATCCTGGCTTCGGGGCTGTCCGTATCGCTACTTGTCTCGACAGCCTGGGCGTCGGCGTCCACATTCCGTGGCTCCGACAAGCGCGGTGGGGCGAACGGCGGGCGCATCCGCCTTGCGCCCCAGAAGGATTGGGAAGTCAACCAGCCGGCTCGACTGAAGACTGTACTGCAGACCCTTGAAGGAATCCAAAAGGAGTTCAACAGCATGGAGTCAGGCGGGAAGAAGGTTTCGCTCGCCGACTTGATTGTCCTGGGCGGATGTGCAGGTATCGAGCGGGCTGCGAAGAGTGCTGGTCAAGATGTGATCGTTCCCTTCACACCGGGACGCATGGATGCGTCGCAAGAGCAAACGGACGTGGAGTCATTCGCCGTGCTCGAACCGGTCGCTGATGGCTTTCGTAACTACCTCAAAACCAAATACGCTGTATCGGCTGAGGAACTGCTTGTTGATCGGGCGCAACTGCTCACGCTGACTGCTCCCGAGATGGCGGTTCTCATTGGTGGCATGCGTGTTCTGAATACCAACTTCGGCCAGACCAAACACGGGGTCTTTACGAGGCGGCCGGAGGCGCTTACCAACGACTTCTTCGTGAACTTGCTCGACATGGGCACGCAGTGGAGGGCAATCTCGAAAGATGCTGACGTGTTTGAAGGCCGCGACCGCACCACAGGCAAAGTCAAGTGGACGGGCACCCGTGTCGACCTCGTCTTCGGTTCGAACTCCCAACTCCGTGCCTTGGCGGAGGTTTACGCATGCGAGGACTCCCGAGATAAGTTCCTGCACGACTTCGTCGCGGCATGGAACAAGGTGATGAACCTCGACCGTTTCGACCTATTTCTAAAGAGAACAGCATGAAGTGCTGCCATAGCGACCAGGAAACGCTGTTTAGTGTCCCAGAAGGGCAAAAAGGGAGTTAAGGTCCCGCCATCCGAAACCCAGCTCGTTCAGTCGTTTCCCACCCACCTTAAGCTTGCTTCTCTTGACGACTTTTCCACCCAGGGATTCGTAAAACCGTTTGTTCGGATTCTCTTCAAATACCCAGACCATCATGGAGTTGAATCCTCTGGTCTTGAGGTCCTGGACAACCGGAATGAGGAGTCGTTTGCCCAGTCCCTTCCCTCTTACACCCTTGTCGAGGTAGATGGCATACACCTCTCCCTCGTATTCGTGCTCCCTCCCCCTTACCGCTCCACAAGCGGCGAAACCTGCTATATGCCCGACCCTGTCCTCGGCCACGAAGACCGACGTTCGGTTCTTCGAATCTGAAATGCTGTTCTCCCAGTTCCTCTTCGCTATGTCGTATGACAAGTCGGCGAGGGCTTTGTCAGGGACGACATTTCGATAGGTGTCTCTCCAGGCATCCACGTGCACCCGAGCGATCCCCTCTGCATCTTCCGCATGGGCTCTCCTTACGTTCACGGTCTGAGTTATGCCAGCTGCACCCTATAAGGTCGCAGGCAGGCAGATGCGAAACTGTGGGCACCCTAGCGCGGAGAGCAGGAGGGTAACCACCGTCAATGTTGGGGGGCCTCCCGCTGCCAACGACCATATCAGCCGGTGCGATACTAAGCCGCTAACCCGACCCTACAGTGGCCGAGCCGGGGCGGGCTCGGGGCCTAGCGGAGGTTCCTCTTCTCGCCCCCACATGGCATGCTTCCCGAAGAAGAGCAGGTAGCTGATGATGATGAAGTCTGCCACTATAGCCACGTGCATCATGGTGCAGTAAATGCAGATGGCATGGATGATGAAGAGCTCTATTACGACGAGGTAGGGGACTATCATCAAGCCCAAGAACCTCCATACGAACAGGACGCTGAGCGCCCTCCGGAAGATGTTGTCGCCACCGAAGGCGATAAGGTAAACCAAGCTCAAATTCACTATGAAGTAAGCCACGGCGAAGAGCTCCAGAGGAATGCCGAAAACTTGGCCGTAGCTGCTGCCCAGGACTCGCGAGCAGTCGTAGAAGCTCCCCGGCTTGCAGAAGGGCGGTTCCTGTTTGAGGTAGTAATAGCTGATGAATACCTCAAGAGCCGCCGCTAACCCGAAGAGAGACATGACAACCAGCACAACCAGCTTCAGCCTGGTGATTCTCATCCTACCATTCATCCACTCCTACTGCGGTCCCGGAAGAGACGAAATGAAGAGAGCCCAGGTGCCGTGTTCCTTTTTGTCGCTGCAAGAAGCATTCTCCAAGACTACTCGAAAACGAGGCGCATTGCAGGTCTAGCAAGGAATAGAGTTGCAGAGCCGGTCGTCATCGACGGGGTGTAAGACAGGGTTAGCGTCGCGTATGATTGCGTACAGACGGCCGAAGGCAGATGACCGTCGACGTTGCAGATTACAGTTATGATGGTGTTAGCTGCTCCGTCGATGAGCTCCGCCGTGCTGCTGGTCGGAGTGTTGAGCTGACTAGCGATCTGAGTCCAGTTCTGACCTGACAAGTCGAGGCTTGACTGGGCACCGCAGTTCAGCGCATAAGAGTTGGCGAAGTCCACGAATGGTATCGAGCCGGTGTTGCCCGTCGCCGCGCAGGTGTCATACTGCGAGACGAGTGCCTGCTGCTCGGTCGTCAGCGCCTGCACGACGGTATTGGGGTCGCTACCGAACTCTTCGACCCCGACGAAGGTGATGTACTTGCTGGTGAAGGTCGCGCCTCTGAAGCTGAAGGTGGGGGTGTTGGGGTTGACGTCGCTCGAAGACGACAACATGTAGGTGAGGTTTGAGAACTGCCCGAACCTAGAAAGGGCGACGATGAGGCTCCACCTCTCGATTGCGCAGTAGGGGCAGTAGTCACCGCCGATATACAGGATTTCAGGTTTTCCCCCCGAGGAAAGTGGAGTGCCAGAAACGGCGCGGGGGGGCTGGACGCCGGTAGGCGCTCCGATCGAAGCAAGGGTGGAGTCGCTGACGCCTGAGAGCTCTCCCATGACGGATTGTGCGACAGGCTTTCCGACGTACGATGCATAGGGGCTCTGGCTGTTGAGAACGATGTAGAAAGCCACAATCAGCGAGACGGCGATTACAGCGATTACAACAAGAATCGTGAGCCTCCTTATCCTCTGCCTTCGCTTAATCCGGGCGCGCAAACTCCGCTCTCGCCTTGGCGCCGCTCAACCTACGTTTAAGCACCACTGCTGATTTGCGAGGCAACCCTTTTAGTCGAATCCGGCGGGCAGAGCATGGTCTTGCTCTCTGCTGAATTCAAAGCGAGGGAGTATCAGAGAAGGATAGCCGAAGTCGCAACGACTACAAACACTCTCGTTGTCCTTCCCACGGGGCTCGGGAAGACCATCATCGCAATCATGGTCGCAGCGAACATGCTCGGAAGGAACCCTGAATCCAAGGTGATGGTCCTCGCTCCCACTCGACCCTTGGTCCTGCAGCACCTGAGAGCATTCAGTGCAGAACTGAAGCTTCCGGATGGGTCCATGGCTGCCCTGACGGGAACGGTCGACCCGGGTGAGAGGGAGCTCATCTGGATGAAGTCCCGAGTGATATTCGCCACCCCGCAGACGGTGTACAACGATGTGCGCCATGGCAGGGTCTCCCTCCGGGATGTGGTACTTGCGGTCTTCGACGAAGCACATAGGAGCGTCAGGGACTACACATACACGAAACTCGCGACGGTCTACAGGGAGAGCGCCACCAGGCCCCTCATCATGGGGCTTACAGCGTCCCCCGGAGCTTCCAGGGAGAAGGTGAACGAGATCAAGAGAAACCTGTTCATCGAAGCAGTCGAAGCGAGGAGCGAGGAAAGCGACGACGTCAGGGAGTACGTAGAGAAGACGAACATCGAGACAATAAAGGTCGCAGTCCCAGACGAATACTACGAGACCACACTGAGGCTCAGGGAGCTCTACAACGACAAAGTGAAGAAGCTAATCAGCGGCGGTTTCCTGAAAACCAATCGCGTCTCAAAGAAGGCGCTGCTGGAGGCGAGAGGTACGATATCGGCTAGGCTGCGGGCAGCCCAGGCGAGCGGAGGGCAGAAGGGCTACATCTTCGGCGCAATCATGAACCAGGCCCAGGCTGTGGCGATACTGCACGCCCTGGAGATGATCGAGACACAGGGGGCGCCCCCTCTCCTGAGGTACTTCGAGAAGATGAGGGAAAAGCCGGACAAGGGCAAGGCCATTTCTTCGCTGGTGCGCGACCCGAGGTGGGTCAAGGTTGAGGAGGAGGCTGAGAAGCTTCGGTCGATCCCGCACCCAAAGATAGCTGTCATGCTCTCCGTCGTCAAGCAGCAGTTACAGCTGAAGCCCGATTCGAGGGTGATCGTGTTCACTCAGTACAGGGACACCATTGAGGACATCGTCAAGGCACTTGACAAGGAGGGACTCAGCGCTCGGCGCTTCGTCGGGCAATCAGACAGGGAAGGCAACAAGGGAATGGACCAGCAGACGCAGACGGAGACGCTCGACAAGTTCCGAAGGGGCGAATTCAGAGTCCTAGTCAGCAGCAGCATCGGCGAAGAGGGACTTCACGTCCCCGACGTGGACCTGGTTGTGTTCTACGAGGCCGTCCCATCCGAAATCAGGTACATCCAGCGGAGGGGAAGGACAGGAAGGACCACAGAGGGGAGAGTCGTAATACTTCTTGCTGAGGGGACGGTGGACGAACCATACTACTACAGCACGCTGCTGAAGGAGACCAGGATGAAGGAACTAGTGAAGGAGTCGAGCCAGAAGCCGACCAAGAGGCGGGCGAAAAACCCGACCCTCATGGATTTTGTGGACTGATTGACCTAGGCCCTGCTTCCCACAACCGAGACCTTGATCACGTTTGTTGTTCCTCTCATGCCGGGCGTTCCCGACGTGACAATGATACGATCCCCCCT
>DASPOK010000138.1:0-7950 GCA_035626075.1 Nitrososphaerales archaeon
CCTTTCGCGACTTCCTCGGCTGAGAGCTTCAGGTCCCGGACAAACGCCTCCTTAACGCCTTCCTTGGTGTGCCTCAGGGTGAGATGGATGTGGAAGGCGGGAGGATTCATCAGGCCGCTAAGCATCCACTTCTTCCTCGACATCCCCTCCAGAACCAGGTAGGGATCGAACCTGTCCGAAGATATAGCTATCACCCAGAGTGGGTTCCCGAGGACTCTTAGACCGTCTATGCTTCTTGCCTGCTTCTGGATGTAATCTCCTGTGTCGAGTATCGACTTCGCCGATTCGAAGTACCCCTTATCTCCCATCAAAAGCATGACAGCCCAGGCCGCTGCTATGGGGAAGCCGGGTCTGCTGCCGGCCATCGTAGGTGTGAAGTATATTCCTCCCTGCCAATTCGTAGCCACGAACAGGTGCTGCTGGAACAGCTCGCTACCACGGTACAGGATGACTGAAGTACCCTTCGGCCCGAAACCGTACTTGTGGGTGTCCATCGAGATTGACGTCACTCCCTGACTGAGGAAGTTCGCCTCGGGGACCTCGTACCCCGCTCTCTTCGCCCACGGGGTGATGAAACCTCCGAGACAGCCGTCGACGTGGAGACCTATCCCTCTATCCTTGGCTATGTCCGAGAGAGCCTCTATGGGGTCGTAGGTGCCGAAGGGGTAGCAAGGGGCAGAGCCGACCAGTGCGATGGTGTCTGGCGTCAGCGCTTCCTTCACCTTCTCGACGTCGACTCTGAAGTCTGCGTCAAGGTCGACGTACACGGGTTCGATTTCGAAGTAGTCGCAGGCCTTTGAAAAGGCGATGTGAGCGGACTTCGGCAGGATCACCCGTGGATGGAGTATCCCCTTCTTCTTCCTGTAGAAGTCTCTGTACGCCTTCATCGCGAGCAGGATGCTCTCGGTCCCCCCGGAGCTCACGGAGCCCTTCACATCCTCGTCACCATGCATCATGGACGAGCACATGGCTACTATCTCTGAGTCGAGCTTAACGATGCTCGGCCAGATGTCAACGTGTAACGGGTTGCACTGAGAGTAGATCGAGTGGACCTTCTCGAGAAAGGATACGAGTTCGTCTTCGCCGTGGTAAACCGCACCCGAGACTCTTCCCTCTTCCCAGCTCTTGTTTTCTGCCGACGCCAGCCCGGAAAGAATGCTCAGGATCTTCTCTTTCGGCAACCCCTTCTCAGGGAGTTGCCTGAATCCTTCAACAGACTTCTTGTAAGGTTTGAGGCTCTTTTCCAGGTAACCAGTAATGAAATCCATTTCAGACATGGAAAATCATGCGTTGACTTGTCTTACTTAAACCGCTCATCGAGCGTCAGGCTGCCTAACAGGTTAGCTAGCAGGCACGCTCTTCTTTTAATGTAACCCGGGCGACGAGGAGGCCGAGATGGCAAGGTTTCCTTCCGCCGAGTGGGTTCAGGAATATGCCAAGAAACTGAACGAGAATCAAGCATACAAAGACGCCGGGAAGACCTGGGAGGGCGACATCGTATTCGTGGTCGAGAAGGACGAGGTCTTTCCCAAGAGCGCCTACATCTACCTAGACCTCTACCACGGGGAGTGCCGCCGGGCACAGTACGCAGACTCGCTCAGTCAGCTACCGAAGGCAGTCTACGCCTACAAAGGCCCCTACTCGAACTGGCGCGAGCTGATCAACGGCAAGATAGACCCGATACAGGGACTGTTGACCGGGAAGTTCAGGCTCGATGGGTCACTGATGGAGATAATGAAGTACATCCGGGCGGCGAAGGAAATGGTCAGCACGGCAACGAAGGTGCAGACCGAGTTCTGATCTTGCCCACAGCGGATTTCGTTCCGGGATAGCCCGCCTTATGCACGGTGGAATGTGATTGGATCAACGCCAAGCTCTTGGTGTTAGGCAGCATCCGGGACTCCCGTCCCCGACCGATCGGAACGCCTCAAAAGCGATCTAAGGAACCACACCGGTTGCAGTTTGGCATCTCGTCTCAGGAGCCAGACTAGTGTGATCAAGAGCGCCCACGAGGCGAAGTATCTCGGCACCAGCATGAGCGCTAGGCTGAACGCGATGAATCCGACCGCGTCCCGCCTTCTTCTGGCCATAAGAGCTAGGAATGGTACGACCCCGACCACATAGTACTTGTACAGAGGGTAGAACGTGAACACGAGCAACATCGCACAGAGGACGTACCTCAGGATGTCCTTCTGGTCAATCGACGTCCGTTTCCAGACTCCCCGGAGGAGGAGCCCAAAGCAGACCGTTATGACGAGGTAACCCGCCAACACGAGAGCTGACGAAGAGGAGTAAATCCAGGAGTAAGTCGACGGGACCAGGAAGATGAACACCGGTAGCGCAAGAGTGGCTGGGCTATAGACTCCCGCGGACAGAAGCGCCCACTTCGAAGTCAACCAGTCAAGTGTGTTGAAGGATACTGGAGTACCGGTGCCCACCCCTATTTGGAAGTAATTGGGCGGCAGCCGGCTGTCCCACAAGTCTGGCGGGACCCGGAAGATGGAAGCAAGGTAGGCCCCAGGGCTGGTGAGGAGGTACGGAAGCGAAAAGAGAACGCAAACCGAGGCTACAATCAAGAGGTATCTCAATGCACCTGACCTTCCTCTCTGTCCCCTCCACACAACCAGGAAAAAGATAGGAAGCGCGAAGAGGGCGGTCTGTTTGAATCCGATGGAGATGGCGAGGATGAGCGCAGACAGGTCGTACCGCTTCTCAATAAGGAAGTAGACGGAGACCATTAGGAATAGGGTGGTCAGTGGAGGGTTCAACCAAAGATAGTCGACGTAGTACAGGTTCGTCGGTCCCAGAATGAAAAGGACAGAGACTAGCAGCGATTTCCTATCCCTCCATAGCCTTCCTGCGATCAGGTAAACGGGGACAACCGTCAGCGCGTCAGCGGCCACTAGCGGAATAGCGCCCGACCATGAAGGGAGAGGGAGGAACGAGAACGCAGCCTGCGCGTAGAGGAAGAGAGGAGGGTAGGCATAGAAGAAATCGCTGTATGGCAGGAACCCGCTCCTCAAGGCAGTTGCGGCGGGCATGTAGGCAAGCGAAAAGTCCTGCCAGTTCTCCGCGTTTGGGATTGACAGGCCCATCGATGTCCCGATGCTCAACCCGAAAACGGTGAACTTGACTGCGAGGGCGATCGCAACGACTGCAAGGAGAAGCCTGACGTTCAGCCTGCCTGACCCTCCTGGCGCATCGACGTCCGAACCCGGGACCGAATCTCGGCTCCCCGTCGACGAGACCTCCGCCCTGAAGTCAGGCAACTGACTCTTGCTCGGCCTTCGCGCCGAGTCTCACCAAAGGTATAACGCTTCTGATACTATTGCTTACATGAGTTCCTGAGGAGCACCGCTAAATAACGAACGGATCCCTTCTTCTGCCGCTGGCCAGCGGCACGAACCCCATCAAGGTCGTCGTTACACTCCTCGTGGTCGTGCTTCTCCTGGATTCGTCTTTGCTCGTTTCCGTTTCGCTACCAAATCATCATCCGTCTCAGGCCCACTCGCCAGAACAAGGCGCCACGCCGCTCTCTCTGCTAGCCACTCCGGCGGGAGTCTGGGCCTTCGCCGACGGACAATACCTCTCGGCCAACATGTCGACAAGGGGGGAGATCATGGCCTACATCCTCACGAACCCAGGCGTCTACCTGCGTGAAATCAGCGAAGACCTCGCGCTGCCGATGGGGGTCGTGCAGTACCACCTCTGGGTCCTAACGAAGAAGGGTGAGCTGGAGGAGTGCCGGAGCGGGCGCTATCGGCGATTTTTCGGGGCGACCAGGTATGGGGAGACAGAGCGGAGAATGCTGTCGCTTCTTCGACAAGGGACGGCGGGAAGAATACTCGTGGCCCTTTCTAAGGAGCCACTTGCCCACGCAAAGCTAGCGAACGTCCTTGGAATCTCATCTCAGGCGCTCAGTTGGCACATGAAACGCCTGAGGAGAATGGGCGTCGTAGAAGTCGAGATCTCGGGCGACCGGGGAAGATTGTATGTGCTGGCAAGCCACCTCCGCCCAGAGGTTCGGGCTTCCGTGGGCTCCCTGCAAAGGGCAGTGCCAGGGCAATTACGGGCGCCATTAGTTCACTAGTTCTACCCCTGGCTTGGGCACGAACTGAGGTTCGAGACTTAGCCTCGCCGTTTTTCTATTTACTCAGAGTGAGTTCCTAAGGCCCCGAGAAATAGGAATAGCGGACCGATACCCAGATGCAGCCAACACTCTTGATTAGCCGGCGCCTTTGGCTTCTTCGTCCGGAGGGTCGGGAGGGTCGTTGGCGACAAAGATCGGCGGACGAGGAAGCTCCCTCTGGATACTCTCGATTATGGTGGTCCTTTGAGTGAGAACGTGCTTCCCCCTCATCAGCGACGCGACGGCCGCAACGGCAGACAGCACTACTCCGATGTAGAACGCCTCCTGAAGGGCGGACATGAAGGAAGATGCGATCGCTGTCGGGAAGAATGTGTTGCTCTCCAGGTACGTCACGACCGAAGACGGAATGGTGTTCACTACTGAGGCCAGCTGCGGCGTCGCGAGGATCGACCCTACTGGGTTGTACCCCAGGAAAGCCGCGAACATGGCCCCGGTGGGAGGAATAGTGGCGAAGACTGGACTAAGCTGCGGAGCGCCCGCCTTCTGGACTGCGGAGCTGAGCGCAGAGGGCAGGCTGCTTGACAGGGAGGCGAGTACTATCGAGAAGAAAATGGCTATGCTGACGGTCTGCCCGATGTTCTGCAGCGTCGCACGCATTCCCGACGCGGCGCCTCGGTGCTCTGGCGGCACCGAATTCATTATCGACACGGTGTTTGGCGAGGCGAAGAGACCTCCACCCAGACCCATTACGAAGAGGATGGTCGCGAATTCCCAAAACTGGAAGTTGTAGGGCAGCAGGGAAAGCAGCAAGAATGTGAATGCTGACACAGCCATTCCAATCGTTGCTAGACCTCTGGCGCCACGCCTGTCCGCTATCCGCCCGCTTATGGGACCCATGATGACGAAACCAAGGAGCATCGGTGTAATGTACAGGCCTGACCAGAATGGAGTAGATTGGTAACTGTACCCATGGAGCGGGAGCCATATCCCCTGAAGTAATATGACCAACATGATTTGCACCCCTCCCCTTCCTATGGCCGACAGTAACCCTGCGAAATTGGCTGCGCTGAAGACACGCATCCTGAAGAGCTCGAGCCTGAACATCGGAGACTCAACACGCATTTCGATAAACGGGAAGGCAACAAGGAGGGCACCTCCCAGAGCAAGAGACCCGAGCACCCAGGGGGAGCCCCAGCCCATCGGCGAGGTCCCGTACGGCATTACGCCGTAGGTCATCCCAACGAGAAGCAGGATTAGGCCCGCGCCAAAGGTGACGTTGCCCCATAAGTCCAGCTTCTGATTACGGTTGATCTTTCCTCGCTCTTCAAGCCTCAGGTACGACCATGCCGTCCCAAAGATGCCAATGGGGGCGGCGACAAGGAAGATGTACCTCCAGTTGTATGTCGCGAGCACTCCGCCCATTATGAGCCCGATCAGGGAGCCCGCCAGAAGCGAGACCATGTTTATCCCGAGGGCCTGGCCGCGCTCGTTTTCCGGGAAGGCATCGACTATTATCGCCGCGCCGTTGGCGAATAGAAATGCCCCTCCTATCCCCTGGATTATCCTGAACGTGATGAGCTCCATTGCGCCGAGGTCCCCCGTGCTGGGTGTGAAGTAGGCCAGTAGCGTGCCGACGGTGAATATGGCGAAGCCGAGGTTGTACAGCTTTACCCTTCCGAACATGTCCGAAATCCGGCCGAAGGTCACCAGGAGCGTTGAGGTCACCACGCTGTAGCCGAAGAGCAGCCAGAGCAGGTACTGGAACGAAGTCAGGGGATTGATCTGAATGCCCCTGAATATGGCCGGGAGAGAGATCAACACTATGGTCCCGTCCAGCGAAGCCAGCAGGGTGCCTATGGTGGTGTTAGAAAGAGCCACCCACTTGTATTCCAAGCCTTGCTCCCTAATCCCTCTCTAGAAACCGATAATCTCGTCGTTATGGTGGAGTGAAACGGATTCCACGATTTTCATTAGCGGCGGTCGAGGATGCCGGAATATAAAATTGGTAGTCATGCTATACTAACTTAGTAAAGGCTACCGGGCCACTGGAGGCGACGTCTGGTGAAGTTACGAATCGAATGTCCCTCACTAGTAGCGATCTATGAAGTGTCGGAAGTTCAGAGGGTTCGAACCGGGCCAAACCCGTGAATTGACCCAGCAATCAGCGAGGGGGTACAGATCGCAGTCGCCCTGGGAGTGGCATCCATGGCGGCTGCTCCGGCTCACGCCATGCTCTCGCTAACAGTCTAAGCTAAGAATGCTTTTTAGCGAACAGGAGGCAACTACCGAACACCTTGTCGCAGTCTCAAGAGGTACCTCGAGGTTCGAAAAGACCCACCGGGCTTACGGTAATCTCTGTCCTTTGGATACTCGGGGGCGCGTTTGACGGCTTCGAAGTGGTAGGGAATCTGCCGTTCCCCCTCTGGGGGGCGAACGGTTTCATTGTGCTCCTGATCGGCTCTGAATCGGTTCTCGCAGTCTTTTCGATAGCCGTCGCTATAGGGTTACTGCAGAAGAGGCGGTGGTCATACAGCGCAGGGTTAGCGCTCCCCCTGGTTGGACTGGCTTTGAATCTCGTCACCTTTGGATTCGCCGCCTTGATTCCTGACTTGCTTAACCCCTCCATCTTCGCAAGCTTGGCAATTGCGCTTGTCTGGGTTGCTGTAGTCTGGACCTACCTCCGTCGCTCCTATGTCAGGGACTTCTTGGGGGTCAGGGCGCCCTAAGGGTTCCACGAGGGATGCTAGGCAGATGTCCGGCCCCTGAAGGGTGTCCAAGCACAATCTCCGAACGGCCCGGTCTCCTTTGGCTGGCCCCCCGCACCCTGAGGTCGTGCGGGAGAGGTCGGGGATAACGTAACCCTGTTGGAATCGTGGCTATACCATGGCGTGCGTTTCAAGAACTGCGGATGCACAGCCCACTTCAAGATCTAGTCCAACCCCACCAAGATCGCTACGCTGTTCTCACGAGTAGAACTTTACACCCCATGAGGCTACCCTCCGAGGCATGAAAACCGGGAAGATGAGGGGCACGTCTGTGACCGTGGTGATGATTCTCCTCATTATCGCGGGGTTGGGCCTAGGCGGCGCAATGGGACCCGCAGACTTGTCTTCCCGAGGCCAGATTCTTTCACAAGTCTGTGGCCCTGCGATTAATCTCCCATTCGTTGGGTACCCGTCTCTGGTGACCATCGGGGACTGGAGATTCATGAACGTAACCGCCTTCAATTGTTGGGCCTACAATATGGACGTGGTCATGTTTGCGGTTTGGAAGACCGTTCCCGAGGGCGTGACAGTCGCTGTCGAAACAGGAGGGGCGAACATCGGGGCGAGACAGGATGCGAATTTCTACGTTCCCGTATATGGCATAGGTCCTGGCACCTACGTCGCTACGTTCTTCGGCGTGACCACTAGCAACAACCCAGTCTCGAGCCCGTTGCAGGCTACTATCACTTTGCAATAGTCGCCCCAGTGCACGACTAGGCCTGCTCAGCAGAGCGGCTGTCCATACCCACCTTGCCGCCATCTACATCGCGTCGAGGCACGCCGAACAGGAAGTATCGGGGCGCCAAAGCCCATAGTCGTTGGCGCCCCGGCCGGGAGTACCTCATCCTATGTTTGCGGTGGGCAAAAACCTCTATCGGCGGACATGAGAGGGAAGGCGGCCTCTTATCCTTCGTGATCAAGTTTGTGGCATTCGTAATGCCTTGCTGATTCGCGGATTCTCGGCAAGGCCCGACCAGAAGAGCCCAGACAGACCCATTGTTATGCCGTAGAACAGCGGAAACATGACAATGACAAGAAGAGACGGGATTGAAGCTATCTGTCCTATGGTCACTGAAAGCTTCGATACCATGTCAA
>DASPOK010000139.1:0-2008 GCA_035626075.1 Nitrososphaerales archaeon
AATGGTGTTCCACAGCTCATCCGAGAAGAAGACCACGAAACAAATCCACTGGCACATCGAGGTCTATCCGAAGAAGGGCCAATGGACGGGCCTCGAGCTCGGCGGCGGGATCTTCGCCAACGAGGTCTCCCCCGAAAGCGCAGCACAAGTCTTGGGAGCTAGCTCGAGAAAGGAGCTTGCCCAACTTGTGGGCATCAGATGATTTTGGCTTCTTGAGATAGCTAGGAAGCTCGTCCAGTAATCGTCAAACCTCGCGTCGAAGACAACGTGGCGTGAATTAGTGTGAGCCCACACGTCGTGATTTCAAGCCGAGTGTGGTAGGGGAATCGGCCGCCTCACTGGAGGGGGCCCTTCCTCACTCCAGCCTTGGTCCGCTCCTGCGAAGTCTCTGTGAAGGCGCGCCTGATGAGGCCTTCCTCGTCACGAGAGAGGGTGAGACCCCTTCTCTCCATCATCCGGCGTTGCGTCTCCAGGACCGACTCGAGCCGCAGCTCCACCAGCCGGTGCGACCCTGAATCGAAGAAGGTGAAGCTTGGCACGTCCGAACTCGCTAGACCTGTGACATGAGACCCGGTTCCCAACGACTTTCCCGCGTAGACCAACGCTCCGATGGAGACTTTGACCATGTCTCCGACGAGGGGACCGAGCTTAAGCATTCCACTGTCGAATCTCTTCTCTCCAACCTGCAGCCTGACGTTGCCATAGGTGTTCTTGATGTTACTGAATGTTGACCCTGCTCCCAGGTTGACCCAGGAACCTATGTAGGAGTCCCCGACGTATCCGAAGTGCTGCTTGTTTGTGAAGGGGAGTATGATTGAGTTGTCCACCTGACCTCCAATCTTGCACGCCTCGAAGATGGAGGTCCCCCCTCCTATGAGAGCCGAAAAGAGCCTGGTCCTGGAACCGATGTAACAGGGGCCCATTATCCTGCTGAAGCTTTCGACCGACGCTCCCTTCTCGATTATGATTGGGCCGACTCTCCCGTCCAAGGTGACGTGGCTTTCCACATCTGCTCCGGCCTCGATCATGATGTTTGAGGGGGAGCCTCTCACTTCCACCTCCCTGGCCACGGAGACGGACTCTTCGAAGTGCTTCGCCTGCTCCACGATTGCCAGCCCGTTGCTCTCCACAAGGTCCCAGTACCCTCTGAAGAGGGGCTGGGGCGGAGCGTTCACTTTCTTCACTCTCCTCGCCAACGCCGACACGTCTTTTCTCCTTATGACCCCGGGTTTCAGGGACACCGAGTCGAGTCTGGCAGCGACGAGCATCCCTTCTGAGACCGCTATGAATGGCTTGGACCATGATGTCGGAAACAGAACGGCTTCGCTTGGCCTGGCCCTGGCGTTCACCAGGAAAGTGGGGCCGTAGACCCTCTCGTTGTACGCCCTGTGCGCCGCCTCCTTCGTCACCGCCGCCAGCTCCTGTCTCCCCCAGATACCCACGTCCGTGGCGTCGGGGATCTTCTCGACGAGGGCTTCCAGCAGCGTCTTGGTCCCCCACCTTAGGAGGCTTGTGTGTCTGAGCCGGGCGATGGACCCAAACCCTTCGAGTTCTTCGTCCTCGAAGACGATCACTTTTGTCGTGAAATGCCAACCTCCCCCATGTTTCTGGTATAGAGCTCGTTGGCCTCTCTGTAGGACTTCCTGTCCCCGATGTCCAAGAAGCTGCCGTCTACCTTGATGGCGTAGAGGGCGGCGCCATCCTCCCTTGCCTCCCGGAAGGCGTCGTTCATCTCGTAAACCCTGCCTGATGGGATGTACCTCAGGAAGGCCTTCTCCATCACGTAGCAGCCGACGTTGATGTAGCCCGAGATCGTAGGCTTCTCCTTCCACTCGGTCAGCCTCCCCTCCTTGTCCGTCTCCATGAACCCGTACTTCATCTCGGCGCTGTACTTCATCAGCACCATTGTCGCGGTCGCTTTCTTGGCTGCATGGAAATCGAGCGCCCTGCGAAGGTCGAACTGCAGGAGGGCATCACCGTAGACGCAGACGAACCTTCCCTTCAACTT
>DASPOK010000140.1:0-4176 GCA_035626075.1 Nitrososphaerales archaeon
GCCGCTAAGGAGAGGTGGGGAAGGGATCTCCGGCGGCCTCGGGTAGCCGCATTCGGACCCTTGTGAATGCGCTCACCGGCGGGTGCCTCTGCAGGCGCACGCGTAACCGCTCCGCCACCCCACCGCAATCTGGCCTCTTCAGGGACGATAATTATGCGTTACATCGGGACTGAGCAGGCTACACGCAAGTTGCTCTGAAAGCCTGCCTTCTCTGTCAAAACTTATAACCCAGACTTTAGGGCGCAGGCGTGCTTCTAGCCTAATGCTTTCGGTTATTCTGACTGTCCCACCTACTACAGCGACGTTTGACTTCCTCTTCAGCTGGTATCTTGTCTCAGGCATAATAGCAGGCGGATTCGTGGTCGGCCTCCTCCTTTTCTTCGCCGTGAAGTACAGGGCCAGAGAGGGCGCCCCCGCTCCTTCAAGGGGCCCGGAGAGCCTCTGGGTGGTGCTGGCCGTGGTCGTGATCATGGCCGTCGCCCTCGGCGCGGCCGGCTACCAGACCTTCGCAAGCGCCACCAACATCGAGATCCCCACCACACCGAACTCCGTCACCATCAAGGTCACCGCCTTCCAATGGGGCTGGAACTTCACATACCCCAACGGGCACTTCGCAATTGACAACCTGACCGTTCCAGCCGGCCGAGTCGTCATTCTGAACATAACAAGCAGAGACGTCTACCACACATTAGGCATCCCAATGCTGGCGGTGAAGGAGGACGCGATCCCGGGCAAGGTGAACCAGCTCTGGTTCGAAGTCCCCGACGCAGGGGTGTACAAGGACGCGATCCACTGCTTCGAACTCTGCGGGGTAGGCCACGCCTTCATGATAGCCAACCTCACGGTCGTGAGCCAGCCCGCTTGGAACGCATGGATGTCTTCCGGGTGACCTAGATGGGTGCGACCGCCTGGCTCGGGCGTTGGGTAACGACTACCAACCACAAGGACGTCGGCCTGCTGTATCTCTTCACGTCACTCTACTTCGGGATGGCAGGGGGGACCCTGGCCCTTCTGATGAGAGTCCAACTCTCGGTCCCCAACAACAGCTTCCTCAGCGCCGTCTACTACGACCAGGCCGTAACAATGCACGGGCTCATCATGATCTTCTGGTTCCTGTCCCCTCTCGCCGTCGCCTTCTTCAACTACCTGGTCCCGCTCCAGATAGGCGCAAAGGACCTCGCCTTTCCTAGGCTCAACGCCCTGAGCTATTGGTTCTTTTTGGGTGGGGGGATACTCGCGGTTTCCAGCTTCTTCGTCCCGGGCGGTTCCGCTTCTTCAGGCTGGACGACGTACCAGCCACTCTCCAGCCCCTCTTTCCAGCCTGGGCCTGGGCCCACGCTGACGTACATCGGGCTGCTGCTGCTCGCGGTATCGGTGACCCTAGGAAGCGTCAACATCATCACGTCCATCCTCTGGATGAGGACCAAGGGTATGGGCTTCTCCAAGCTGCCCATGTTCACCTGGTTCGCCCTCTTCACTACCGTGGCGATGCTCTACGCCTTCCCTACGCTGATAGCGGCGTTCGCGCTCAACGTCTCAGATAGGATACTGGGTACAGGCTTCTTCACCAGCCCTGCTATCCTAAGCGTTCCAGGAATTGACCCATCGATCCTCTGGGACGACCTGTTCTGGTTCTTCGGCCACCCCGAGGTCTACATCGTACTCCTGCCAGCCTTTGGAGTCATCTCCGACATACTCCCATCGTTCACCGGCAGACCCCTGGCAGGGAGGAACTGGATACTCGTCGCGACTGCGCTTGTCGTCCTTCCCCTGAGCTTCGGGGTCTGGATGCACCACATGTTCCTCACGGGGATTCCCCTGGACCTCCAGGAAGTCTTCGACGCGTCGACGGAAGCGATCTCGATCCCATTCGGTGTCATCGTCATAGCCTTCACCCTCTCCCTCGTCAGGGGAAGAATCCAATTCAAGACTCCCTTCCTATTCGTCCTGGGGGCGGTGGTTCTCTTCATCATCGGGGGCCTGATGGGGGTCTTCCTGTCGTCCCCGGTCCTCGACAGAGTCTTCAGGGGGTCCTACTTCGTCGTGTCCCACTTCCACTACGTGATGGTGGGGGCCACCATCTTCGGCCTGATAGCGGGACTCTACTACTGGCTCCCCCGCATGACGGGGAAGATGTACAACGAGAAGCTGGGGAAGGTCCATTTCATAGTCTCCTTCATCGGCTTCAACGTCCTCTATTTCCCGATGAGCTTCCTCACCGACATGCCCAGGAGGGTCTTCACGTACCCCAACACAGGGGACTTGGCGCTGGCCAACGGTATAGCCTCGGTAGGCGCGTTCATCTTCGTATTCGCGCAGGTGTTCCTCGCCTACAACGTCGTCCACACCTGGTTCAGTGGGCCCCCGTCCGGGCCTAACCCGTGGGGTTCGAGCGACCTCGAATGGTCCTCAGGTGCAGAGGAAAGGACACCTGCCATCGCCTCCGAGACCGCCCCTGTCGGAGGATGGATAGGGCAACTGGCGTCTGCAGCCACTCCCGAGGCCCACTCCCCCGATGCTGCCCCGGCAGAGACTCACGGAGGCCACACGAGCACGAGGCCGTTCACCCTCGGCCTTGGCGTCACGATATTCTTCCTGGGCACGCCGTTCTATCCTTCGGCGGCAGGCCTGGCGACCATGGTGGTCGGGGCTCTCGCGGTCCTGTACACATTCCTCTCCTGGGCCAGGGACGACCTGAGGGGTAGGTTCTCCATCCCGGACGAGGGGGAAGAAAGATGGCCCTTCGCCGCCCTTCCCAAGGTCAAGCTGGGAATGTGGCTCTTCCTTTCGTCGGAGGTGATACTCTTCGGGACCTTCATCAGTGCCTACACGTTCATCCGGACGGCTGTGACCGGCTGGCCAATCGCTTCGACGATCCACAATATCCCGCTAGGGACAGCGAACACGCTCATCCTTGTCAGCAGCGGCTTCACCATGGCCATGGCTGTCCTCTCCATCAGGAAGGGGGACCAGAGGGCGCTCCTCGGCTGGCTTGCGGTTACCTTCATGCTCGGGTCTGTCTTCATGGGGATCAAGCTGTCGGAGTGGACCGACCTGGCGTCCACCGGCTTTACGATCGCTTCACCGAACCCGCTCTATCAACTGGCTGCCAGCGCCTACTATTTCCTGGTGGGCCTGCACGGCGCTCACGTCACCGCAGGGCTGATCGTCATGGTGTACCTGATGAAGAAAACGGCGGCAGGAGCGTACACCAAGGACAGCCACGGCGCCATCGAGAACTTCGGCCTGTACTGGGCCTTCGTCGACATAGTCTGGTGCATCCTCTTCCCGCTTTTCTACTTGCTATGAGGTGTTGAGAAATGAAAGCATCAGTCCTCGCGGGCGTTTGGATATACACCCTGGTCGCCGTGATTGCCGAGGTGCTCGCGGCGGAGAACCTCCATCCAGTCCTGGTCGCCGCCTCGGCAGTCGTGACCTTCGCCATCAGCCAGGCCGCTGCCGCGGTTCTGTTCTACATGAACCTGAAGGAAGAGCCCGGTTCGCTCGTCATCACGGTAATCATTCCACTAATGTTCCTTGCAGGACTCCTGATTTCGATGGTGGCGTCCCTGGGATGAGCATCCTAGACTCCGACGAGGAGGAGTACTCCCCAAAGTGGATCCTCATTTCGCTCGTCGTCGTTCTGCTCCTGGTCCTCGTGGGCATCGGAGCCTTCCTCGGAGTCCCCCTGCAGCAGTCCCTCAGCGGTGGAAGCGCCACGGCGGCTCAAGGGACCGTGATCATGCCACCGGGGGTGGGAACCAACGGGAAGCTGAATTTCACCCCTGCGGTGATAGTCGTGATCATCGGAAAGAACAACACGGTTACGTTCAAGGACATGGACACGACTGCACCTGACCACACCGTCACCGCCACAGACAACAGCTTCAACTCCGGAAACATCAAACCCGGCGGGAGCTGGACCTACACCTTCGACACACCAGGTAACTTCACCTACTACTGTCTTTACCACTCCTGGATGAAGGGCACCGTGATCGTGGAGTCAGGCTAGCGAAGCGAGAACATGAGTAGCGAGAGGACCGATTCTTGAAAGGCGGCGCCGGCGCCGGAGACAAGAGCGATGGCAACGTCTTCCCCGGAAACTGGGACGTGGTGTCCGAGACCCTCCTCAGGACCTACGAACTCTGGTTCCCCCAGAACTGGAACCCGGTCGAG
>DASPOK010000141.1:0-9570 GCA_035626075.1 Nitrososphaerales archaeon
GTTAAGGGCCTTACAAAGGCAGAGTTGGAGCGGTACAGCAGGCAGCTGGTTCTGCCAGAAATGGGGCCGCAGGGGCAGCAGCGACTGAAAGGCTCATCGGTCCTCGTGGTGGGAGCAGGAGGACTGGGAGCCCCCGCCTCAGTTCACCTCGCCGCCGCGGGCGTAGGGAGAATCGGGATAGTGGACCACGATGTGGTGGAGATGAGCAACCTGCATCGCCAGACAATTTACTCGGAGGGGGACGTCGGAAGGCCGAAGGCCAGGGTGGCGGGTGAAAGGCTGCACCAGGTCAATCCCCACGTCGTCGTGGAGCCCTATGATGTGCGACTATCTTCGGCAAATGCCCTTGACCTGCTGAAGAGGTACGAAGTCGTGATAGACTGCACGGACAACTTTCCAGCCAGATACCTGATAAACGACGCCTGCGCTTTGCTTGGGAAGCCAGACGTCTACGCCAGCATATTCAGGTTCGACGGACAGGCCTCCGTGTTCTACGCCAAGGAGGGTCCTTGTTATCGGTGCCTGTTCCCCCAGCCGCCTCCCCCCGAAAGTGTGCAGGACTGCGCGGTTGCGGGGGTGCTGGGGGTCCTTCCAGGCATTATGGGGAGCATCCAAGCCGTCGAGGCGCTCAAGCTCCTCCTCGGCCGGGGGGCGCCCCTGACCGGGCGGCTCCTACTCTTCAATGCGACTGACATGACATTCGACGAGTTAAGCTACAAGAAGAACAAGAACTGCCCGGTGTGTGGGACGAACCCCACCGTCAAAGGGCTAATCGACTACGAGGAATTCTGCGGTGTTAACAAGAAGCCGCTCCTGGTCGAGGAGGTAACTCCGAGAGAACTGAGACGCGTGATGGACACGCAGGGCGAGGTTGTTCTCTTGGACGTCAGAGAGCCCAGCGAGCACGAACTTTGCCGAATCGAAGGCTCGATCCTCATTCCGCTGGAGGAACTGGAAAAGAGGGCAAATGAACTGAACAGGGGAGCCGACATAGTGGTGTACTGTCACGTTGGAGTGAGAAGCGCTCGCGCCGTGCAGCTCCTTTCCTCAATGGGATTTGGTAGAGTGCGGAATCTGAAGGGGGGAATCAGCGCATGGGCGCGGGACGTTGACCCCCAGATGCCGACCTACTAGCCGTGGTTTCCGGCATCCTGCGCTCCACCCCACTGTTTCATCCGTGTAATAGCAGAACCAGTGGAGAAACTGTCAGCCTGGCATCTCAGGGCCTGTTCCTTTGTCTTCTCTTCTGAAGAGGCTCGGACACGGGCTTCGCAATCATGACCTCCGTGGACTTGACGATGGCCTGGACGC
The DNA here is from genome assembly GCA_035626075.1 of Nitrososphaerales archaeon. Classification (GTDB taxonomy): domain Archaea; phylum Thermoproteota; class Nitrososphaeria; order Nitrososphaerales; family Gagatemarchaeaceae; genus UBA183. The sequence continues at coordinate 1,312 of DASPOK010000141.1, forward strand.
GGTCTCCCTCGCGAAGCCCAAGATCGTCCACCGCTTCATTGGATATTATTGATGTCAGAGCAATGGGGGCTGGGGACGTCATCCTAATCAACGAAGTGATGTCTCCGCGCTGAATGCTCGTGATGGTCGCACCGACAACGTTTCTTGCACTGAGCTTGTACCGCACGTTCCCAGCGGATTCACTATCGTCGAGTGCGTTGAAAAGGTACTTTCTGATGTGTCTGAATTCTCTGAAAAGGGACAGCCCGTCGGGGGTGAGCCTCGCGCCGCCGCCTGAGGCGCCTCCGACCTTCGTGTCCAAGATGCGTTTTCCATACACCCTTTCAAGTCTTCTAATTCTGTCCCAGGCATTCCTGTATGATATTCCCACTACCCTGGCGGCGTCGGCAAGGGACCCCGTCTCGGAGACCCTTCGCATCAACAACGCATCAACCTCGTCTAATACTACTCTCCTATCGCTCTGAAATGCAAGGTGGGGGACGGGCTTCATCTTCTGGTCAGTTTTCATATGGGTCCCCACGGCAGAAGACTCGCTAGAAACTTAAACCTTGGCCCCGACATCTATTTATGGGGCGTTATGCATGGGGCTACATAACGGCCCGGTTTGAAATCACGAAGAAAAGGCGTCTCAAGAACTGTCGCGATTCTTGTGCCTGTCGTGATTATAGTCGTGCTCCTGGCGGGGTATTTCGCGCTTGGGGCGCAGCACCCCACAACGCCCACTAGCTCTACGACTAGCAGTGCGTCTCCGCTGATTTCGTTCTCGGCCGATGCATACACGGTCGAGGCAACCGCCCTTCTGACAGGCTTCTCTCAGAGCACGGGAATCCCCGTCGCCCCTGTCAAATCAGGTGGTTCCTTCGCGGACGCCAACCAGATAGCAGCAGGGGCGCCCGATGATGTCTTCATCTCTGTTGCTCTCTCCGCTACTGGACCGAGTTATCTCAAGAACGAGTCTGCGAACTGGGCAATCGGGTTCGCGTCCGACCAAATGGTGATAGCATATTCCAACAGTACGGCGGGGGCTAAGGTGGTGGCGCTCGGACAGGCGGCAGACTCGTCAAACGCGACATCTGACTGGAACTCATTCTTCAGCTCCCTATCGTCAGGTGGCGTCAAAGTTGGAATTTCAGACCCAGTAGCCGATCCCGCAGGGCTCCGAGGTTGGCTGGTTCTAGAGGCGGCTGGCTACCTGTACGCCGGGGGGAACCAGGCCGCATATTCTGGTTCGCTTTTGAGGACCGCTGCCAACGTGACAGGAACTCACGCAGCAGCGCTGGTGGCGCCGCTCCAATCAGGGCAGATACAGTTCTTGTTCATCTACAAGTCAGCCGCGATGGCGGACCATCTGGGGTACATCGCGCTCGATCGTCACATCAACCTTGGGGATCCGACTCTAGGGGGATTCTACTCCAAGTTCTCGTACACAGATTCGGCGGGAAAGTCGCTGGGATCGCCTATAATCCTCTGCATAACAGTCCCTCTCAGCAGCGCGAATACTGCCGAGGCCCTCAAGTTCGTTCAATACGTCGTCAAGAACGCGGCTACGCTGTCCTCCTACGGCCTGCAGCCGTTCACGCCCGCCAAGCTTTACTCCAATACAAGCCCACCGTCCGCCGTGAATGACCTGTTATCAGAGGGACTGCTGACCCAAGCAGGGAGCCTCCCTTAGGGGCACTGACCCAGACTGAACTGGCTCAAGATCGTCTCGCTAGGTGCTGCGGCTCTCCTCCTAGTCCCAATCGCGGTCCTTCTCTATTACGGCCTGGGGCCCTTTCGGACTCCCGCCGGATACACCACGGCGGTCTTTCGCTCCATAGAACTCTCTATTGTGTCGTCTGCGGTAGCAGCCCTGCTAGACGTCTTGCTTTTCACTCCCGTTGCCTACTACCTCGCGAGAAGCAAAGACACATTTGTCGAATCGCTGATAGACATCCCGGTGGGGATTCCTCATCCAATCATTGGCGTTGCCCTTCTAATTCTAGATAGTCCCGTCACCCCGACAGGGCAGTTCCTGCTGTTCTTTGGTATCAACTTCTTCAACACTATCCTCGGGCTCGTGGTCGCACTCGTAATCATGTCTGCACCAATCTACATCAAGGCCATGCAGCCGTATTTCGAGTCCAGGGATCCGGGGGCTGAGGAGTTCGCCATGGGGATGGGGGCGTCTCGACTCAGGACACTATTCTCCATCGTTCTTCCCGACTCCGTGTCAGGGGTGACAAGCGCCTCGTTGATCGCCATGAGCAGGGCGCTGGGGGAGTTCGGGTCTATATCGATAATCGCCTTCTACGTGCTACAGTACCCGTTCTACGGCGTGAGCCCTGCCTCTGTAACAATCTTCCAGCTGTTCAATGGCGCCATCCCCGGAGGATTGAACGCCGCGGTTACCGCGTCTGCGGCAATGATACTTGTCGCCCTCCCGATTACGGTTGCAGGCCACTTCTTCCGCAGGAGGCCAAGCAGTTGATCGACGCCAGTGTCAAATCTCACATAGGCCAATTCCAGTTGGCGGCCGAGGTGAGAGGCACCGGGGTCACGTGCATTGTGGGAAGGAATGGAGCGGGAAAAACGACCCTTCTGAGGACACTTGCAGGCTTTCTTAAGATAGACGAGGGGCACGTTTTGGTTGGGGGCGTCGATGTAACCCGGGCCCCGGTCGAAAAGAGAGGCGTAGTGTTGGTTACACCGGAGTCCTTCTTCTCGCATATGGACGTCGACGCGCATATGATTTGGGGAAGGAAGCTTTCTGGAAGGCCTACAAGAGAGGTCGAGGTCCTCAGCATCAGGTCGAAGCTAGGAATCGACTTCCGTGGTCCGGTCGGCAAGCTAAGCCTCGGAATGCGCGAGCGCGTCTCTCTTGCTACCGCGTTGCTTGCAGCGCCGAAGGTCATACTAGTGGACGAAGCGTTCGCCAGCCTCCACGACAGGGAGGCGTTCGTCGCAGCCTATGGTAGAATCTTGGCGGAGAGCCACGTGGACCTGATTTTCACAAGCCAAGACCTAGCCGATGGGAAACTCGCAGACAACGTCTACATGATCAAGGCTGGAGTTACTACTGCCATCAATTGAATGAACCAGTCGGAAGGCTCCACCAAGCTGGGCATATTCTACCGATGGCTGCACGCAAGCTAGCCCGCAGCTACGAATCTCGCGTGGCCGAATTCGCCCGCGAATGCCCTCATGGCCGTTCTTACCGCGTCAGGGGACCCCGGCAGGCACACGATGATCTTACCGGAGACGACACCCGCCGTTGCCCGCGTAAGGAGGGCGGCGCTTCCAATCTCCTCGTAGCCGAGTCTCCTGACAAGTTCTCCGAAGCCATCCAACTCCTTGTCGAAGAAAGGCCGAACGGTCTCGATTGTCACATCTCTGGGAGACACCCCTGTGCCACCGGCGAAAATTAGCACGTCGCCGTTCCCTGCAAGGAATCCTTTGACCTCTCTCCGGAGCATCGCGGCGTCGTCTGAGACCAGGTCCCTCCTCATCACTCGGTGCCCGGCTCGTATCGTCTCCTCTGCCGCCACGTCCCCCGCTTCGTCCGAATAGTCCACCCCCTTCCTCTTCTTCGCGTAGCGGCTTGTACTTACAGTTACGATTGCGATTTCCAGACGTTTCCGTGCCGCCCTGCGATGTTCTTCATGTGGTTTCATGGCGCCCTCTTCACCTTGCGCCTCACCCTAATCGACTCGATTCTTGTCAGGGGATACTGCCCCCTCGAATCCTTCTCGTGAGCTTTCACTATATCCCAGATGTTGAGGAGCGCCACTGAAACCCCCGTAAGGGCTTCCATTTCGACCCCTGTCTTCTCGTGCGCCGCAACGGTCACGGTCATCTCGACCCAGTTCCTCCCGATTTTCACCACGGGCTCGGTCCTCTCCACCTTCAAGGGATGGGCGAGAGCTACGATGCTCGGCGTCGATTTCACAGCGAGTATGGCGGTAGTAGAGGCGATTGCCAGCGGGTCCCCCTTTTCAAGGGCTCCCTTCCGAATGAGCTCGATGGTGGTCGGCTTCAGCCTTATCCGTCCCGAGGCCGTAGCCTCCCTGTAAACGACCGGCTTCTTTGAGATATCCACCTGTTTGAAAGGCACGGTCCTCGTTTCTTCCTTGACCAGTTATAGGTTCTCCCCCGAAGCTCAGGAATGTTTTTACTCGTCCATGGCGGTTCTTTGCTCTCTTTGCAGGGTACTATAGGCAGGGCCGATAGGTTGCTCCGCGACAGGAAGGGCAGAATAGCAAGAAAGCTCAGGGTATCGGTAACCGACAGGTGCAACTTCGCGTGCCTTTTCTGTATGCCCGGGGAGGACAAGATAAGCTGGATTCCGAAGGAGGATATTCTCAGCTTCGCTGAAATCGAAAGGATGGTCAGGGTCCTGGCGTCGCTCGGCATACAGAAGGTGAGGATCACGGGGGGAGAGCCCCTGCTTAGGAGAGACCTAGAGGAGCTTGTGCACGGGCTCACTTCCATCGACGGCATTCGCTCGGTAGACATGACGACCAACGGCTGGCACCTTGAACGAAAGGCGGAGGCGTTGCGCAGGGCGGGACTGAGAGGGGTGACCGTCAGCCTGCACAGCCTTAGGAGCGACAGGTTCGCCAAGATCTCCGGGGTCGACGCGCTTCCGAAGGTTCTCCGCGGAATCGACAGGGCACTCGATGCTGGGCTCAAACCTGTGAAAATCAACTCTGTCGCCATAAGAGGGTACAACGATGACGAGATACTGAACCTGATAGAGTACGCCCGAGAAAGGAGGATTTCCATCCGTTTCATCGAGTTCATGCCCCTCGATGGGTTAGGAATGTGGAGCTACGACAGGGTCGTGCCCGGCAAGGAAATCGTTGACACGGTGTCTCAGGCGTATCCTCTGGAGGCTCAGGGGAGGGGGATCAACGAGACGTCGTCAGTATGGCGCTTCAAGGACGGCAGAGGCGACCTGGGACTCATCACACCCATGAGCGAGCCCTTCTGTGACGACTGCGACAGGATAAGGCTCACGGCCGACGGCAAGCTCCTTTCGTGCCTATTCGACATTGACTATCACGATCTTAGGCACATCGTTCGCAACGGGGGAACCGAGGAGGAGCTGGGCGATACAATTCTCAAGGCGGTCTGGAAGAAGCCAGAGGGCGTGGGGTATATGCCCTGGATCAAGGACGGGTGGGCGAAGCCGCGGAACATGAATGCGATAGGGGGCTAGGAGAAGTTGATCGTGAAGGTGCTCTATTTCGCGTCGGCCCAGGGCCTGGCAAACCTGAAGAGCGAGAGCGTGCGTCTAAAGGAAGGCAGTTCCATGAAGGACATGGCAGCCGAGATGCTCCGGCTCCATCCCGACCTTAAGAGCATTGAACGGACGATTAGGTATTCGGTCAACTTCGAGATAGCAGATAGCGACGTGACACTACACGACGGGGACGAAGTTGCAGTCCTTCCGCCGGTGGCGGGGGGCTAGTCATGAAGTCAGTTCGAATCACACGGCAGCCAATCAGTCCTGCCCGGGTGTTGGCATCGGTTGGAGGCAAGGAGGCCGGAGGGGCCGTGATGTTCGTGGGAACCATCCGACGGAGGAGCGGAGGGAAGACGGTGGAAGGGCTCACCTATGAGGTCTACAGGGAAATGGCGGAGAGGAAGATGAGAGAGATAGAAGAGAAAGTGAGAAGAAGGTGGCCCGTGCTGAAGATTGCGATGGTGCACCGCTACGGCCACCTGAAGGTGGGGGAGGTGAGCGTAGCCGTGGCGGTTTCAAGCGAACACAGAGCAGAAGCGTTCGAAGCGTGTAGATTCGCCATCGACGCCATAAAGGGCACACTGCCCATGTGGAAGAAGGAGCGCTTCAAAGGGGGCGCCCGGGCATGGGTGAAGGGGACGCCGATAGAAGCCTAGGCCCTAGTTCTCGATCTCTTTGGGTTCGCCTTGAGTTAGGGCCTTACGTGGTACTTCCTTGCCGTACTTTGCCGCCACTATCTCAGATAGAATGCTCAGCGCAATTTCAGTCGCGGTTACCGCCCCGATGTCTGCCCCGATGGGCGCCCTGAGGGACGAGATGAACTGCTCGCTCACCCCGGCTTCCCTGAGCTTCGCCAGGTCGTCCCTGACCCGCTGGCGGCTCCCCAGCATGCCGACATACCTAAGCGTGAACTTGGAAAGCACCTTCAGCGTCCCCAAGTCTCTCTCCCCCCTCGTAAGCACGACCACAGAATCCGTATTCGCGAAGGGGAACTTGCTGAGGTCGTAGTTGACGTCCTTGATGAGCTCGTCAGGCTGCTCGCTGAGCATCGGATCGTGGTCGATTACTACGACATCGAAGTCCAGGCTCCTCCCCATCTTCGTCAGGGCGTCTTCCACGTCGTCCTTGCCTCCCTGTCCGATAAGGATGAGTCTCTGTTGAGGAAGGTAGGGTTCGATGTATATCTCCATGGCCCCCCCGCAGTTGGTCTCCACGTGTATTTCGTCCTCTGTCTGGCTCTTCAGCACCGCTCCCACTGAATCTTCGACGTTCTCGAGGAAAACTTTGACCACCTTGGGGCGCCCTGTCCTCATGGTGTTCCTGGCAGTCGCAGCGATTGCAGACTCTGGGCAGACCCCTCCAAGTGACCCGCAGAGCACCTCGCCCTCGTTAGAGATTAGTATCTTGAACCCCGGCTTCCCAAGCGAGGAGCCCTCGATCTTCACCACGGTGGCGACTGCGAAGGGAACCCCGCGCATTACAAGCGCGTCCATCATCTTGGCGAATTCTGCCTGCTTCATCGTCCTTCCTTTGGTAAGTGTCCCCTCGCCTTCTTATTTACCCTTGGTTCGTCGAGAGGGATGGAAGCTTGATAGCGGCTATCGTGCTGGCTGCGGGCCTCTCTACCCGCATGGGAAGGCCGAAACTCACCCTCCCAATCGCGGAGAAAACGGTCCTGGAACGGGTCCTGGACGCGTTCCGAAGCTCGAAGGTAGACGAGATCGTAGTCGTCCTCGGAGCTGACGCTGCACAGATAAGAAGGAGTGTAAAGTTTGGCGATGAAAGGGTCGTCATCAACCCAGACTATCGGAGGGGGATGAGCGGCTCACTGAAGACTGGCCTCGGTGCAGTCGAGAAACAGGCGGACGCAGTAATCATAGCGCTTGGAGACCAGCCGCTCCTAGCTCCCAGGACAATTGACGGCATGGTCGACGAGTACTTGGCGTCGAGGGCGCCTGTGGTGGTCCCTGTTTATCGTGGCCGGAGGGGGAACCCTGTGCTCTTCGACAGGAGCCTCTTCGCTCAGATCATGAGAATAGAGGGCGACAGGGGGGCGAAGTCGGTTGTTAACGGTAACGAAGCCGGGCTGCGGGAGCTGAGAGTGGAGGACAGGGGCACCCTTATGGACATAGACACGCCGTCTGACTACAGGAAGGTCGTTTCTCGCAAGTTCGCTACAGGACGTAGGAAAACCCGGGGAAGAGCCTGACTCTGACGGCACTCCCCTTGTTTATGCGTGTGACGTCTTCAGAGACAAGAACGTACCCGTCGGCATCCGCCAGCAACCTGAGGGATTCAGTCTCTGCCAGAAGCGGTTCAGCTGTGACCTCGCTATCCCAGTCGAGTCTCACGTAGACGACCTTCTGGAAGTTGGCGAACTTCCTCCTGCACTCCCAGTCCGCCCCCATCCTGCAAGGGAGCTCGAAGCCCACCTTCGCGTTCCCAGAGAGGGCCTGGATGATTGGGGTCCCCATGACAAGGAAAGCGTTCATCGCTGCTTGAATCGGCCCCGGGAGCATGAGAACAGGCTTCCCTTCCACGCATGCGATTCCTGTGACCCTCCCCCTGTCTAGTTTGATGCCGTGTATGATCACTTCAGGCTTCAGACTGGAGGCCACTTCCACGACGAAATCGCGCTTGCCTGCCGACGTCCCGCCCAGAGTGAGGACGAGGTCCGAAGTTCTCAGCGCTTTTCGGAAGATTATTGCCAGAGCTCTAGGGTCGTCGCCCACGATTCCCATGTCGACGGGAGTGCATCCTGACCCCTCAAGCAGACGTAGGAAGACAGGGGAGTGGCTTTCACGTACCTTCCCTTCTCGCGGCTGACTTGCCGCAGTCAGCTCGCTGCCAGTGGCAATGACGGAGACCCTCGGCTTCCGCCAGACCTTCAACTTGGTGAAGCCCAGGGCGACGACCAAGCCGACGTCCTGAGCCCTGAAAGTGTGCCCCTTCGAGATGACGGCTTCTCCTTTCCGCACATCTTCCCCCCTTGCGTACACGTAGCTCTGAGGCCCTAGTGCAACTCTCACGAG
>DASPOK010000142.1:0-10002 GCA_035626075.1 Nitrososphaerales archaeon
GGGGCTGAAGGCCTACTACTCCATGCAGACGGGTCCGTCCGTCTTCATCAACACTTCTGCCAAAGACGAGCAAGCCGTCCTAAGGGCTGTGGAGAAGATGGGCTACAAAGGGTACACGTCAGGTGTTGGCGGAGAGGCGACCGTCATTTGACGGCGAAGATGAAGAGAGTCAGAGACTATCTGGAAGAACTCGCGAGGACAAAGGACGCAAGAAGCGAACAGGTCAAGGAAGGTCTGGAGATTTACATAGACTTGTGGAGGAGGGCCATCGAGAAAGGGGTCGTCGCCGAGTCAGACACCGTAGACGATGCCCTTGCAAAAATAGAGAAGGAAGGGGGGCTGTACAAGGCGGCCGGGGGCTAGCGAAGGGCTTCTCCGCCGTCCAAGACGATTACTTGGCCCGTGATGAAGCTGGACTCGTCGCTTGCCAGGAACAGGGCGAGGTTCGCTGCTTCTATTGGTTTCCCGAACCTGCCCATGGGTATTGCTGCCTTGTAGGACTCCGCTTGTCTCGGCTGGAGCCAGTCCACCCAAGTTGTCTCGAGAGAACCGAATGCCATACAATTGACCCTCGCCTTGGGGGCAAGCATCTTGGCAAGCATCCGTGTCATCGAGATTACGGCGCCCTTTGCAGAGGCGTAGACGAGTCCTTCAGTGTCCCCAACGAGAGCAGGGGTCGAGGCAACATTGACAATCGACGAACCGCGGCGCATGAGCCTCACCGCTCCCTGCGTGCAAAGGAAGGTTCCGAACGCGTCCACTGCGAAGACACGCTGCCACATCTCGAGCTTGGTCTTTCCCAGGCTGAGGTTCCATAGCCGGCTGTCGGCCAACCCGGCGGTGTTCACAAGGATGTCTAGGCCACCGAGTCGGTCCTTGATTGTGTCGAACATGGCCGCCACGCTCGACGGGTCGGAGATGTCAGCGTGGACTGCGAACGCTTTTCCGCCGGCCCTCTTGATGTGGTCCAGGGTGGGTTCTTCGTGGACTCCGCCAGGACGGTGGTTCACAACCACTGTCGCCCCCTCCTTTGCGAAGAGCTTGGCGATCTCTGCGCCTACCCCCTGTGAAGAACCGGTGACGAGGGCCTTCTTTCCCGCGAGCCTCAAGCTGCTCAGCGACCGTGTCGAGGTGTCTTAAGGGTTCGAGTCTTTGGCCTCGGCGCCCTGTCACATCGAGGACACCCATGAAATATGGTTCGTCTTTCTTCTCCCAGGCGTCCTCCATCCCTCTCATCACCTTCATGGCGTGGGCCTCGTCGTCTACCCCGGTGCTTGTGTACATTGCTGAATCGGCATTCAACCCCGGGGCCACAGACAGAGCGAACTGAGCCGGGGATCGCGGCGGGAGGCGTCGGCTCTCGGTTCGGCGGCTCACTCGGGCGGGAGTGTTTCCTCTCTGCCGTCCAGCATCTCGCGGTAGTAGTCGTCTGTCGCCCGCCGGGTAAAGTAATAGTCGTAGAGGGACCTGTGCTCGCTGTCCAGTCCCAGGAGGTACTCGTGGACGCGCTGAGCCGCATCCCTCCCCATGGCCATCGCCTTCACGACCAGGCTTTCGCCGGACACCACGTCACCCGCGGCGAAGACCCCCCGCGCGGAAGTCATGCTCCGGTCATCGATGGCGATTGCACCCTTCCACCCTGTCTTGATCCCTGCCTTGAGCTGGAGGAAGGTGTTCGGACCTCGGCCTATCGCGATTATCACGGAGTCGCACTCCATGTCGATGGCCTCACCTGTAGGGACAGGGCTCCTCCTCCCGCTTGAATCGACCTCCCCGAGCTTCATCACGGACATGGTCGCCTTGTTCACGTGCCCTCCTTGGCCCGAGTATGCCTTTGGTGCCAGCAGGAACTTCAGCCGAAGACCCTCTTCCTTTCCCTCTTCAATCAGGATCTCGTCAACGGGCATCTCGACCTCGGTCCTACGATAGACTATCGTGACCTCGCCCCCGGTCAGCCTGAGCGCCGTCCTTGCGCAGTCAAGGGCGCTGTCTCCTCCGCCTATGACGAGCACTCGCTTCCCGAGGCGATACTTCGGATTCGCAAGGTAATTGCTGATACCTGAGACGAAGACGTCCTCCAGGAACTTGTAGCCGTCGTAGACCCCCTCCAGGTCCGAACCCGACGTGTCGAACTTCGACACATCTTTGGCCCCAGTAGCAATCAAGACTGCGTCGTAGTCTGAGCGCAGGTCGTCCAGTCCGATGCTCTCACCAACCTTCACCCCGGTTTTCACGTCGATGCCCATGCCGGCAACCCTCGACGCTTCGTACTGGAGTACGTCCTTCGGCAGGTGGTAGTCAGGGATCCCGTACCACGCCGTCCCGCCCAGGACGGGCAGGGCTTCGTAGATCGTGACCGAGTGGCCATAGCGCCTAAGGAGCTCAGCGGCTGCCAGCCCCGCGGGGCCCCCGCCAACGATGGCGACCTTCTTCCCGGTGTCGGCCATTGACTTCGGGTCGGGCTGGTGGGAGACTGTCCTCTCCCAGTCTGCAACGAAACGCTGAATCATTCCTGACGCGACAGGCTGACCTCTCGAGCCGATTACGCAGGCAGCTTCGCAGAGGCTGTCGAGCTGGGGGCAACAGCGTGCTGTAGTCCCAAGGAGGGCATTTGTCTCCCTTATCCTGTGGTAGGCGGTCTGGAAGTCCCCTCTGGCCACCGCTTCGCACATCCCCCTGATGTCCGTCTGGAGCGGGCAGACATCCATGCATATGGGATTGACACATGTGACGCATCTGCTCGCTTCAGCCATGGCCTCTTCCATGGTGTATGGGAGCTGGACCTCTTCGAAGTTGCCCTTTCTGGCGTCGGCGTCCCTCTTAGGGAAGGGGAATTTGGACGTCCTTTCGGTCTCTAGAGACACTTCTCTCAAATTTGGGCGTCCCTAATATGCGCTATTAAGCGGAGGAGACGATTCTCAGATTTGGAACCCAAGCGGCCTGGTTGGATTCGACCCGTTCTTTGTGCGAGGTTAACCTTCAGGCATTAAACGAATCCTAGGGAAGGTTCGGTCCCAACAGGAATCGTAACGTAAGAGCGTCCAGACTGGAAACGAACTCAAATCCGAATGCATGCCCGCATGTCAAACGCTGTCTCCCTCATCTCTATGCTATTCTGCATTCTCAAATCCGACCTGTGATGTTCAGGTGGTGCTCACTAGATGAGAGTCTGAAGATTCTCGCTGCGGGGCAAGATGTTCCGTCGACGTCGTGGCCAAGCATGAGATGGAAACATCTCGGGGGCCCACGGTTGAGTCTCTGGTTGCAAGGAATCCGCCACGAGCTTGGGGCTATTTGCTTTCATGGAAGAGGCCCATGAAAAGTGCGAAGACTACGAGCGATATAATTGAGAGGAGCGTAGCTGTGGGAAGTGTGCTCCAATGGGCGATGGAATAGAACAGAATAGGGAGCCATACTGCCAAGAAGATAATTCCAACACCCAATTCCCATGCTTTGATCAATTGTGCTCGTCGGTCATAGAGCCATTCCTATAGTTAAGTGTCTTGCCTCCCAGCAATCACTTATTGTTGGAGGTTGACAATATTCAGGGCCGTGCCCTCGAACCTGAATCTAGGACATCGCGAAGGCGAAAAGCACCACAATCACAACAGTAGCCAGAGTAACAAAAATTTGGAGGGATGAGTCACCACTAAGAAACTCAACAGCGAGCGTCAAAATGACCCAAGTCGCGAATAAGGGCGCGATTCGAGCAAGACCAGACATTTTTTTCGACCCTTCAAACCCCTGCGACCCGCCGACCTCTTTCACGACTACAGCCCCCAGCACCAATGCAACCCCAAGAACAAGGAATAGTGCAAATGTATGATTCAGAGCGTCCACAGCTGGGTAAAGAGGATAGAGCAGAACACCCCCAATTGAAAGCGTGAGGACCACCTGAACAAATGAAGTAAACGGGCCTTCAGGCATTCGACAAGGCTTCCTTGTCTGATGATTAAACCATTACCCTGCAGCCAGGAGAAGAAGCTCTGCACCGGGGCCCTCGGCAATTGGGAAAAGTAGGATTGGAAAGCAACCCCTACCGACTCGATTCGCAAAACCGAACAGGCCGACGATGAGACCCTGGGGCGTCGAATGAAGACAGCCCCCGATGACGCTTGAGCCTCCAAGTCCTAGGAGAAATATGCTCCGAGGCGAAACAAGGAGACCGTCGATCTGACTTCCGAATTGGGTCCACCCGGCCCGGCCCCTCTAATTGAAGAAACGTTTTTTATCAATAACAGAGTCAGGTGTCTAGCCTTGGCTAGCGCTGGCCTGTCGAGGGCGTGGCTCCTTGGAATCCTGTTCGCGCTTGCGATGATCCTTGCAATAGTAATGGGGAATGTCTACGTCTATCTCGCGTTTAGGTCGAGCCCTAGCTTGTACTCCGGCTTGGTCGACAACTCGGCACACTTTCCGATGGGAGTTGTGACAGCGATTTTTGCCCCCGATGCTGCGGTCCTTGGTGGATCCCAGAACTTCGCTGACTGGTGCCTCGGGTTTACAGTCACCCTCGCAATCCTCTTTCTCCTCTTTCTCATCACCAGTCTCAGAGTCTCTCACAGAGATATTGGATTCAGATCCGTCTTCTACGGACTGATGCTGTTTGTCATTCCGATAGCCTCGAATGCACTGACACTCGTGACGGGCCAGAGTTCTTTTGGACCTTCGACTGTAACGTTCACCTCTATGGGACTGGTGTTAGGTTTCGGCATCCTAAACGTCGGGGTGTGGCTGGATCGTAATCGCCCGGGATTCCAAAATCAACCCTTTCTTGAGTACATCTCGACTATAGTCAGCCTTGCGATCGTCTTCGCACTGGTTTATCTCCCTCTTGTGTTTCCATTTTCATTCTTCAATGTGGCCTCTACCTACAGCCTCGACTGGGTGGCGTATGTCTTCTGTTTCGTGTTCGGAATAATAGGCCCGTTCTGGTACTACACGACGAGAGAAAGTTCGGCTACTGTGTCATGATACACAGCACCTAGCGTTTCCGGGCTTTTCCCGAAAGAATCGGTACGAGAAAACCGCCATCCATTTGGCAGTTTAACCTCAACGCATCCTTCCGTCTTTGTGCTTGGCATTAGACCTTCCGGGAGCACTTTGGTGTGGCGAACTGGGCTGCGTATTGGTAGTGAACGGACTAGACGAGCCCATCTCATCGCCTAAAAGAGTACAACCCAGATCGTACTATCGCAATCGGTAGGAAGCTCTTGGGTGGTTGCTTCAGGGCTGCGCCGGTCTTGTTTCAGGCTTCGCTGCGGCAGACGAGGAAGCCTTGGGACCGGGAGGAGTGGAGGGCTGTGCTACCTGCGCTGACTGCTTGACAGAAGCGGCTTGCCCAGTTATTTTCTGCATGACGTTTCTACCGAGGTCGGTCAGCGCGTATCGCCCCGGGTTGCCGAATAAGTCCACTTGGTATTCGACCAAGCCCAGCGAAAGCAGCTCTCTCATCACCGAGAGTGTCATCCAACTCGAGTTGTTGGAGGTGAGATCGTTAAGTTCTGCGTTGCTGAGGCCTTCCGTGCGCTTCATGATGGCCACGAGGGCAGCCATCAGGCGCTTTGATTGTGACACCTTCTTGGTCATGCGTCGCTGAGTTCTTTCGTCGGAGCCCCAGACCCACAGGCCCTTTTCCGTCGACGGGGTCCTGGACATACCGACGAGAGCCAGTGCTACGAGATTCTCGAGCATCCAAGCAATGACGAGAGAAGGAGGCCAGTATGCGTAGACTACTATGGCACTCAGAGCCATAATGATAATCCAGACAAATGCGACTCCTGCAAATGCGTCAGCGTCGCTCATGCTCTGGAATAGACCAGCAAGAGTCAGCACTATGAGATTCTCAATTATCCAGACCAGGGCGAGAAGAGGAGGCCAGTAGACGTAGATTATTTCGCCACCTACAGCAGCGATGGCAATCCACACAAGTGCGATATTTACGAGCGTATCGGTGTCGCTCATGGACCTCGGACTGGTCTTTCTCTCCCGCTAAACTTGGTTCATAAAGCCTGCGCAAAGGCTTCCAAGGTAACTGCCTGTCCAGGGACGGAGCATCGATGAACCGAGTTGGGAGGTTTCAGGCTGGTCCTAGACGTGAGACAGGGCCTTGCCTGGCGGGGTCCTCTTTCTTCAAAGGACAAAACGGTTCATGCGGCAACGGTACCCATACACTCTGGAACAACGTAATTCTCAGGTGAGCACCCGCCAAGCTCGGTGTTCTATTCTCGAGACGAGGCAATGGAGTCACTAGCTGATGGCGCTGCGAATCCTTTATCAAACAGAGTCTCTCATTGGTAATAGAAGAAATGAATCTAGCGCTGGCGATTCTGATTGGCGGGATTGGCGGCGTGATATTGGGCGTCTACGCAGGTTACCTGTATGACATTTCTTTCTACAACGGATATGTGTATTCTGGGGACCTTATCAACGGCGGATTCTGGTTAGGCGTAGTTGGGGTTATCGTAGCAGCGGTCTTCCCGAGAAGCAAGGGGGAACCGATGTCGCAACGTACGTAGGTTGTTGTCAACCGAGAACCCCCCGAGCTTTGCAAACGGCCATTGTGGCGAGGCAATTCCGCCATGAAGGCCCCGCTGGGCATATCGAGATACACTATCTCGGGCGAAGTCTGTTGTTGTAGCGTTCCCCGACCTCGCGCTAAGAAGGTGAGCTACACCAGCGACAAGGACGGCGATTACCGCCACCGAAACTATTGCAACTTTTCCTACCGCGGACTTGTTTTGGCGTTCGTTTTCACGAAGGTGCTTTGGCTATCTGCTGCACGCCTGGAACTCTGTCCCCCAAAACGAAGGCTGCAATCCCGACAAGGATTAGCATGACCTGGACCCCCAGCAGGGTTAGGAAGGCCAAATCACCAAGGAGATAGTTCGAGAAGGCTGTGGCGGTGGTGATGTTTGAGGAGAACGTAAACGTGCCGAAGAAGACATCGCCCCCCATCGCTCCCATTTGTACAAGACCTAGCAGGACCGCGGCAATTATCGCCACTCTTGGCTTTCTCCACACGCCAATTATCAAGACAAGGTCAATGACCGTAAACGCCGCGAGTCCGTAGGCGTGCGTCGGGGCGGCGGACTTTAGATACGAATCGGTGGCAAGGATGTAGCTTCCTACGGCCGCTGAGATCAGCAAAACAACGGAAAGAAGCATGTCTATGGGTTTCATTTTCTTTGATTTGCGAGCTTTCCAATCCCTTAATCTATAAGGGTTAGGGCGTGATTTCGAGTCTTCCAAGGCTTGTTGTGGAGTCGCAGACACTCTGGTTGCTTGTCTGATCTGCACGTACGTCTATGCTCTGGTGCCTGGAGACTAAGACCGATACTTAGGGGGGCACCTAGAAAGGAGTAGGGTTGGACGAACCCTACTCTCCGACGTTTTGACTGAAAGACGATGCCAAGTGGCTCTACGGGACGAACCCGATTCGCGCCCATGCATAAGAGTCAGAATAGCCGGAATCACGCCCCGTCTGTCGAATAGAGTCTGTAATGGGCTTATTGGATGCGGGCCTGGTGGGATTCGAATTCGCGGGCGTACTTGCGCCTCCCACGGCATGCTGGTAACTCCCACTAGCTAGCTAAGGGACTCCAAGTCAATCGGGAAAGCGGGCAATAGTTTCACTAACCTCCCTAGTCATCCTTGGATAGTTGGGTCTCCTCTTCAAGAGCCACACTCGTCCCCCCTAGGCTGAAACTTGATCATTACCGAGGATTTCGCTGAAATGCTAGGAGTGCTACTCGGAGATGGGTGCGTTTGCAGATGCGCCTCTAGGGGCAGACACTACTTCGTCGTAGCCTTCACTGGTAACTCTTCGGAATATCACTACTACGAGCAGGTCATTCAACCAACCTTCATAGCCGCATTTGGCGTGGCCGGAAGTCTTCGCCTGAGGAAGGACGGCACAACAAGATATCATGTTTATGGGGAGAGAATCGCAATAGCTCTCTTGGCATTAGGCATTCCTCTTGGGAGGAAGCACGATGCATGCATTCCCTCCGCAGTAGTCGAAAGTGGTCAAGTGATAGCATTCATTAGAGGATTGTATCACGCCGAAGGGTCAATCTTCCGTCGCTACTCTAAGATGTACAACAGGATGAAGAAGGTCTACGACAACCTTCTCGTGGTCCAAATCAGGATGAAACTTCCCACACTCATGCACCAGCTAAAAGAGGAGCTCCTTAGACTTGGAATTGTGACCAACAGGCTGGGCTCAAAGGACGGCGTGTACACTCTACGAATTACTAATCAAGAAATGATCCGCAAGTTTCTCGCGTTAATCAGGCCTAGATACAAGACCTCTCCGAGGCAAGTCTTTAATCTACCACGATAACGCGGCCGACGCGTGGGCCTGTGGCTCAGAGCAGCAACTGCGGGAAGCCAGGTTAGAGAGTGTATCCTATAACGGCTGGCTCTTAGGCTGCTTCCGGAGAGACCAGCATGCCGTGGGTTCGAATCCCACCAGGCCCGCACCCTGCCTTTGCTACCTTCAATTGAAATAACAGGTCGGGAGGCGCCAAAACTGATGGGTCGCCTTAGCTTCGTCGGTCTCGGTCTTGGTGCCAAGGGGATTACCCTCGAGGGCGTCGAGGAGATAGTCGCCGCCGACACGATCTACCTGGAGTACTACACCACCCCGCATGAGCCGCAGTTGCTGACGCACGTACAGAAGGTGACGGGGAAGCGACTCACCATCGTCGACAGGGAGTTCGTGGAGGACGGCACCGCCATCCTATCTGACGCGAAGGAGAAGAAGGTGGTACTGGCTGTCCTCGGGGATCCGATGATAGCCACCACCCACGACGAACTTCGCGTCCGGGCGATCAGGCAAGGGGTGGAGACGCGTGTGATTCACTCAGCGACCATTGCATCGGCGGCCGCCAGCGCATCAGGGCTCCACTCCTACAAGTTCTCGAGGACGGTGACCGTTACCAGGGAAGCGGTCGGGAAGCTGACCCAGGCCTACCATGTCCTGCACGAGAACCTCCTCGAGGGGGCCCACACCCTGTTGCTGCTTGAGTACGACGTGCAGGGCGGGGAAGGGGTGACCCCTGCCGACGCCATCGCGGGCCTCCTCCTTGCGGAGGGGAACTTCAGGCGAGGGGTCGTGAGCGGGGACACTTTCGCGATATTGCTGTCGCGGCTCGGGAGGGAGGACGCGGCTACAGCCGCCGGGACCTTCTCCGAGCTGTCGAAAGGGGAGCATGGAGGGCCTCCCCACTGCCTTATCGTCCCAGGGAAACTGCACTTCACCGAGGTGGAGGCGATCTCGGCAATCTTCTCCATCGAGGAGTCCAGGGTGAGAAGCAACTCGGACGTCGTCCTGAGAACCGCCCAGACGCTGGTCCCCAGGTATGCCGCAAAGACGAAGCGAGCTCTTGACTCCGTGAAGGACAAGCTGGGGCCGCAGTACGAGCATGTCTTGGAAAACGCTGAGCTATATATGAAGGACGCAGAGAGATTCCTGGCAAACGGCGAAGATGAGATGGCCATGCTCAGCATCGGCTACGCCGAAGGACTTTTGGACTCGCTCTCGTTCGCGGGCGTGGTTAGGATAGACTGGTAGGGCATGGACAACAAACACACGCTTGCCGCCCTCTTTTCGCTGGGAGTGAAGGGGGAGAGGGCGGACGCCGAGGCGCTCGCCGAGAGGCTGGGGCTCCGGGTGGACGAGGCGAGGGAAGAAATCGATGAACTCGCGAAGCTGGGCCTGGTGAGAGTTTCGGAAGCAGGGGCAGAGCTCACTCCAAAGGGGAGGAAGTCAATCAAGGTGGTGTTCATCGGTGGAGGGTTTGAGGTGATTCACTATGGCCACGTCTATACCATTGGCAAGGCGAGGAGCCTAGGAGACGCCCTGGTCGTCGCCGTGGCCCGGGACAGCACAATAAGAAGGAGGAAGAAGAGAGAGCCTCTCATCAACGAGCACGACAGGGTGAAGCTGCTCTCCTCGCTCAGGCAGGTGGATGCGGCCGTGCTGGGGGTTGAGGGGGACAT